>JBAUEK010000141.1:0-13541 GCA_049678565.1 Methyloceanibacter sp. | reverse complement strand
AGTCCGAATATTGGGGCCTCAAATCGCTGGCCTTCCGCATCAAGAAAAACCGCAAGGCGCATTTCTCGCTGATGAACATCGACGCGGCGCCCGATGCGGTGGCGGAGCTCGAGCGCCAGATGCGCCTATCCACCGACATCATCCGCTTCCTCACCGTCAAGGTCGACGAGCATGACCAGACCCCATCGCCGATGATGCGCCGCGCCGATCGCGACGAGCGCGACGGCCGGGGTGACCGTGGCGACCGCGGCGATCGTGGTGACCGCGGTGATCGTGGTGACCGCGGTGATCGTGGTGACCGCCGGGGACCGCGAAGAGACCGGGATCGCGATTTTGGCGCGAGCGAGCCGCAAGCGGCCTCCGACGCGCCCGCGGTTGAAGCGACCTCCGACAGCGGAGAGGATAACTGATGAGCATGACCCAAAGCGCGGCCAGGCGGCCATTTTATCGCCGGCGCAAGACCTGCCCCTTCTCCGGCGATAAAGCACCCAAGATCGACTACAAGGACATCAGGCTCTTGCAACGCTACATTTCGGAGCGAGGCAAGATCGTGCCGAGCCGGATCACGGCGGTCTCGGCCAAGAAGCAGCGCGAGCTTGCCCGTGCGATCAAGCGCGCGCGGTTCCTCGGCCTTCTGCCGTATTTGATTCAATAAAGGCTTGAGACCCGAGCTGCCTAACCGCCGCTCACTCAAGCTGACGCCAAAGGTTGGGACGGCTCGCCGTCCCTAACCGCTCTCGCAAAGAGTCGGGACAGCACAGACGATGGCAACACCCCTCCTTATCGGCGCTGGCGCGGGCCTCGTTTCCGCGGCTCTATTCGGCTCCGCCGCGACGGCGACGGCGCTGGCGGCCCTCCTCTTCTATTTGGCCCCCTTGCCCATCTGCCTGGCCGGGCTCGGCTGGGGTTCCACCTCGGCCGCGGTTGCCGCGCTGGCGGGCACGCTCCTCGTCGCAGGCGTGCTCGGACCCGCAACCGGCGGCATCTTCGCCATCGCCATCGGCGCACCGCTCGCCGGTCTCTGCTATCTCGCTTTGCTGGCGCGGCCGGCGGACGGCCCGCAGGGCCAAGGCTCTGGCGCGGTCGAATGGTATCCCATCGGGCGTCTAGTCGGCTGGGCCGCGGTCATGGCCGGCGTTCTCGCCGGCATCATGGTGCTGACGCTCGGTTACGACGCCGAGACCTATCGCGACTCGATCAAGAACCTGCTCGAGCATAGCGTCCTCAAGGACCTCGACCGCGACGGCTCCCTGATCAACGAGAGCACGATCGGTAATTTGAGCGCCGTGCTGGCGCGAACGCTGCCCGCGGCCTTCGCCGTCGTCTGGCAGAG
Source organism: Methyloceanibacter sp. (assembly GCA_049678565.1). Lineage (GTDB taxonomy): Bacteria > Pseudomonadota > Alphaproteobacteria > Rhizobiales > Methyloligellaceae > Methyloceanibacter. Next base: position 12,208 of record JBAUEK010000141.1, on the reverse strand, counting down.
CATCGCGCTGTTCAATCTCTGGTTGGCGGGCGTGGTCGTCAACGCCTCCGGCCGCGCCTTGCGCCCGTGGCCCCAGCTTGACGCCATCGAGCTGCCGAACGCGTTCTTCCTCGCCTTCGCCGGAAGCCTGCTCGCATCCTTCCTGCCGGGCCTCGCCGGCCTCCTGGCCACGGGGCTCGCCGGAGCATTGCTGTTCGCCTATGTGCTGCAAGGATTGGCGGTGGCGCACGCCTTCAGCCAGGGCATGGCCTTTCGCGGGCTCATGCTCGCCTCCCTCTATCTCGCCATTTTAATTTTGGGTTGGGTCGCTATTGCCGTGGCCATCCTCGGTCTCAGCGAGCCGATGCTGCATCTGCGCGCACGCGCGGCGGCGCGCGGTCATCCACCCCGCCAGGATTAACGATCAGACAAGGACAGGAGTCTCGATATGCAAGTCATTCTTCTAGAGCGCATCGGCCGCCTCGGACAGATGGGCGACGTGGTCACCGTCAAGGACGGCTATGCCCGCAATTTCCTCCTGCCCAAGGGCAAGGCGCTCCGGGCCACCAAGGCCAATCGCGAGCGCTTTGAGCAGGACCGGTCACAGCTCGAGGCTCGCAATCTGGAGCAGAAATCCGAAGCCGAGGCCGTCGCCGTCAAGTTGGATGGGCAGAGCTTCATCATCATCCGGCAGGCGGGCGAGTCGGGCCAGCTCTATGGCTCGGTCAGCACGCGGGACATCGCCGGCGTCGTGACCGAAGGCGGCTTCTCCATCGAGCGCCCACAGGTCATGCTCGACCGGCCAATCAAGACCCTTGGCCTCCACGACGTGCGGATCGCCCTTCACGCCGAAGTTGGCCCGCGTGTCACCCTCAACGTCGCCCGCTCGGAGGACGAAGCAGCGCGCCAGGCCAGAGGCGAGGAAGTGACCGGCAGGGCCATGGAGGAGGCTGACCTGGAAGCCGAAGCCGCAAGGCGCGCCGCGGAGAAGCTATTCGAAGAAGGTACGGAAGCCTCTGATATCGCTGAGGCAATCGAGGAGACCACGGAGACCGAGGCCAAGGAAGGCGCGTAGCCGCCGCGCGCTTTCGTCACGGACACTTAAGGAACCATTGGCGCGCCGGTTGTCTTGATCGGGTGTGAGATTTAGACTGACGATAGGAAATTATTGAAGGCTCCTCCCCTGGAGGGAGGGGTTGGCGCGTGGTTCGATGTTCCGCCCGCTCCGCCAGTTCCTCGACCAAACCATCACGACAGGCTATCTGCGCCTGGTCGATGCCGACGGGCTCGCCCATGGTTTTGGCGACCGCGATGGTCAGACCGTCGTCGCCCGCATCGCCGATCACCGTACCGAGCGGCGTCTCTTCTTCAACCCCGCGCTCGCGCTGGGCGAGGCCTATATGGAAGGGCGCCTCGTCTTTGAGCAGGGCACAGTCTACGACTTCCTGGAGCTTCTGCTCTCCAATCTCGACTATCGTTCCTGGCCTCGACTGGCCAAGCTGCATGCCGCCTTGAGGTTCATCCAGCGAAGTTTGCGGCAGTACAATCCCGCCCCTCGGGCGAAGCGAAACGTCGCGCACCATTACGACCTCGACAGCCGGCTCTACGACTTGTTCCTCGACTGCGACCGCCAATATTCCTGCGCCTATTTCGAGCAGGACGCGATGTCGCTGGAGGAAGCCCAGATGGCCAAGAAGCGGCATCTCGCGGCCAAGCTCAATCTCCGCGACGGGCTGAAGGTGCTCGACATTGGCTCTGGCTGGGGTGGCCTCGGCCTCTATCTGGCCAAGACCGCCCATGTCGAGGTCACCGGCGTGACCTTGAGCAAGGAGCAGCACAAATTGTCCCGGGAGCGGGCCCGTGCCGAGGGCCTGGCCAGGGCCGTTAATTTCGAGCTTCGCGACTACCGTGCGGTGGAGGGTCAATTCGACCGCATCGTCTCGGTCGGGATGTTCGAGCATGTGGGCGTCGTCCACTATCGCAGCTTCTTCGACAAGATCCGCTCTCTGCTGACCAGCGATGGGGTGGCTCTGATCCATGCGATTGGCCGCTTCGACGGTCCGGCGCCGACCAATCCCTTCATCACCAAATACATCTTTCCCGGCGGCGCCGTTCCGGCCTTGAGTGAGGTCTTGCCCGCGGTCGAGCGCGCGGGGCTCCTCGTCACCGACCTGGAGATTCTCCGGTTGCATTACGCCATGACGCTCCGTCACTGGCGCCAGCTCTTCCGGGGCGCCTGGCACATTGCGGCCGAACGCTATGGCGAGCGCTTCTGCCGGATGTGGGAGTTCTATTTCGCCGCGGCCGAGATCGGATTTCGCTACGAGAATCTCATGGTCTTCCAACTTCAGTTGACCAAGGACCAGAAGGCGCTTCCCCTCACCCGCGACTATATTGGCGAAGCGGAGCAGCAGCTCCGTCTGCGCAATGTCGCCCGTCAGCCGGCCCGCCGCGTCAAGCGTTGAGCATCGACCTGAGTCCCCTGTTGGCGAATATGCTCTCTCCCCGTTGTGCACAGGCCCGGCATCTAGATTCCACTCACCCGGACTGATTAGCTGACCCCATGACCAACGCACTGATTCGGGCGCGGCCAGCACCTGCCGAGACGCCAACCTTCCGCGCCCCGCCCCATAATCTGGAGGCGGAGCAGGCCCTGCTCGGCGCCATCCTGGTGAATAACGAGGCTTGCGACCGCGTCTCCAGCTTTCTCAAGGCCGAGCACTTCTTCGATCCCTTGCATGGACGCATCTACGACCATGCCGCCAAGCTGATCTGGGCCGGCAAGCGCGCCACGCCGATCACGCTCAAGACCTTCTTCCAGGCCGAAGAGCCGGTGGGCGAGCTCACCGTTCCCCAATATCTCGGGCGCCTCGCGGCCAACGCCACGACCATCATCAATGCCGAGGATTACGGGCGCACCATCTACGACCTCGCCATTCGCCGGGACCTGATCCAGATCGGCGAGGACATGGTCAATGTGGCCTTCGACGCGCCGATCGACGCGCCGCCGGCGGTGCAGATTGAGGATACCGAGCAGAAGCTGTACGAGCTGGCGGAGACCGGCAAATACGGCTCCGGCTTCGAGCCCTTCACCACCGCCCTGACCGACGCCATCGACATGGCGGCCAATGCCTACCGCCGGGACGGCGGATTGTCGGGACTCGCCACCGGCTTCAACGATCTCGACCAGCGCATGGGCGGCTTGCAAGCCTCGGATCTGATCATCGTCGCCGGCCGCCCCTCCATGGGCAAGACCGCCCTCGCCACCAACATCGCCTATCACGTGGCCCGCGCCTATACGCGCGACCCCGAATCGGAGAAAGCCCTCGACGGCGCCGTGGTCGGGTTCTTCTCGCTTGAAATGTCGGCCGAGCAACTCGCCACCCGCATCATCGCCGAACAGTCCTACATCCCGTCTGAGCGCATTCGCCGCGGTCGCATCGAGGCCGATGAGTTCGACCGCATCGTCGAGGCCTCGCAGGAGTTGCAGAACCTGCCCCTTTATATCGACCAGACGGGTGGCATCACCGTGGCCCAGCTGGCGGCGCGCGCGCGACGCCTGAAGCGGCAACGCGACGTCGGCCTCATCGTCGTCGACTACCTTCAGCTCCTCTCCGGCTCGAGCCGCCGCGCCTCGGAAGGCCGCGTGCAGGAGGTCTCGGAGATCACCACCGGCCTCAAGGCCCTGGCCAAGGAACTGCACGTTCCCGTGCTGGCGCTGTCCCAATTGTCGCGCCAAGTCGAGAACCGCGAGGATAAACGCCCGCAACTCGCGGATTTGCGCGAATCCGGCTCGATCGAGCAGGACGCCGATGTGGTGTTGTTCGTCTTCCGCGAGGAATATTATGTGGAGCGGAGACAGCCGCGCGAGAACACCGAAGAGCACAAGCAGTGGCAGACAGAGATGGAACTGGTCACCGGCAAGGCCGACGTGATCATCGGCAAGCAGCGTCACGGGCCCACGGGGACGGTGAGGCTCCAATTCGCGCCCGAATACACGCGGTTCAGCAATCTCGCGGCGGAGGATCGCCTGCCGGAGCGGATCGAGTGACGCAAGGCCGCCCGGCCGTTGCCGCAAGCGAGCCGGGCGAGGTCGAGGCCGACCAGGCGACCGCCACGGCGATCCTCACCATCGACCTTTCGGCGCTCACCGCCAATTACCGGCGCCTCGCGGAGCTCTGCGCGCCGGCCGAATGCGCCGCCGTGGTCAAGGCCGATGCCTATGGGCTGGGCATGGCCGCCTGCGCCCCGGCCCTGGCACGCGCTGGCTGTAGGACCTTCTTCGTCGCCACCCCGGCCGAAGCCAGGGATCTGCGCGGCCTTCTGCCGGAGGCGACGATCTACGTCTTCGACGGCCTGCTCGCCGGCACCGCGCCCATCCTGCACACTCATGCGTTGCGACCGGTGCTGAATAGCGTCGCTGAGATCAAGGAGTGGGCCGCATTCTGCGCGACCGCGGGCGCCCGGCTCCCCGCCGCGATCCATATCGACACCGGCATGAATCGGCTCGGCCTCTCCAGCACCGAGGTCGAAGCATTGAGCGATGCGCAAGACGTCTGGCGAGCCTTCGAGCTGACGCTGGTGATCAGTCATCTCGCCTGCGCCGATGAGCCGGAGCATCCGAAGAGCGAGGCGCAGCGGCGAAGCTTCGAGGCGCTTCGCCGCAAGCTACCCCAGGCGCTTGCGAGCCTCGCCAATTCCGGCGGCATCCTGCTCGGCCCCGCCTATCATCTCGACCTGGTCCGGCCCGGCATTGCGCTCTATGGCGGCAAACCGAGCCAAGCGGACATCACGCCGTTCGCGCCCGTGGTTCAGCTCACCGGCCGCATCCTGCGAGTGCGCGATGTCGCGGCCGGCGAAAGCGTGGGCTATGGCGCCTCGCGGACCCTGAAGCGCGTTTCCCGCATCGCGGTGCTGGCGGTGGGTTATGCCGACGGCCTGTTCCGCGCGCTCTCGGCCGACGACGATCGGGAGGGCATGAGCGTCTATCTCGGGCCCCACCCCGCCCCGATCCTGGGGCGCGTGTCGATGGATTTGATCACGGTGGACGTCACCGGCATCCCTCCGCATCTTGCCTGTCGCGGGGCCTTCGTCGAGCTGATCGGCGAGAATATCGCCACCCATCAGCTTGCGGCCCATGCGGGCACCATCGACTATGAGGTCCTGACCAGCCTCGGCCCTCGCGCCTCGCGGCGCTATATTGGCGGGTAACGGCACGCGCCATGGCCAAAGCCTCCAAAGCCTTCGTCTGTCAAGCTTGCGGCGCGGTGACCGCGCGCTGGTCCGGTAAATGCGCCGCTTGCGGTGAGTGGAACAGCATTGTCGAGGAGGCCGCGCCCGCCTCCGGCCCGCCGGCGCTGGTTGCGATCAGAGGCGGCAAGGGCCGGGCCGCTATTTTCGAGGGCCTAGAATCCGGCGCGGGCGATCCGCCGCGCTTCCCGACCGGCATGGCCGAGTTCGACCGCGTTCTCGGCGGCGGCCTGGTGCCAGGCTCCGCCGTTCTCGTTGGCGGCGACCCTGGCATCGGCAAATCGACGCTTCTGCTCCAGGCCGCAGCAGCCTTGTCGCAATCTGGCGCGAGCGTCGTTTATCTTTCCGGCGAGGAAGCACCGGCCCAGGTGCGAATGCGGGCCGCGCGTCTTGGGCTGGCGCAAGCGCCGGTGGCGCTCGGCACCGAGACCAACCTCGCCAACATCATCGCCACGCTGGGGAAAGGCAAGGCGCCGGCGCTGATCGTCATCGATTCGGTGCAGACGCTGTGGTCCGAGGCGCTCGAGGCCGCGCCCGGGACGATCTCACAGCTTCGCGGCTGTGCCTCGGCCCTGGTCGCTTACGCCAAGCGAAGCGGATCGACCCTCGTCCTCGTCGGCCATGTGACCAAGGACGGCCAAATCGCCGGTCCCAAGGTCATCGAGCACGTGGTCGATACGGTGCTCTATTTCGAGGGGCAGAGCGGCCATCAATTCCGCATCCTGCGCGCGGTGAAGAACCGCTTTGGGCCGACCGACGAGATCGGCGTGTTCGAGATGCGCTATGAGGGGCTGCAACAGGTTGAAAACCCCTCGGCCCTGTTCCTCAGCGACCGCGACCGCGGCGCGCCTGGCACCGCGGTGTTTGCTGGCATGGAGGGAACGCGGCCAATCCTGGTGGAAATGCAGGCGCTTGTAGCTCCATCTTCGCTCAGCATGCCAAGACGTGCGGTGGTCGGATGGGACCCCAATCGCCTCGCCATGCTGATTGCCGTGCTGGAGGCCCGCTGCGGCGTCCGGCTCGGCAACCATGACGTCTATCTCAACGTCGCGGGCGGATTGAAGCTTGGCGACCCGGCCGCCGACCTCGCCGCGGCCGCGGCACTGCTATCGTCCTTCTCCGGCCGCGCGGTGCCTGACGATGCGGTCTATTTCGGCGAGGTCAGCCTGACTGGGGCCATTCGCGCCGTGGGCCATCGGGATCAGCGCCTCAAGGAGGCGGCCAAGCTCGGTTTCACGCGTGCAATGGTGCCGGCGGCAGGCGCTCCCGACCGCGAGCTCAAGGATTTGCGGCTGATCCCCATCTCTCAGCTCAGTGAGCTTGTGACCTCGTTCGGCGCGCCGGACGGAGACTGAGACAAGGCCCGCCCCTGCGACAATGCGTCGGATTTCGCATCCTCCGTTGCCGCCCCCGGCCATATGTGCTTCATCGCGGGGAATCGTGATACGGTCCGCCGTGCCTCTCCAAGGAGCCTCGCGCCATGCCCTTTTCCTGGCTCGATGTCATTCTCGTGGTCATCATGCTGATATCGGGATTCCTCGCCATGGTGCGGGGGTTCACCCGAGAGGTCTTATCGATTTTTTCCTGGGCCGTAGCCGCCGTCGCCGCCCTCTACCTCACCCCTAAATATTGGCAGACGGTCGAGAGCTACTTCCCCTCGCCCGGCTTCGCCCAGATCGGCTTCGCCGTCGGCGTCTTTCTCATCACCTTGATCGTCGTCAGCCTCATCACCTTCCGGATTTCCGACCGCGTGCTCGACAGTCGGGTCGGGGCGCTGGATAGGACCTTGGGTTTTCTCTTCGGTCTCGCGCGCGGATTTCTCCTCGTGGCGATCGTCTTCATCCTGTTCAGCGCGCTCGCCAGGGACCAACCAACCTGGATCACCGAAGCGCGCTCCTATTCGATCCTCAAACAGACCCAAGTCGCGATCGAATCGCTGATGCCGCTCAACCCGGAGCAATACCTCCCCAAGAAAGATGACGCGGTACCCGAAATTCAGCCCGATACCCCAGGGGCGGAACCCGGATCGCCCTCGGATGCGCCACCGGCGGCAGCGCCGCCCGACCAGCGCTCCGAAGGGGCTAAACCTTCGGGTTCTGCTGCGACAACAACGACACGCGTTGGGATTGAAGCGCCCTCTCGGGCACCCATCTAAAGGAGGCGAGGACGCGTGACCGAACCCGATGATGACGTCAAGGATCAGTCATTGAGCTGGCTCGATGAGGACCGGCTGCACGAGGAGTGCGGGGTCTTCGGCATCTTCAACCATCCGGACGCCGCCGCCCTCACAGCACTTGGTCTGCACGCGCTCCAGCATCGGGGTCAGGAAGCCGCGGGCATCGTCAGCTTCGACGCCGCGCATTTCCATACCGAACGCCGCCTCGGCCTGGTCGGCGACCACTTCACCTCGAACCAGGTCATCGACCGCCTGAAGGGCGACATGGCCATCGGTCATGTCCGCTATTCCACCTGCGGCGACGGCGTGTTGCGCAATGTGCAGCCGCTCTTCGTCGATCTCGATTGTGGCGGCTTTGCCCTTGCCCATAACGGCAATCTCACCAACGCGCTCACCTTGCGCGACTGGCTGATCAAGAAGGGCGCCATCTGCCAGTCCACCACCGACACCGAAGTCATTCTCCATCTCGTCGCGCGCAGCGAGAAGCGCCTGTTCGTGGAGAAATTCATCGAGGCGCTGCTCCAGGTCGAGGGCGCCTATTCGCTGGTGGGGATGACCAACAAGAAGCTCGTCGGCGCGCGCGACCCCTACGGCATCAGGCCACTCGTTCTCGGCAAGCTCGGGGAATCCTGGGTGCTTGCCTCGGAGACCTGTGCCCTCGACATCATCGGCGCCGAATTCGTGCGCGAAGTCGAGAATGGCGAGGTGGTGGTGATTACCAAGGAAGGGCTCGAAAGCCACCGCTTCGTGCCGAAATTTCCGCCGCGCCTCTGCATCTTCGAATACATTTATTTCTCTAGGCCTGACTCCATCGTCGGCGGCCGCTCCGTCTACGAGGTGCGGAAGGAGATGGGCCGCCAGCTGGCGTTAGAGGCCCCAGCCGACGCCGACGTGGTCGTTCCCATTCCCGATTCCGGCGTGCCCGCCGCCATCGGCTATTCGCAAGGCTCCGGCATTCCCTTCGAATTTGGCATCATCCGCAACCATTATGTCGGCCGCACCTTCATCGAGCCCGAGCAGCGCATTCGCCAGCTCGGCGTCAAGCTCAAGCATAGCGTCAACCAGAACGAGGTCAGGGGCAAACGCATCGTCTTGATCGACGACAGCGTCGTGCGCGGCACGACCTCGGTCAAGATCGTGCAGATGATGCGGGAGGCCGGCGCCAAGGAAGTGCATATGCGCATTTCCAGTCCGCCGATCACCCATCCCGACTTTTACGGCATCGACACGCCCGACCAGGAGAAGCTGCTCGCCGCGACCCGAAACCTCGAGGAGATGCGGGTCTTCATGGGCGCCGACTCGCTCCAATTCATTTCAGTCGACGGGATCTACAAGGCAATGGGCTATGACGGCCGCGATTCAGCCCACCCGCAATTCACCGACCATTGCTTCACCGGCGAATACCCGACGCGGCTCCGCGACCGCGAGGGCCCGCCGCAGCAAAAGCAGCTCTCCTTCCTCGCCGAAGTCGGTTGATCGCATCGCGTCTCAAGGATCGTATCGCGCTTGTCACCGGCGCCTCGCGTGGGCTCGGCAAGGCCTTGGCGCTTGCCTTCACGCGCGAGGGCGCGCATGTGCTTCTGCTCTCGCGCAGCCTGACATTCCTCGGTCAAGTGGATGATGAAATCAGGGCCGCCGGCGGCACCGCGAGCCTCGTGCCGCTCGATCTTGCCGACGGAGCGGCGATCGACGCGCTGGGACCTTCGCTTTATGAGCGCTTCGGCCGGCTCGATGTGTTCGTCGGCAACGCCGCGATCTTGGGGGCGCTGTCGCCGCTGCCCCATATTGCTTCGTCCCATTGGGAGCGGTTGCTCGCCGTCAACGTCACCGCCAATTGGCGGCTGATCCGGACGCTCGACCCGCTGCTCCGCCGCTCGGACGCTGGCCGCGTGATCTTCGTCACCTCGGGCGTGGCGCGCTCGGCCCGGGCCTATTGGGCGCCCTATTCCGTCTCCAAGGCGGCCCTGGAGGCTCTGGCCAAGACCTATGCCAACGAAACCTCGGCAACATCGATCAGGGTGAATTTGGTCGATCCCGGAGCCATGGCCACGCGCATACGGGCCGAGGCCTATCCGGGGGAAGACCAGGCGACGCTTCCCCCACCGGAAGCGGTCACGGAGATCTTCGTCAAGCTGGCGATGGCCGAGAACGACGCCACCGGTGAAATCTTCACGCCGGCGTCCTGAGCGGGCGGTTGCTGGTCAGGCCACCCGCTTGCGCGAGCGAACCATCGATTTGATGCCTGCGCGTGCGCTGCCCGACATTTCGCCGATCTTGCGGTCTTGCATTTCGATGAAGGTGCGCGCCGGCTCATCGCCGTCGAGGCCGCCGAGATCGGTCGCCGGAACCTTGCGATTGGAGGTCTGCGTGCCGTCCTCATAGAGGACGTCGAACAGCACGAAGCCGTTGGCGACCTGTTGCTTCTTGCGGGCCATGTCCGTTACTCCACTCTCGATCCCTTAGTTGTCCTGCACGGGCTCGTCGGCCGCTGGGGCGCCGTCCTCCGGGGCATCGCCACGATCGGCCTTGCGCTTGGCGGCCTCTTCTTCGCGGCGTTGCAGCTTCTCCTGCTTCTTCTGGGCCTTGCTGCGATTGCGATCGGCGCGCTGCTGGTTGTAATTGGGTTTGAAGGCCATGACGGTCTCTAGCTCTCTTTCCGCCGCGCCGCCCGCGGCTTGGGACGAGGCGGTGGCGCCGCCGCCGCCGCCTCCCGCTCAGCGTCTTCCTTGGCGAGCCTCAACGCGCGCAAGCGCGCCGTCTTCTCAACCATCGCGTCGTGCTCGCGCTCTTGTTCCACCTTCAACGTCGATTCCTGCTTCTTGCTCCGGCTCAACATCGCTTCCGCATTGCGTCTGGCGGCGCTGATGCGCGTGGGGAACTTGTTCATCTAGTGCTCTCCTGTGAGGGACACACGGGTCGATCTCGGGCGCGCCAGGGCTCCCCTGGCGCCGGACAGGCTGTCGGTGCGGCGGCCGCGCGCGCGCCACTGGCCCTGCTTAGGGGCAGGCGTGGCAACGGCCGTTTCCGGACGCCATCCCTCCCGGCGCTGCTTAGCGACGGGCGATGGCTCGTGGTTCCGCTCATACTGGCGCCGTCCGTTCCGGCGCGGCTTGGAGGCGGGCGAAAAGTCCTGGCGATGCCCGTTCGATGCAGGTTCGGCGTGGGAGTGACGATGGGCGACGATGGCGAGCGGGGACTTTGTCAGCCCCTCGATCGACCTGAGCAGCGACCGCTCGCTCGAATCGCAGAACGAGAAGGCGATGCCTTCGGCGCCGGCTCTGGCTGTCCTGCCGATGCGGTGCACATAGCTCTCGGGCTCGTGCGGCAGCTCGAAATTGATGACATGCGAGATGGCGGGGACGTCGATCCCCCGCGCGGCAATATCGGTGGCGACGAGAATGCGGGCCTTGCCGCTGCGGAAGGCCTCAAGCGCCCGTACGCGGGCGTTTTGCGCCTTGTTCCCGTGCAGGGCGTCCACCGCGAGACCAGCCTGCCCCAGAAACTTGCAGACTTTATCGGCGCCATGCTTGGTGCGGGTGAAGATCAGAACGCGATCCATGGCCGGATCTTCGAGCAGTTCCACCAGAAGCGCGCGCTTGGCCTGCGCCGGTACGAAGTAAACGCGCTGGTCGATGCGGTCGACGGTGACGGTTGCCGGCGACACGTCGATGCGGACCGGATTGTGCAAGATCTCGGCCGACAGCTTGGCGATGTCCGGCGGCATGGTCGCCGAGAACAGAAGCGTCTGCCGCTCCTTCCCGCAGGCGGCAACGATCTTCCGCACGTCGCGGATGAAGCCCATGTCCAGCATGCGATCGGCCTCGTCCAGCACCAGAATCGAAACGTCCTCGAAGCTGACATGACGCTGTGAAAAGAGATCCAGCAGGCGCCCTGGCGTGGCGATCAGAATGTCGACGCCCCGAGCGAGCGCCTTTACCTGTTGCCCCTGGCCCACGCCGCCGAAGATCACGGCCGTACGCAAGGAGAGGCCGCGGCCATAGGCGCGGAAGCGCTCGTCGATCTGACCCGCGAGTTCCCGGGTCGGAGCCAGGATAAGAGCGCGCGGACGCCGCGGTAAGCACCGCGAACGCTGCACCGAAAGCCGGTGCAAAATGGGAAGCGCGAAGGCGGCGGTCTTGCCGGTGCCCGTCTGGGCGATCCCGAGCAAATCTCTGCCTTCGATGAGGAGCGGTATGGCCTGCACCTGAATTGGCGTGGGCTCTAAATAATCCTCTTTCTTGAGCGCAAGCTGTAAAGGCTCGGCGAGGCCGAGGCCGTCAAATGAAGTCACTTTCACTTAAAAATATCCTTATGCCAAAACGCGCCGCGAAAAGCGGGCGCGGTGGCTTTCTGCGCCGTTTCCCACGCGCTACCTGGGTTCGGACGATGTTGGAAAATTGCTTCGGGATGAAATGCCGCAAAAGGGGGCGGCAGCTTCGCGCGATCGCGAGCAATCAGATATGGGGAACATGGAGGGGACCCTGCGACATGTCAAGTCTGGATCGCTAAGACAGGGTTGACGGCCGGACATCACCCTTCCGTCGTCAGCACCATGCCGTCATAGGCTGGCTCGACACCCTCGGGCAGCTCGCGCGCCAGCGTCTCATAGTCGAGATCGACATGCATATGGGTGAGCACGGCGAGCTTTGGCTTGACCCGCGCGATCCAGCCGAGCGCCTGATCGACGCTGAAATGGCTCGGATGCTCAGTGTAGCGAAGTGCGTCGATGATCCAGACATCGAGCTTCTCCAGCAGCATCAGCGATTCCTCGGGAAAGTCGCTGGCATCGGGTGAATAGGCGAT
>JBAUEK010000140.1:0-3666 GCA_049678565.1 Methyloceanibacter sp. | reverse complement strand
AGAATCCTCGCGGTCGAGGATGGAGAGGTGAAGACTGTGAGCGGCGACCCCGCCTACCGGCCGGTGCATGAGGCCTATATGGGGAACATCATCATCAACGCCGTGCCCGAGGAGGACGTGAACGGCTTCCTCGCCGGCTATGTGGGCGAGAAAAGCCTGCTCGGCGAGGGCAAGGAGGCTTGGCAGCTCATGCTCGCTTATTACGACCGGAGCTCCGACTGGGGGCTCGATGTCTGCGACCAGCCGCTGGACGCGGAAGGCGCCTGCCCCGGCACGACCGAGCGGCTGACCTTTCCCGAGGCGCTTGAACGTATGCTTAACGAGAATGGCTATAAGGTTGAGAAGTGAGCGCCGGCTTCGCTTGCCGGCTTCGGAACCACGGCTCGGGATCCGCCGTTTCAGGCTATACTCCCTTTTCGGCCGACGCCTTGGCTCGCGCGTGCGTCAAGAGGAGTTCTAGCGTATGGCACCCCGCGCCTTCTGGACTGGCAATATCAGGCTTTCGCTCGTCACCATCCCGGTCAGGCTTTATCCCGCGACCAGCAGCGAACGCCGCATCGAATTCCACCAGATCCACGAGCCGACGGGGAAGCGCATCCGCTACCAGAAGGTGGCTCCAGGCGTCGGCCCGGTCGAAAACGAGGAAATCACCAAGGGCTTCGAATATGAAAAGGGCAAATATGTCCTGCTCGATCAGAAGGAGATCGATGAGCTGAAGCTCGAGAGCAAACAGACCATCGAGCTCGTCCGCTTCGTCGATCCGGAGGCGATCGATCCCCGTTATTTCGAGCGGCCCTATTATCTGTTGCCGGACGGCGATGCCGGCGAAGAGGGCTATGTCATCATCCAAGAAGCGCTGAGAAAGGCCGGCAAGATCGGCGTCGGCCAGCTCGTCCTGCGCGGCCAGAGCAACATCGTGGCCTTGAAGCCTTGCGGGCGCGGCCTGCTGCTCGAAATCCTGCGCCAGGCCGACGAGGTGAAATCGGCCGACGCCTTCTTCGAGGAGGTGCCGGAGGTGAAGATCGACAAGGAGGCCCTGGACCTCGCCATCGAGCTGATCGAGCGAAAGGCCGGTGCCTTCGAGCCCGAAAAATTCAAGGACGAATATACCGAGGCGGTGTGGGAGCTGATCAACGCCAAGATCGAGCACCGCGCGCCCACATTAGTCACCGGCGAGACCGGCACCGCCAAGGTGATCAACATCATGGATGCGCTGAAGAAGAGCGTGAAGCAGCAGGGCAAGAGCGCGCCACCGGTCAAGGCCCCGGCCAAGGCCGGAAGCAAGCGCGCGGCGGCCTCGACCAAGAAAACCTCGCGGGCAGCGCCGAAGCGAAAGTCGGCTTAAGACCATGGCCCGGATCAAGGCCGAGGATTCGCTATCGACCTATCGCGCCAAGCGGGATTTCACCAAGACTCCCGAACCCGCGCCGAAGCGGGCGGCCAAGACCGGCAACAGCTTCGTCATCCAGAAGCACGCGGCACGGCGGACCCATTTCGATTTCAGGCTCGAGCATGACGGCGTGTTGAAGAGCTGGGCCGTGACCAAGGGGCCGAGCCTCGATCCCACGCAAAAGCGCCTCGCGGTCATGACCGAGGACCATCCGCTCGAATATGGCGGCTTCGAAGGCGTGATCCCCAAGGGCGAATATGGCGGCGGCCCGGTGATGATCTGGGACCGGGGCACGTGGGAGCCAATCGGCGACCCCGACGAGGGGTTGGCCAAAGGCGATCTCAAATTCAGGCTGCATGGCGACAGGCTGAAGGGCGATTGGGTGCTGGTGCGGATGAAGCCGAAGCCGGGCGACCGGGGCCGCGAGAACTGGCTTCTGATCAAGAAGCGCGACGATTACGCCGGCGACGGCGAGGAGCCGACGCAGGATTACGACACCAGCGTCAAGAGCGGGCTGACCATGGACGAGATCGAGACGGGCGACGTGCCGGTCTGGAGCTCCAAGGCTCAAAAAAAAAGCCCGAGGTAAAACACCGCCGCTGGGTGGGGAAACCGCCGCCGAAATCGCGCCGGGCGGTCGAGCCTGAATTCATCGCGCCGGAGCTTGCCACCCTCGGCGAAGTGGTGCCCGAGGGACCGGGCTGGCTGCATGAAGTCAAATATGACGGCTATCGCATCATCGCGCGGAAGGCCGGAGACCAGGTCACGTTGTTCAGCCGCAGCGGCCTCGACTGGACCGTACGCTTTCCCGCGATCGCCAAGGCGCTTCTCAGTCTTCCTTGCGACGAGGCGCTGCTCGACGGAGAGATTGCCTTCGTGCTGCCCTCCGGCATCACCGACTTCAAATCGCTGCAGGAACATATCGACACACAGCATCCGGCGTTTCGCTATTTTCTGTTCGATCTTCTGTTCCTTGACGGCAAGGATTGGCGCGGCGAGAAGCTGACCCAGCGCAAGGCGCGGCTCGAACGCCTGATGGGCGAGAAGCCCCTGCCGGACTGGCTCGTCTATTCCGACCATGTTGACGGGTCGGGGGCGGTGTTCTTGCGCGAGGCGTGCGACGCCGGCCTTGAAGGCATCGTGTCGAAGCGCGCCAACTCACTCTATGTGTCCGGCCGGACCAAGGCCTGGCTCAAGCTCAAACGCAGCAAGCGCGCCGAATTCGTCATTGGCGGCTATAGCCGCTCGACCGCCAAGGACCGCCCCTTCTCCTCGCTCCTGCTCGGCACCTTCGAGCACAGTAAGCTGGTCTTCGCCGGCAAGGTCGGCACCGGCTTCTCCAGCGCCAATCTCAAAATGCTGGCCAAGCGCTTCAAGCCGCTCGAGCGGAGCAAATCGCCCTTCGTCGAGGTGCCGGCTATCGAGCGCAAGGATGCGGTGTGGGTGACGCCCGCGCTCGTGTGCGAGGTGGCTTTTACCGAATGGACGCGCGACGGCCGCCTGCGCCATCCGAGTTTTCAGGGCTTGCGCGAGGACAAGCCGGCGGCCGAGGTGAGCCGCGAGATTTCGAATGAGGAGGGCGCGGACCGCGTCAAAGCCGATATGAGCAGCTCAAGTCAGAAATCCGGCCCGGTATTCGCCGGCATCACGCTCTCCAGCCCCGACAAGGTGCTCTACCCCGAACTCGGGGTGACCAAGCTCGACCTTGCGCATTATTACCAGACCGTCGCGCCCTACATGCTGCCCTATGTGATCAACCGCCCCATCAGCCTCGTGCGCTGTCCCGAGGGCATTGACGGACAGCACTTCTTCCAGCGCCACGCCATGAAGGGCATGAGCAAGGCGATCAAGCAGATTCCCATTTCAGGCGGCGAAAGCAAGAAGCCCTATCTCTATATTGACGACGAGGCGGGTCTGTTCGGGCTGGCGCAGATCAGCGCACTCGAGATCCACGATTGGGGCGTCTCGCTTAAGCATCTGTTCGAGCCCGATCGCCTCGTGTTCGATCTCGATCCGGATGAGGGGCTCGATCTGGCCACGATCAAGGCCGCGGCGATCGAGGTGCGCGACTTTCTCGCCGATCTCGGACTGAAGAGCTTCCTCAAATCGACCGGTGGCAAGGGGCTGCATCTCGTCGCCCCGATCGCGCCGAAGCAGGGTTGGGACGAGGTCAAGGCCTTCGCCAAGGCCATCGCCGATGCGCTGGTTGGTGTCAGGCCGGACCGCTACACCGCCAATCCGCTGAAGCGGACGCGGGTCGGCAAGATCTTCGTCGA
>JBAUEK010000139.1:0-11475 GCA_049678565.1 Methyloceanibacter sp. | reverse complement strand
GAAGAAGCCGCGGAACAGGCGAAAAAACTCGACAGCGAAATCTTCGTCGTCAAGGCGCAGATCCATGCCGGCGGCCGCGGCAAAGGCGGCGGCATCAAGCTGGTCAAAACGCTTGAGGAGCTGCACGCCGAGGCCGACCGCATGCTCGGCAAGCCGCTCGTCACACCTCAGACCGGACCGAAGGGCCGCCTCGTGCGGTCCGTCTATGTGGTCGAGGACACGAGCATTGCCCGGGAGCTCTATCTCTCGCTCCTGGTCGACCGTGCAACGGGTCGCGTCGCTTTCGTCGCCTCCACCGAGGGCGGCGTGAACATCGAAGAGGTCGCGGCCAACACCCCGGAGCTGATCACCACCATCAACGTGGACCCCGCCTCGGGTTTGAGCGCCTTTCACGGCCGGGTCATCGCCGCGGCGCTGAACCTCAAGGGCGATCTCGCCAAGCAATGCGCCAAGCTCATCAAGACGCTCTACACGCTGTTCATGGAGAAGGACGCGAGCCTCATTGAGATCAACCCGCTCGTGGTGACGGAAGACGACAGGCTCGTGTGCCTCGACGCCAAGATGGGTTTCGAGGACAACGCCCTGTTCCGCCATCCCGACATCGAAGCCTTGCGTGACATTCACGAAGAGGACCCGGCCGAGGTCGAAGCCTCCAAGCACGACCTCTCCTATGTGAAGCTCGACGGCAGCATCGGCTGCATGGTCAACGGCGCGGGGCTCGCTATGGCCACCATGGACATCATCAAGCTCTATGGCGGCGAGCCGGCGAACTTCCTCGACGTCGGCGGCGGCGCCACCAAGGAGCGCGTCACCGAGGCGTTCAAGATTATCCTCTCCGATCCCAACGTGAACGGTGTGCTCGTCAACATCTTCGGCGGCATCATGCGTTGCGACACCATCGCCGAAGGCATCATCGCCGCCGCGCGCGAAGTCAATATCGCGGTACCGCTGGTGGTGCGGCTCGAAGGCACCAATGTCGCCCGGGGCAAGTCGCTGCTGCGGGAGTCGGGCCTCGCCATCATCCCGGCCGACGATCTCGACGATGCCGCCAAGAAGATCGTCGCCGCCGTCAAAGAAGCTGCGTGAGGGCGTGAATCGGATGGTGAGTGTCGACGGCGTGTTGCGAGACTGCCCGCGATGTGGGGCGGCTGCGTTTCAGGCGCTGCCGGCCTATTCATCGCCGCCCTGGCAGATCGTGGAATGCTCCGCTTGCGCCTTCGTCTTCCTGCGCAATCCGCCCGAATATAAGCAGCTCGTCAGCAACTTCGCCTGGGAGAAGACCCGGGTGGCGGAGGTCGAGCGGCGGAAGTCGAACAGCCCGGTTCGCATGTGGCTCGACGGCATGACGCGCTGGCGCGCGGGCATCTACTCGCCGGGAGTGGCCGGCCGGCTCCAGCGTTTATTCGCGCCGGGCCGCGTGCTCGACGTCGGCGGCGGGTCCGGCAAGAAGGTGCCAGAGCCCTTCATCCCCTTCGGCATCGAGATTTCGGAGGAGCTCTCCCGCGCCGCCGATACGCATATGCGGGCCCGCGGCGGCCGCGCCATCCACGCTCCCGCCGTAGACGGGGTGAAGGAGTTTCCCGCGCAGTATTTCACCGGCATTCTGCTCCGCTCCTTCCTCGAGCACGAAGCGCAGCCGAAAGCGTTGCTGGAGCAATGCGCCCGCGTGCTCGCCCCCGGTGGCGCCGTCTATGTGCGCGTGCCCAACTATGGCAGCCTGAACCGGCTTGTGCTCGGCGCCAAATGGCGCGGCTTCCGCTATCCCGACCATGTCAACTACTTCACCACGACGTCGCTTGCGGCCATGGCGAAGGATTGCGGCTTGAGCCTCAAGCTGCTTAATCCGGTTCGCCTTCCCCTCGACGACAATATCAACGCCGTCCTCAAACCGCAGAGCCCAGCCAACTGATGTCAGTTCTCGTTGACCGCAATACCCGGGTGATCTGCCAGGGTTTCACCGGCGCGCAAGGAACCTTCCATTCCGAGCAGGCCATCGCCTATGGCACGCGCATGGTCGGCGGCGTCACCCCCGGCAAGGGCGGCGCCACCCATCTCGGCCTGCCGGTGTTCGATACGGTGCGCGAGGCCGTGCGTGAAACGGGAGCGGATGCAAGCGTCGTCTATGTGCCGCCCGCCTTCGCCGCCGACGCGATCCTGGAAGCGATCGAGGCCGGGATCGCGCTCGTGGTCGCCATCACCGAGGGCGTGCCCGTGCTCGACATGGTCAAAGTCAAGCGCGCGCTTTCCGGCTCGCGCACGCGTCTGATCGGACCGAACTGCCCGGGCATCATCACGCCGGATCAGTGCAAGATCGGCATCATGCCGGGCCACATCCATCGGCCGGGAAATGTCGGCATCGTGTCGCGCTCCGGCACCCTGACCTATGAGGCCGTGGCGCAAACGACCGGCGCCGGGCTCGGCCAATCGACCTGCATCGGCATTGGCGGCGATCCGGTGCATGGCACCAATTTCATCGATTGCCTGAAGCTGTTCCTCGACGACGACGCGACCGAGGCGATCATTATGATCGGCGAGATCGGCGGCAGCGCCGAGGAGGACGCCGCAGCCTTCCTCGCCGAGTCCAAGAAAAAGAAACCCGTGGTCGGCTTCATCGCCGGCGTGAGCGCGCCACCCGGCCGGCGCATGGGGCATGCAGGCGCTGTGATCTCCGGCGGCAAAGGCAAGGCCGGTGTCAAGATCGAGGCGATGAAATCCGCCGGAATTCGGGTCTCACCCAGCCCCGCCGCGCTCGGCCAGACGCTCAAGGACCTGCTCAACGGGGCCTGACTGGGCTATAGCCGGACCTATGCCGCGTCAAAATCAATTCGGTCAACCCATCGGCGACCCGGTTCCAGGCTGGACGCCGCGTCAGCATCCCGCGCGTGTGGTGATGCCGGGCCGGGTGGTTCGGCTCGAGCCGCTCGTCGCGGCCAAGCATGCAGGGCCATTGCACGCAGCCTATTGCCGCGACGCCGATGCGCGGCATTGGACCTACATGCCTTACGGGCCATTCGGCTCCGCTGCCGATTATGCGCAATGGGCCGAACACATGCAGGCCCGCGACGACCCGCTCTTCTTCGCCATCGTCGATCAGGCGACCGGACGCGCCCTGGGGATCGCGGCCTATATGCGCATCGATCCGGTGATGGGCGCGATCGAGGTCGGGCATCTGCGCTTTTCGTCGCTGCTGCAACAAACGCCGGGTTCGACTGAAGCGATGGCTCTGATGATGCGCCATGCATTCGAGCAGCTCGGTTATCGGCGCTATGAATGGAAATGCGACAGCCTGAACGCGCCGTCGATCGCGGCCGCGAAGCGCCTCGGGTTTCGCTTTGAGGGCATTTTCAGAAACGCCGTGGTGGTCAAGGGTTGCAACCGCGACACGGCCTGGCTGTCGATCACCGATGCCGAATGGCCCGCGATCAAGGCGGGCTTCGAGGCGTGGCTCGCGCCCGGCAATTTCGATGCAAACGGGAGACAACGCCGCAGGCTGGAGGAGCTTAGGCCGGCCTGACCGCGAATTTCCGGCAGCTCCCGGCCTCGAGACTTTCTCACGTCTCTAGGCGCTGGCGATCCTCGCTCTCCAGCGCATGACGGCGACGCCGGTGAAGATGGCCTCGACCACGCCAAAGAGCCATGCGCCCTGCAGGAAGCCATAGGCCGAGGCCATGGCGCAAGCGGCGGCGAAGGCGAGCACGAACCAGGGGCTACGGTCCTCAAGCGCGTAGAACACCAGCATGGCGGTGACGGCAACGAGGCCGAAGGCGGTCAGAGCATCCATGCCGGCCTGGATATAGGCAGCCGGAGCCCGGTCAAGGGGCCGCCCCTGGGGTCTCTTGCGGCACATGCGAGTCACAGCCCAAATTTGAGGCAGCGGGGAACCGGGATTGTCACGGCAAATTCAGACCGCAACCCTTGGAACTGTGTGCACGCCTATTACATGGAGTTAGGCCGGACGCCCAACACTCGCCGCTTTTTCCCGGCACGCCGGTAGTCCAGCAACACCGGCAGGGTCGATCACATGACGAGGCATGAACTCAACGACGTGTTTGCCACCACGTCGTTTCTCGACGGCACCAACGCCGCCTATCTCGAGCAGCTCCATGCGCGCTACCAGCAGGACCCCAACGCGGTCGGCGCCGATTGGCAGGCGTTCTTCGCCAGCCTGAAGGACGACAGGGACGACGTGCTCACGGAGGCGCGCGGACCGTCATGGGGCCGATCGAACGGCGCTCGGGGCCTGATGCAGCAGGCCGTCCCACCCGCATTCACCGAGGAGCAGGCGCTCGACGCGGCGAAGGACACGCTCGCCGCGCGCATGCTGATCCGGAATTATCGAACGCGTGGCCATTTGATCGCCAAGCTCGATCCGCTCGACCTCAGCGAGCGGCGCGAGCATCCCGAGCTCAAGCCGCGGACCTACGGCTTCACCAAGGCCGATTACGACCGGTCGATCTATCTCGGCGGCGCGCTTGGCCTTGAATTCGGCACGCTCCGCCAAGTGCTCGACATGCTCAAGCGCGCCTATGGCCGGCACATCGGCACCGAATACATGCATATTTCCGATCCGGTGCAGCGCGCTTGGATCCAGGAGCGTATCGAGGGCGCGGACAAGGAGGTTCGCTTCACCCCCGAAGGCAAGAAGGCGATCCTCAAGAAGCTGATCGAGGCCGAGATCTTCGAGCGCTTCATCGACGTGAAATACACCGGCACCAAGCGGTTCGGGCTCGACGGCGGCGAGGCCATGGTGCCGGCGCTCGAGCAGGTGATCAAGCGCGGCGGCCAGACCGGCGTGCGCGAGATCGTCATCGGCATGCCGCATCGCGGCCGCCTCAACGTGCTCGCCAATGTCATGGCCAAGCCCTACCGGGCGATCTTCAACGAGTTCAAGGGCGGCTCGGCCCAACCTGACGATGTCGAAGGGTCTGGAGACGTCAAATATCATCTGGGCGCCTCCTCGGACCGCGCGTTCGATCAGAACCGGGTGCATCTGTCGCTCACCGCCAACCCCTCGCATCTGGAGATCGTCGATCCCGTGGTGCTCGGTAAAGTACGGGCCAAGCAGGACCAGCTTGGGGACAGGGAGCGCCGGGAGGTCTTGCCGCTGCTGCTGCATGGCGATGCCGCCTTCGCCGGCCAGGGCGTGGTGGCGGAATGTCTCGGCCTGTCGGGACTGCGCGGGCACCGCACCGGCGGCTCGCTCCATTTCATCGTCAACAATCAGATCGGCTTCACCACGGCGCCGCGCTTCGCCAGGTCCTCGCCCTATCCGTCGGACGTGGCCAAGATCATCGACGCTCCGATTTTCCACGTGAATGGCGACGACCCTGAAGCCGTGGTCTTCGTCACCAAGATGGCAACCGAGTTTCGCCAGCGCTTCGGCAAGCCCGTGGTCGTCGACATGTTCTGCTACCGGCGCCACGGCCATAACGAGGCGGACGAGCCAGCCTTCACCCAGCCTCTGATGTATGCCCGCATTCGCGAGCATCCGCGCGTGAGCGAAATCTACGCCGCCAAGCTGGTCGAGGAGGGACTGCTCACCCCCGCCGAGGTCGAGGCCATGCGGACGGATTTCCGCGCGCTGTTGGAGGACGAGTTTGCCGCGAGCGAAGCCTATCGTCCGAACCGGGCCGATTGGCTCGACGGCCGCTGGTCCCATATCGGTCATGCCGAGGAGGGGGCTCGCCGCGGCTCGACCGGTGTCAGTCTCGATGTGCTGAAGGAGGTTGGCCGCAAACTCTCCTTCATTCCGAAGAACTTCACCCCGCACAAGACCGTGGCGCGCATTGTCGCCGGACGCCGCAAGATGATCGAGGACGGGACCGGTATCGACTGGTCCACGGCGGAGGCGCTCGCCTTCGGCACCATTCTCAATGACGGCTTTCGCGTGCGCCTGTCGGGCCAGGATTCGGAGCGCGGCACTTTCTCCCAGCGCCATTCGGTGCTGATGGATCAACTGAACGAGAAGAAATACACGCCGCTCAAGCACATCGCCAAAGGTCAGGCCGAGTTCGAGGTGATCAATTCGATGCTGTCGGAGGAGGCGGTGCTCGGCTTCGAATATGGCTACAGCCTGGCCGAGCCGAATGCGCTCGTGCTGTGGGAAGCGCAGTTCGGCGACTTCGCCAATGGCGCGCAGGTGGTGATCGATCAGTTCATTTCATCGGGCGAGCGCAAATGGCTGCGCATGTCGGGATTGGTGCTGTTGCTGCCCCATGGCTATGAGGGCCAGGGGCCGGAACACTCCTCGGCGCGGCTCGAGCGCTTTCTTCAACTCAGCGCCGAGGATAATTGGCAGATCGCCAATCTGACTACGCCGGCGAATTACTTCCATGCGCTCAGGCGGCAGATGCACCGGCAGTTCCGCAAACCGCTGGTGCTGATGACGCCGAAATCGCTTCTCCGTCATAGGCGCGTGGTTTCGAATCTGTCGCAATTCGGCCCGGATTCCAGCTTTCACCGCGTCTTGTGGGACGATGCCCAGTTCCTCGAAGGTCAGGCGGTCACGCTCAAGCCGGATGCCGAGATCAGGCGCGTCGTGCTCTGCTCGGGCAAGGTCTATTACGATCTTTATGACGAGCGCGAGAAGCGCGGCGTCGACGATGTCTATCTGCTGCGGGTCGAGCAGCTCTACCCGTTCCCCGCGCGCGCGCTGCTCCAGGAGCTGTCACGCTTTCTGCAAGCGGAGATCGTGTGGTGCCAGGAGGAACCGAAGAATATGGGCGCGTGGAGCTTCATCGAGCCGAACATCTCCTGGGTGCTCGATCATATCGAAGCCAAGCACCGGCGACCGCGCTATGCTGGGCGTCCGGCTTCCGCATCGACGGCGGTGGGTCTGATGCGCAAGCATCAGCACGAGCTTACGGTGCTGCTCGAAGAGGCATTGGGCTAGGACAAGGGCAAAGAGGCAACCAACGATGGCGACAAAGATCCGCGTGCCGACCCTTGGCGAATCCGTCACCGAGGCCACGGTGGGAAGATGGTTTAAGCAGACCGGCGATCGGGTCATGGCCGATGAGCCTCTGGTCGAGCTCGAAACCGACAAGGTCACGGTCGAGGTACCGGCGCCGGCGACCGGCATCCTCGCCGAAATCGCGGTGCAAGCCGGCGAAACGGTCGGCGTCGGGACCGTGATCGGCACGATCAAACCTGGCGACGGCAAGGTGGCCGCGCCCGCTGCCCCTGCTGCCGCGGCCGAGCCTGTCGTTGTGGTCGCGCCGGTCGCTGTGGCCGCGCCAGCGCCTCAGCCCGCGGCGGTCGTGACTGGGGCTCGTCCAGGTCCGGCCGCGCTCGAGCGCGAGCCGTTCCCGCGCGAGGAATTCGGCGCCCAGGACGAGATGCCGCCATCGCCGTCCGCCCGCAAGCTTCTGGCCGAGCGCGGGCTCGACGTAAGCGAGGTGCATGGCTCCGGACGCCGGGGGCAGGTGCTGAAGCAGGATGTGCTCGCCACCGCCCAGGCTCCCTCAGGTCCCGCCCCCGTCAGTGCCGCCGGCAGCGCCGCCTCGGCCTTGCTCGCGCGGGCGCCGCTGGCCAAGGCTCCCGCCGCGCCGCGGCCTCCCATCGCGCCCGAGGACGTGGTGCGCGAGGAGCGCGTGCGCATGACGCGGCTGCGTCAGACCATCGCCAAGCGGCTGAAGGAGGCGCAGGACACGGCCGCCATGCTGACCACGTTCAACGACGTGGATATGAGCGCGGTGATGGAGCTCAGGCGCGAATATCGCGAGGCGTTTCAGAAGAAACACGGGGTCAAGCTCGGTCTGATGGGCTTCTTCGTCAAAGCGGCGGTGCAGGCGCTGAAGGACATTCCTGCGGTCAATGCCGAGATCGACGGCACCGACATCGTCTACAAGAACTACTACCATATCGGCGTCGCCGTCGGCACCGAGCGCGGGCTGGTGGTGCCGGTGTTGCGTGACGCCGACCGCATGGGCCTGGCCGAGATCGAGGCGGCGATCGCCGATTTCGGCGCGCGCGCACACGAAGGCAAGCTCGGGCTGGCGGAGATGCAAGGCGGCACCTTCACCATCTCCAATGGCGGCAGCTATGGGTCGCTGCTGTCGACGCCGATCTTGAACGCCCCGCAATCGGGCATTCTCGGCATGCACAGGATCGAGGACCGCGCCGTGGTGCGGGACAAGCAGATCGTGGCGCGGCCGATGATGTATCTCGCGCTCTCCTACGATCACCGGCTGGTGGACGGCAAGGAGGCCGTCACCTTCCTGGTCCATATCAAGGAAGCGATCGAGGACCCGAAGCGGCTGGTGCTTGACCTTTAGCCGCAACCAAAAACTGGAACGGATCGCCCGGCGCTGGTAATCATTGGCGATGGAGCCTTTCGGGCTTTGGTGTGACCCGCGTGCTTAAGACCTGTCTCCGCCTCATCGCATTGCTTGGCGTGGCTCTGCTCCTTCGGGCCGAGGCGCCCACGCCCGAGCCGCGCACCGCGCTGATCATCGGCAATGCCGACTATTCCTTCGCGCCGCTCAGGAACCCGATCAACGACGCCGAAGCCATGGCCGCGGCGCTGGAGGCGGCCGGCTTCGAGGTCATCATCGAAACGGATGCGGATCAGGCCAAGATGGTGGGCGCGGTCCGCAGCTTCGGCGCCGAGCTGAGGCAAAAAGGCGGCGTCGGCCTGTTCTATTTCTCCGGCCATGGCACGCAGATCGACGGCGAGAACTATCTTCTGCCGGTCGGCGGCCAGTTTGCCAATTTGGAGGATATCAAGCGAGGCTCGGTCACGGCGCTGGCGGTGGTGGACGCCATGGCCTCGGCCCGCAGCGATCTCAACATCGTCATCCTCGATGCCTGCCGCGACAATCCGATCGACCCGAACGGGGCGAAGGGGCTTTCGCGCATCGATTCGAATGCGCGCCTGTTCATTTCCTACGCAACCTCGCCCGGACTGACCGCGCTCGACGGCGCCGGCAACAACAGTCCTTACGCCAAATATCTCTACCAATCGATCGATGTGCCCAATCTCGATATCGAGGACACCTTCAAGCGGACCTTGAAGGGTGTCTATGTGGAGACCAAGGGCGCGCAAACGCCGTGGATCTCCTCGACCTTCTTCGGCGATTTTGTCTTCCGGCCGAGCGGCGAGCCGCCGTCAGCGGCGGCGGAGGACACGAGCGAAGGGACGGCCGAGACCGAAGACGACGACGCGGAGCCTCAGACCTTCGAGCTTGGCGGCGTCTACCGGGCGGAGGGCACCAACCCCAGCGGCAGCAAATATCGCGGCATGGTGGCGCTGGCGCAGAACGAGGATCAGTTCAATTTCACCTGGTGGATCGGCAAGGACGTGTTTCGCGGCAGCGGGCACTTCGCCGGCAAGATGCTGGTGGTCAATTGGGGCGACAAGACCCCCGTGATCTACAGTTTCGGCGAAGACGGCGCCCTGGACGGCGAATGGGCCGACGGCTCGGCCACCGAAACGCTGGAGCCCGTGGCCAACACCGCACCGGGCGACATAGCACCGTCGGAAGGCTCCTATAGCGTCGAGGGCAAGAATGCCGATGGCAGCGCCTATAAGGGGACGGTCGAGATCGAGAGGCAGGGCAAGGGCTATCATCTCAGCTGGGAGGTCGGCAGCTCGAACTATGAGGGCAAGGGCACCCTCGCCGGCAATTTGCTCACGGTGGACTGGGGCAGCTCGACGCCGGTCGTCTATGCGCTAGGGTTGGACGGCAGCCTGGCGGGGCTGTGGGACGCGGGCAGGGGCGAAGAGACCCTGACGCCCGAGTAATTTTCAAGGAGTGTCATGACTTACGATGTGATTGTGATCGGCACCGGGCCTGGAGGCTATGTCTGCGCCATTCGCGCGGCCCAGCTCGGGCTCAAGGTCGCCGTGGTGGAGAAGCGCGCCACCCACGGCGGCACCTGCCTCAATGTTGGCTGTATCCCGTCCAAGGCGCTGCTGCATGCGAGCGAGCTCTATGCCGAAGCGGCGAACGGCTTCGGCGCCATGGGTATCAAGGTTAGCCCCTCGCTCGACCTCGCCGGCATGCTCGCCTTCAAGGACGAGGGTGTCGCGGGCAACGTCCAGGGGGTGGAGTTCCTGCTCAAGAAGAACAAGATCGAGCCGTTTCACGGCGAGGGCCGGATCGTTGCCCCCGGCAAGGTCGAGGTGACAGGCCCCGATGGCGGCAAGCAGAGTCTCAAGACCAAGGCCATCGTCATCGCCACCGGCTCCGACGTGGCGGCCATTCCGGGCATCGCCATCGACGAGGAGACGGTCGTCTCCTCCACCGGCGCCCTGTCGCTGCCGAAAGTGCCAAAGCGGCTGGTGGTGATCGGCGCCGGCTATATCGGGCTCGAACTCGGCTCGGTGTGGCGGCGGCTTGGCGCCGAAGTGACCGTGGTCGAGATGCTGGATCGCATCGCGCCGGGGCTCGACGGCGAGGTGGCGAGGCAATTCCAGCGCTTGCTGGAGAAGCAAGGCATCGCCTTCAAGCTCGGCACCAAAGTATTGGGCGTCGAGACCAAGGGTGGCGCGTGCAGAGTGAGGCTCGAACCGGCCAAAGGCGGCGCGCAGGAGACGCTCGACTGCGACGTGGTGCTCCTCGCCGTCGGCAGGGTGCCAAACACGTCTGGGCTTGGGCTCGCCGAGCTCGGGGTCAAAACCGATAATCGCGGGCGGGTCCCGGTCGACGGGCGCTACGCCACGAGCGTGCCAGGCATCTACGCCATCGGCGATGTGATCGAGGGGCCGATGCTCGCGCACAAGGCCGAGGACGAAGGCGTCGCCGTGGCCGAGATCCTCGCCGGCCAGGCGGGGCATGTGAATTACGATGTGATCCCGAGCGTGGTCTATACCGCGCCTGAAGTGGCAAGCGTCGGCAAGACGGAGGAGGAGCTGAAGGAAGCCGGTATCGCCTACAGAATCGGCAAATTCCCCTTCACCGCCAATGGCCGGGCCAAGGTCAATCGCACCACCGAGGGCTTCGTCAAGGTGCTGGCGGACGAGGCGACGGACCGCGTGCTCGGCGTGCACATTCTCGGCGCCGACGCCGGCACGATGATCGCGGAGGCCGCGGTGCTGATGGAGTTCGGCGGCTCGGCCGAGGACCTCGCTCGAACCTGCCACGCCCACCCGACCTTGAACGAGGCGGTGAAGGAAGCAGCGCTCGCGGCGGGCGGCCGCGCCATCCATATGTGAACTGGCGCGGCCTCGGGATCGTGCCCGCGTCTATGTCTTGAACTTGGCCGCCTCCTCGGAGCCCTTGGTGGCGTCGCCAGCGGTGTAGGAATGGGCCCCGACGCCGGCGAGCTTGCCTTTGTCCACGATCAGATATTCGGTGCGGATCGGCGTACCGGCGAAGTAGCTTTCGAGGATCTCGCGGGTGCCCGCGGCGTAGCGCGCCTGGGCCGAGAGCGACGTGCCGGAGATATGCGGCGTCATGCCGTGATGGGGCATTTTGCGCCAGGGATGGTCCTTGGCCGGCGGCTGCGGGAACCAGACATCGCCGGCATAAC
>JBAUEK010000138.1:0-1781 GCA_049678565.1 Methyloceanibacter sp. | reverse complement strand
TTCGCCGAGGTGTCGGCATAAACGAGGCGCAGAGCATCGCGGTCGCCCGCCGCCACGCGGCCGAGGGCGGCGACAAGCTGCCGGCGTCTCGTCTGTGCATCCATGCTAAAGATCCGTCCCGGGAGGGGTCGCACAAAAAGATACTCCGAATTGGGCGCGGCCGCGGCAGCACGCCGCCATCGCCGTGGCAAATTGCCGATTTCCCGGGTTGCGGATTGAAGACGCTGCGCTACTCTCCGCCGGCGCCAGTCCGGCTGATTTCCCGTCACGCGGCAAAAAAGCACCACAGAACCGGTGAAAGGGGGTCAATCCGCGCCGAGTGCCACGGAACAGTCGAATTTGCGGTGAGTATAGGGCAGTAGAGCTTGACGATCCGATTGCGGGGGTTCCGAGCCAGCACCCGGCTCGGGCTTGGTGTGGGGCACACCCAGAATGAAGGGGAGCACATGATGTTGAGACGCGCTGGCCTTGGCCTCCTCGTTGGAGCGATCCTTTCGGCTCCGACGGCCGCCAGCGCCGGGCCGGCTCTCGTATTCGAGCCCTTCAACGGCACCATCTTCTACGCCGAGGACCTCGACGCGCCCTGGTTCCCCGCTTCGCTGACCAAGATGATGACCGCCTATGTCACCTTCCAGGCGATCAAGAAGGGCGAGATCAAGCTCGACAGCGACATTACCTGCTCGAAGAAGGCGGTGTCCCAGGCCCCGACCAAGCTCGGGCTTCCGGTCGGCGGCAAGATCTCGCTGGAGACCGGGCTCAAGGTCCTGATCGTGAAGTCCGCGAACGACGTCGCGATGATGATCGCCGAGGCCGTCGGCGG
This sequence comes from Methyloceanibacter sp., assembly GCA_049678565.1. Classification (GTDB taxonomy): domain Bacteria; phylum Pseudomonadota; class Alphaproteobacteria; order Rhizobiales; family Methyloligellaceae; genus Methyloceanibacter. The sequence goes on along the minus strand of JBAUEK010000138.1, from coordinate 961 downwards.
CAGCGAGGAGGCCTTCATCCAGCGCATGAATGAAGCCGCACGCAAGCTCGGCATGACGCGAACCAAATTCGCCAACCCCAACGGCCTCCCGAATGAAGACCAAGTCACGACCGCGCGCGATCTGGCCAAGCTCGCCCGCGCCCTGATCATCGAGTTCCCCGAATATGCCGACATCTTCGCCCTGCCCAATGTGAAGGTCGGCAAGAAGGTGATGCGGACCCATAACGGGCTCCTGATCTCCTTTCCCGGGGCCGACGGCATGAAGACCGGGTTCATTTGCGATTCCGGCTTCAACGTGGTGGTGAGCGCCACGCGCGACGGCCGCAAGCTCGTAGCCGTGGTGCTCGGCGAGCCATCGGTCGCGATCCGGAGCGACCGCGCCGCCAATTTGCTCGAAAACGGCTTCAAGCGCTATTTCTGGAAGTCTTTGTTCGGCACCACCATCGATGGCATGGCCATCCAAACCTCGATGAATGAGGGGCCGGCTCATCTCCGCAATGACATTTGCGGGCCGGGCCGGGCCAAGAAGAAGAAGCGCAAGCGGACCGCCAGCGGCGCCGCCAAGGCCAAGGCAAAACCCCAGCTCCGGAACCTGAACGCGGCTGCCTCGGCCAACTGAGCGTCCCCGGAGTTGCTCCCGCCCGCGCGCATGCTAACCCCGGCATCTCCGACTTTCCTTGCCGCGCTGCTGATCCTCGGCGGCAGTCTCTGCACCAATGCCGGCGAAGCGCCAGACAATGTCGCGGCCGAAATCGCCTACGCGACCCAGTCCTGCAAGGATTTGGAGGGTACCCCCAATGCCGATGCGGTGCTCAGCTTCGACGATGTGAATGAGGACGGCGGCGAGGACTGGATCGCCGATTACGCCAAGCTCGACTGCGAAGGCGGCATCAATCCGATGTGCGGCGCGGACGGCTGTGACTTGCAAATCTTCCTGTGGAACGGCGCCACCGCCTGGCCC
>JBAUEK010000137.1:0-13335 GCA_049678565.1 Methyloceanibacter sp. | reverse complement strand
GCTTCGATCCCAAGGCCAAGCAAGCCCTGAAGCCGCTTCGTTGCATCGCTCAGGACACAGGCTGTCAATTTTTTGCCGCGACCAATGCGAATGAGTTGAAGCAAGGCTTGACCTCCATCCTCGACGGCGTGGCCAAACCGGCGGCAACGGCCGCACCCGTGGCCCAAGCCGAGGGCGACAAGACGCCTGCGCCGCAGGCCGAAACGAAAGCGGACGAGGCGGCGCAGGTTCCTCCCCTGCCAACGCCAGCACCGAAGCCAGAAGGAACAACGGTCGCGACTCCACCGGCAGCAGTCAAGCCGGCCGACGCGACGACAGCAGCAACCGCGGCGGCGACACCACCACCGGCAACAGCCAAGCCGGCCGAAGCGACGACAGCAGCGCCGGTCGTGATGCCCGAAGCAACGCCGAAGCAGGAACAGGCAACCGCCCCGGACAAAGCTCTATCACCGGCCGATCCGGCACCGCCTCCAGCCGCCAAGGCGGCGCCGCCCGCCACCGCGAAGGCTGAGGCCCCTCCTTCCTCTCCTCCAGCTGGCCAAGCCGAAGCAGAAGCCGCCTCCCCGGCAAAAGCACCTCCGCCCTCCGAAGCGGACATCGTGGGACCGAAGGCGCCGACGCAGACCGACATGCCAAAGCTCGCGGCCGTTCCGCCAAATGAAAGTGCGGCACCTCCCCGGTCCGCGCCGACGGCACAGGAGGGGTCTACGCTGCCCGTGCCCGTGACCTTCAAGGCCCTGCTCACCGAAACTGGGCCGAAGGTCGAGAGCGGACTTGTCTGGCGCGTCTTCTCGGTCGAACCCGGCCCGGATGGCGCGCGCAAGCTCATCGGCACGCATCACGAACCCAACCCGACCGCCGCGCTTCCCCCAGGGGATTATCTCGTCAACGCCGCCTTTGGCCTTTCCAACCTGACCAAGAAGGTCAAGGTCGAAAGCGGCCGCTCGCTCGAGGAGATCTTCGTCCTCAATACCGGCGGCCTGAAGCTTGGCGCCGTTCTCGCCAATGGCCGGCCACTTCCCCAGGCGAGCGTGCATTTCAAAATTCTATCGGATGAAGAGGATCAGTTCGGCAATCGCCGCGAGATTCTAGCCGACGCCAAGCCCGACCTGGTGATCAGACTGAATGCCGGCGCCTATCACGTCGTCAGTCTCTACGGGCGCGCCAATGCCACCGTGAGAGGGGACGTCACGGTCGAGCCCGGCAAGATCACCGAAGCCACCGTCAAGCACGCCGCTGCACCCGTCACCTTCAGGCTAGTGCAGAGGTCCGGCGGCGAGGCTCTGGCCGACACGAAATGGAGCATCCTCACGCCGACCGGCGATGTGGTGAAGGAGATCGCGGGGGCGCTGCCGACCAACATTCTTGCCGCGGGGGACTATGCCGTCGTGGCCAACCACAATGGCGAGAGCTACACGAGCAAATTCAATGTGGCCACGGGCGAAGCCAAGCAAATCGAGGTGGTGATGGAGCAAGGTCCCGCCACGCCGGAGGTCCTGAAAGCGATTACCGAACCGCCGCCACCGCCTCCGTCCGAAACGCCAAGCGGGCCCGATACGGGCATGGCGTTTGGCGGCGGCGAGCCGGCTACGGAGCGGCCGCCTGGGATTTTCTCAAATCCGGGGGCGTTGCTTCGGCCGCGATTGCCTTGACCGCGTCCGCGAGCGACAACACCTCCTGCTCCTGAGAGCCGAGCCGCCGCAGCGACACCGTCCCCTCCTCGGCCTCGCGTTTCCCGACCACGAACAGCACCGGCACCTTGGCGACGGAGTGCTCCCGCACCTTGTAGTTGATCTTCTCGTTGCGGAGATCAGCCTCGGCCCTGAGGCCTGCCTGCTTTAGCGCCTCGAGCACCTTCAGCGCATAGGCGTCGGCGTCCGAGACGATGGGGGCCACCACCGCCTGCATTGGCGCGAGCCAGAGCGGCAGATGCCCGGCATGGTGCTCGATCAAAATGCCGGTGAAGCGCTCGAGCGAACCGAACATGGCGCGGTGGATCATCACCGGCACGGTCTTCTCTCCGTCGGACCCGATATAGAAAGCGCCAAGCCGGAGCGGCATGTTGAGATCCACTTGGATCGTGCCGCATTGCCAATCGCGCCCGATGGCGTCGCGCAACACATATTCGAGCTTGGGGCCGTAAAACGCGCCTTCGCCCGGGTTGAGCTCATAACGCAGCCCGGCAGCCTCGACCGCGCGCTTGAGTGCCGCCTCGGCCTTGTCCCAGACCTCATCGGAGCCGACGCGATTGGCCGGTCGGTCGGAGAATTTGATACGTACATCGTCAAAACCGAAATCGCGATAGATCGACAGCATCTGCTCGTTGAGCGTCACGCATTCCTGGGTGACCTGATCCTCGGTGCAGAAGATATGCGCATCGTCCTGGGTGAAGTGACGCACGCGCAGGAGCCCGTGCAACGCGCCTGATGGCTCGTAGCGGTGCACCTTGCCGAACTCGGCGATGCGCAAGGGGAGATCGCGATAGCTCTTCAAACCGTGCTTGAAGATCTGCACATGGCCCGGGCAGTTCATTGGCTTGCAGCAATAGACGCGCTCGTCCGGCGTCTCGGCGATATACATGTTCTCCGCGAACTTCTCCCAATGTCCGGACTGCTCCCATAGCGCGCGGTCGAGCATGTCGGGCGAGTTGACCTCGACATAGTCCCAGGCCTGCTGGCGCCGCCGCATATAGCCGATCAGCGCCTGGAACAGAGACCAGCCCTGCGGATGCCAGAACACCGCCCCCGGCGCCTCCTCCTGGAAGTGGAATAGATCCATCTCCCGGCCCAAGCGCCGATGGTCGCGCTTCTCGGCCTCTTCGAGCTGGTGCAGATAGGCGTTGAGCTGCTCCTCGGTCGCCCAGGCGGTGCCGTAGATGCGCTGAAGCATGGGGTTGTTCGAATCCCCGCGCCAATAGGCTCCGGCGATCTTCAGCAGCTTGAAGCCCTTGCCGACCTTGCCGGTCGAGGTCATGTGCGGTCCACGGCAGAGATCGAGCCATTCGCGCTGCGAATAGATCCTGATCTCCTGGCCTTCCGGGATCGCGTCGATCAGCTCGATCTTGTAGGTCTCGCCCTTGCCGGCGAAGAGCTTCTTGGCCTCGTCACGGCCCACGATCTCGCAGCTGAAGGGAGAATCGCGGGAGACGATCTCGCGCATCTTGGCCTCGATCACCGGAAAATCGTCCGGGGTGAAGGGCTCGTCGCGGGCAAAATCGTAATAGAAGCCGTTCTCGATCACCGGGCCGATGGTGACTTGCGTGCCGGGATAGAGCTCCTGCACGGCCTCGGCCATGACATGGGCCGCGTCGTGGCGGATGAGCTCCAGGGCTTCGGCGTCGTCGCGCGTAATGATGCGGATGGCGGCGCCGGCCTTGATCGGCTCGGCCAGGTCGCGAAGCTTGCCGTCGAGCGAAACCGCCACGGCCTTTTTGGCAAGCGATTTCGCGATCGACTCCGCCACTTCGCGGCCCGTGACTCCAGCCTTGAAGTCGCGCTTGGAACCATCTGGGAATGTGAGTGAAATCATTTTCCTCTCCTCTCACTCCTGCGTACGGGAGCAGGTAAGAGATTGCTGTGTGGTGCTCGGCTTTTACCGGGATTTCGCCTCGATGTCATCTGGGTGCAGGGCGTCGCCGGAGAGAGTCCACCTCCCGTAGCGCCAGGGCGCGAAAGGATGGTGCTCCCCGCTCAGATCGGGGACCGGGTCAAAGCCGTGGCTGCCCCAGGGATGGCAGCGCAGCAATCGTGACAGCGTGAGCCATCCGCCCTTCCATGGTCCGTTCCGGTCGATCGCCTCATGCGCATAGTCCGAACAGGTCGGCAGATGCCGGCAATTGACCCCGAGCAGTGGCGACACGGTGTAGCGATAGGCCACGACCGGAGCGAGCATGAGCGCCTTGGCGACCCGCGCGACGACAGTCCGAACGCCGCCTATTCCTGGGCGCAACGTCTCAGACATGCTCTTTCGGGGTGAGCGCGTCGCCCTGCTCGGCGCGCCGAGCCTCGATCTGGCCGATGGCATCCTCGACCGCATCGAACACCAGCAAGGTCGAGGCATGCCGGGCCTTGTAGTCCTTCACCGGCTGGAGAGCGGCAAGATCGGCCCACTTGCCGCCCGGCGGCAGCCCGCCCTCTTTCAGCATCTTGCGCATCGCGGCTCCCACGGCGCGCAGCTCCGCCGCGTTGGAGCCGACGATCTCCCGCCCCATCACCGCCGCCGACGATTGGCCCAGAAGACAGGCTTTCACGTTTTGGCCATAGTCAATCACCACGTCTCCCCGCATGGAGAGGTCGATGGTGACCCTGCTGCCGCAGAGCTTCGAATTGGCCGTGGCCATGGCATCGGGGTGAGACAATCGCGCCAACCGCGGAATGTTCGCCGCGATCTCCAAGATGCGCTGGCTGTAAATGTCGTCCGGCAGGGTCATTGCACTCTCAACTTGGTCGGGCAGCCTCGGCTTGCAGGCTAAACTCACGCATTATATATGCACGCCAAGTGGGCAGCGCAGTCCGGCCGCCCTAAATCATGACGAAAAGAGTGGCGGACCGAGTATACTATCCTCCGCTGAGGATTGGGAAACCGGCCGGTTCTTTCGCGGTTGATAAGGCAAGGAAGCTCGATGGACGCCAAGGTAAAGAGATTGCCCACACGCCTAGAGGTCGACATCGGCCGCGGGCCAGCCATCGAGCGCCCCTCGCGCGAAGCGGCCGAGAACGCCGTCCGCACGCTCTTGGCCTATGCCGGCGACGATCCGGGGCGCGAGGGCCTGCTCGAAACGCCGAAGCGCGTGGTGAGCGCCTATGACGAATTCTTCGCGGGCTACGAGGAATGTCCCCTCGATATTCTGTCGCGCACCTTCGACGAGGTCGCTGGATATGACGATATTGTCATGCTCCGCGACATCGAGCTGCACTCCCATTGCGAGCACCACATGATCCCCTTCGTGGGCAAGGCGCATGTGGCCTATTTCCCGACCGATCGTGTCGTCGGCATCTCCAAGCTCGCGCGCGTGGTCGAAGTGTTCGCGCGTCGCCTGCAAACGCAGGAGACGATGACCGCTCAGATCGCCGAGACCATCGACAGGGCGCTGAAGCCCAAGGGCGTGGCGGTGATGATCGAGGCCGTGCATCAATGCATGTCGATCCGCGGCGTTAAGAAGCCCGGCGTCGCCACCATCACCACCCAGTTCACCGGCATCTTCAAGGAAGACCCGGCGCAGCAGGCTCGCTTCATGCAGCTTGCCACGGAACGCGGCCGCCTGTGATGGGTGAGGCCGCGAGGAATCCATCGCGGTGACCCAACCTGCTGCCTCGAATAGCGATCAGGTAAAGATCGAAGAAGGAACCGCGTTCACGCCGAAATTCGACGCCGACGGTCTAATCCCGGTGGTGACGACGTCGGCCGCGACCGGGGAAGTGCTGATGTTCGCCTATATGAACGGCGAGGCTCTTGCCCGCACCCTTGAAACCGGCGAAGCGCATTATTGGTCGAGGTCGCGGGGCAAGCTCTGGCGCAAGGGCGAAGAGAGCGGCAACACCATGCGCGTGATCGAGCTCCGCACGGATTGCGACCAGGATGCGCTGTGGCTGGCAGTGGAGATGGCTGGCGCCGAAGCCTGTTGCCACACCGGCCGCAGATCGTGTTTCTATCGTGCCGTCCCTCTCGGCGTCGGCACTCAAGGCGGGGCGACGCTCGAATTCGTCGAGACGGAGAGAGTGTTCGACCCGGAGCGCGTCTATGGCCACGCTCACGCCGCAAAGAGAACCTTAAAGACTTCTAAGTAGGCTGGTATCGCAACAGAGCGATCCGAGAAACGGCCACGGCCCGAGGGCGCTCTGGGCGGTCCCTCGCCACGCGAGGTGCTAGGACGACCGCCGGCGTGGTTTGGGCGGGAATGACATGGCGAGACCGATCATTGGCATCGCCCTCGGTGGGGGAGCGGCCCGCGGCTGGGCCCATATCGGGGTCCTGAAGACCCTCGTCGAGGCGGGGCTTGAACCGGACATCGTGGCCGGAACCTCCATCGGCGCGGTCGCCGGCGCCTGCTACGTCGCGGACCGGCTTCAAGCGCTTGAGGAGTTCGCCGGCGGGCTCACCCGCCGCCGCGTCTTCGGCTTCCTGGACTTCAATTTCACCGGCTCCGGCCTGATCACCGGTCAACGCCTGAACAGCCGGCTAGAGCGGCATCTCCAAGATCTCAGCATCGAAGAACTCAAGCGCAAATTCGTTGCGGTCGCCACCGAGCTCGGGACCGGCCATGAGGTCTGGCTCAATAAGGGAAGCCTCGTGCATGCGCTGAGGGCCTCCTTCGCGCTCCCTGGCATCTTCCGCCCGGTGAGGATCAACGGTCGCTGGCTGATTGATGGCGCTCTCGTCAATCCCATCCCGGTTTCGGTTTGCCGTGCTCTCGGCGCCCGCATCGTCATCGCCGTCAATCTCAACAGCGACGTCATCGGCAAGGGTGGCATCATCCACGATCAGGAGGCCATCGCCGACCCCGTGGCCCCACCTGAGGACGCGCAGCTCCCGGGCAGCAACGGCCGCGCGGCGCTTCACCTGTTGCACCGGCAAATCTTCGGCCGAAACGGCGGAGCGCCGGGAATTTCAGCGGTGATGATGGACGCGATCAATATTACCCAGGATCGCATTGCCCGCTCGCGGCTTGCCGGCGATCCGCCCGACGTGACCATCACCCCAAAGGTCGGTACGATCGGCCTGTTCGATTTTCACCGCGGCGGCGAGGCCATCGCGCATGGCGCCACGGCCGCCGAGCGGCAGATCGACGAGATCAAGACATTGGTGCGCGCCTTCACCAGCTAGCCGGTGGTGATGTACTCCCGCATGGCGGCGGCCTCCATCTCGGCCTCCGCAATACGCATCTTCACCACGTCTCCGATCGAGACAAGCCCGACCAGATTGCCCCTTTCGACCACGGGCATATGGCGGAACCGGTGAGACGACATCTCGGACATCAGCCGGTCGATCGTGTCGGATTCCCGCGCGGTGACCACGGCCCTTGTCATGTAATCGCTGACCGCGTCCTTTAGGGCCTTGACTCCGGCACTGCCGATCGCCCGCACCAAGTCGCGCTCCGACACGATGCCGGCGACCTTGCCGTCGGTCCCCTTGATCACGACACAGCCAATACCGTGCTGCTGGAGCAGCTTTGCGATTTCAAGCAAAGACGTGTCTGCCGTGGTGGTGACGACATCCCTACCCTTCATCTTCAAGATGGTCGCAACGTTCATGCTCGTTTCCTCCAGCCTCGAGAACTCCGTCCCGATTGCCTGCGACATTCTGTCCTCGCTGGACCGATCGCGCAAGAGAGGGTTGCCGTGAAAGTTGCAAAAGGCGGGGAGTGCTAGGTCGGTTCCGGCACCCTTTGGTCGCCGCGGCGGTCGAAATAGCCAAACGACAGGAGCCCGAACAGGAAGCCGCCAATATGCGCTTCCCAGGCGATTTGGCCCTCGGTTCCTGCGATCGAGACCACGCCGAGGCCGAAGACGGCGTTGAGCACCACCCAGAAACCAAGGACAAAGAGGATACGGCGGTCGCTAAGGGTTCTAGAGAGGCTCTCAAGCGGAGCCCGAGCGAAGTCCGGCATCCGTTCCCCCGGTTCCGGCCGCGCCCCAAAGATAAATCTCAAGGCGGCAGCCATCTGGCCCGAAATGGCGGCAGACGCCCCGACCACGGGCGCCATCTCGCCGAAATGGAACGCAAGGTGGGTCAGCGCCCCGGCAATGCCACAGGAGATCGAGAATGTGAGGAATCCCCAGTCGCCCAGGCGCTTGGCGATGGCACTGCCGAAAGCCACCATCCACATCAGGTTGACGAGGAGGTGAACCCACCCGGCATGCACCACCATGTAGGTGACGAAGGACGTGACGGCGGTGAGATATCCACCGGGGAGCTCGGGCGCGGCCCCGCTATAGCGGGCGGGGATAAAGGCAAGCGCGAGCAGGAACTTAACACCCTCCTCATCCGGCAGCAGCGATCGGACGATCTGCATGAAGATCATGACCGCTGCCGCAAGGAGGACGCTGCGCGGCACGTTGAACATCGGCTGTGGCGTGCCCAATCCCGGATTTTCCATCAGAGCCCCTGATCATCGGGGCAGCGCCAGCCCCGCCACTCCCTCACCCACCCCGGCCGACCTTAGCAACAGCGACGCGATGGGCGCGAGCTTTCTTCCTGGCCCCCACGCCGCTCGGCTCGCGCGAGCCGGAATGTGCTCACGCTCCGCTCAACCGTGTCAATTCGGGATCGTTTACCGTACCGCGGCCACGCGAGAGGCGTGTTGGCGGCCACAATGTTGGCTCCGGTGCAAGGCGGAGGTCCTGCTGGAAGCGACGAGCCTGCACGCTTTAGGGGTTTTGCAGCCTGCCAGCGCCGCAAGCGCGAGGCGGAACACCCTTCTGTAGCATAGCCATTCCTCTCATCGGCTGCCCTTATAGTATCCAAAACTTTAATTGAATCACGACCGTTCAACCTTGCGTAACTGTTCCTAAAAATACCTTATCAATACTATTTGGAAAAACGATGTTGCTTTATCGGTATGTCAAAAGCTTTCTGGGATAGTGCCTCCCAACAATAGGGGGGTTTAAATGAAACACTTCGCTTTGGGTGCGGCATTCTTGATGTTGATCTCGTCCTTGCCCGCGGACGCCACCAAGGAACACATGGTTCGCTTGGCGCAGCCGCTGGCGCCGCAAAAGGCCGCGTTCTTGCAGTCCTTTGGCAACAGCCTGCCGCCGATCGGCTATGTCACCTTCTGCCAGGACCATCAGAGCGAGTGCCGCCCGTCCGGGCGCTACACCGACCGCCTGCAGCTCACCTCCGCCAAGCGGCGCGAGCTCGACCAGGTCAATCGCTACGTCAATCAGAAGGTCAGCCCCGTCACCGATCTCGATCTCTATGGCAAGGTCGAGGTCTGGACCTATCCCAAGGGCAAAGGCGACTGCGAGGATTATGTGCTGCTCAAGCGGCGCATGCTGATCGCACGCGGTTGGCCCGAAAGCACGCTGCTGATCACCGTCGTCCGCGACGAGAACAATGAAGGCCATGCGGTGCTGACCGCGCGGACAGATGTCGGCGACCTGGTGCTCGACAACAAGCGCCAGGAGATCGCGCGCTGGACCGACACGCCCTACACCTTCGTCAAGCAGCAGTCCGACCGCAATCCGCTGGTTTGGACGTCGCTGCTGCCGCCGAGTGACGCACCTCAAACCACGGTCTCAGCCTCCTACAGCAATTAGCCGCAGGAGCTTCGACACCGCTTTTGTCTGGAGATCAATTTTAGGCCCGGTGATCATCCCCCCCAACCCCGACCCATCCGGGCCTCAACTAGAGCCGGCCTCTTCAAGAGCGCCGGCTCATTTTTTTGCGCCAGGGCAAAGGCGAAGTGGGGGGAAGGAAGGTCGCTGGGGACTAACTGCCGAGGTCGAAATCGAGGATCGCCATCTGGAATTGATAGGCGAGCTCACCGTCATCCTCGTCGCGAAACAAGACGCCGATGAATTCGTCGGCGATATAGACCTCGGCCGAATCGTCCTTCTGCGGCCGCTGCTTCACCTCGAGCGCCGGCAGGCGAAACACCCGCTGCAAATATCGTTCAAGCTTGATGATCTCGTCGCGTGTCACGCCATATCCCCTTCAATTCCCGCAATTCGTGGTCCACGGGTCCCTAATCGCATGGGCTCGGGGCGCCTTCGGCCTCGTCGTCAACGAACTGATCCATGGCCAGCGCGGGCTCCTCGCATCCGGCCGGACCGATTTCGCGTGCCGGCACCCCGGCAACCGTCCGGCGCGGTGGAACATCATGCAGCACGACGCTTCCGGCCGCGACCCGCGCGCAGTCGCCGATCTTGATATTGCCGAGGATCTTGGCGCCGGAGCCCATCATCACGCCGCAACCGATCTTGGGATGGCGATCGCCGCGTTCATTGCCCGTACCGCCAAGCGTCACGCCGTGCAGCATGGAGCAATTGTCGCCGACTACGGCCGTCTCGCCGATGACGATGCCGGTGGCGTGGTCGAGCATGATGCCTTTGCCCATCCGCGCGGCGGGATGGATGTCCACCCCAAAGACGCGGCTCGACAGGCTTTGCAAGAACAGGGCGAAATCCTTCCGGCCCTCGAGCCACAGCCTGTGAGCGAAACGATGCGTCTGCAGCACCGAGAAACCCTTGTAGTAGAGCAAAGGCTCGATGAAACGGCGGCAGGCCGGATCGCGCTTGGCCACGGCCATGATATCGGCGCGGAAAATCTCCCCGAGGCTCGGATCGGCCGCGAGAACCTCACGGAAGGTCTTGTCCAACAGCCCCGCATCGACCGAGGGCTGTAGCCGGAAGGCCAGGCTATGGCACACGGCATCCTCAAGTGTCGGTTCGCTCAAGATCGTGGCGTAGATCAGGCTCGCGAGCACGGGCTCGTTCGCGCTCGTCTCTTCCGCCTCGCTCCGCACCTGGGTCCAGATGGGATCGTAACTTTGGATCTGCGGCTTGGCCGCGGTGAAGGTCTTCTGCATGGTAACCTCTATCGTGGTAACCCGCCGAAAAGGGGCTTCGTTAGCGCCATCCCTAGCATGGGAACTAGGGCCGCTGGGTTAAAAAGTCGAGCACGCCCTGCTTGAAACTGGCGTCGCCCACCGCCTTCATATGGTCACTGCCCTCGAGATTGAGGAGCCCCGCACCGGGAATAAGTGCGGCAAGATCGGGGCCCGAGCCAGCGATCACGTCCTCGGTTCCCACCGCCACCAGGACGGGAACCGCGATTGTGGCCAGCTGTTCGGCCGACAGCTTCTCGCGCGGGCCCCGCATGCAGGCAGCAAGCGCCCTCAGGTCGCTTCCTGTCTTCTCGGCGAAGGCCCTGAAGCTCCTCGCCGCGTCGTTGCCGACATCGTCGATGCTCCGAGCCTCCAGCGCCTTCGCCAGGGGTCCGCTCCCCACCATGCCGCGCACCAGATTGATGCCCATTCCGGCAATGACGACGCTGCGGACGCGCTCTTGATGCCGAAGCACGAGGAAGGCCGCAATGCGCGCGCCCATCGAGTAGCCCATGACATCGGCCTTTTCGATGCCGAGATGGTCGAGCAGCCGCCGGGAATCCTCGGCCATGCTGGGCGCGCCATAGAGCTCGGGCTCGTAGAGCTTCTCGCTCTTGCCGTGCCCTCGGTTGTCGAGGGCGACGACGCGGCGCCCGCTCGCTACGAGGGCATCGATCCAGCCCGTATCCTTCCAATTAGCCGCGATATTCGAGGCGAAGCCGTGAATGAGCAGGACCGGCTCCCCCATCCCCTCATCCACATAAAAGATGTCCACGCCATCGGATTTGAAACTAGCCATTGGGCTCTACCGCTCGAAGCATTGGGGGATTATGCTCATACACTGAGATCCTCCCGGAAACATATGAAGCGAATGTCATGGCTCAAACGCTGGTGCCGCATTTTGTCAACGACAAGGGCGTCGGTCGCATCAAGATCGGCGTCAAGGAATTCCAATGCATGGGCGCCTCGCCACCTTTCGACCATCCGCATGTCTATCTCGATATGGGCGACGAAGCCGAGCTTGTCTGCCCCTATTGCTCGACCGTCTTCGACTACGACGCCACACTTGAGCCGACCGAAAGCGACCCGCCATCTTGCGTGTTCGCGGCGACCTCGCCGCCGGGCGCGCCGGCCGCTTGAGCGCGCCTAAGGTGCCGGGCCGCCAGCTCATCGTGGGAGGCGGCATTGGTGGCCTCACCACCGCCATTGCACTGGCGAAGCGCGGGCTGAGCTCGACCCTGCTCGAGCGCTCGGATTTGGGCGAGGAAACCGGCGCAGGCATCCAGCTCGGCCCCAATGCAACGCGTATCTTGCGGCAGCTCCATGTCCTCGATGCGGTCGAAGCGGCATCCTTTCGGCCGGAGGCAATCTGGCTGTTCGATGCACCCTCCGGCCAACAGCTCGCATCCATGCCGCTTGGAAGCGCGATCGAGGAGCGCTTCGGCGCCCCCTATCTCACTTTGCATCGCGCCGATTTTCACGCCAGCCTCCTTGCTGCCTGCCAAGGCCTTAGCCCCATTGAGCTGCGAGAAGACTTCGACGTGAGCGACGTGCAGACCGTCGCCGACGGGATCGTGGCCAAGACCCTTGACGGTAGGGTGGCGGAAGGATCGAGCCTGATCGCCGCCGATGGAGTTTGGTCTGGCTTGCGGCGGCGGATCGCGCCTAACGCGGAACTGCGTTTTGCCGGCGCCACTGCCTGGCGGGCGATCCTGCCGCGCGAACGCGTGGGCGCGCCGTTCGATGCGCCGGTCGTCGGCCTTTGGCTCGGGCCGAGAGCCCATCTCGTGCATTACCCCGTATCTGGCGGCAGGGATGTGAATGTCGTCGCGGTGGTAGAGGACGGCAGTGCCGAGCAAGGCTGGAACAGGCAATCCGACGCCACCGCCCTGCACGCCGCGTTCAGGCCCTGGGCCCGCTCCGCCCGCGGCCTGCTGGACACCGTCGAGAGCTGGCGCTGCTGGTCGCTCTACCGGCTCAATCCGTTGCCGCGTTGGACCGATGGCCGCATGGCGCTGCTGGGCGACGCCGCCCATCCCGTGCTGCCCTATCTCGCGCAAGGCGCGGCGCTCGCCATCGAAGATGCGGCGACCCTCGCGGCGGCCCTCGTCGCTTGCGGCGGCGACACATTGCTTGCATTTCCCCATTACGAGGCGCTGAGGCAAAAACGTGCGCGGCGCATTCAGCGCCAGGCGGCGCGGTATGGTCGCCTCTACCGTCTCAACCGCCCCGCGGCGCTGGCGCGAAATTTCATCCTGCGGCGGCGCCAGCCGCAATCGCTGCTTCGGGGCTTCGACTGGCTCTACGGGCCGACGCTCCCGGGAACAGCCTAGCTCGGGGCGTGAGAGCTTTGCCGTGCGGATGAGCTGCCGGTGAGCAGGACCACGGTCCCGGCCAGCGCCGACAGGAGCGAGCCCACCAGCACGGCGAGCTTGGTCACGGCTTCCATTTCCGGATCAGAGAAGGCGAGCAAGCCTATGAAAAGACTCATGGTGAAGCCAATGCCGCAGAGGATCGCCACACCATAGACCTGGCGCCAGCTAGCTCCCATGGGCAAGGAGGCAAGGCCCGCTTTCTTGGCAATGTAGACCGAGACGAGGATGCCGCCTTGCTTGCCGAAAAACAGGCCAAGGATGATGCCGAGGGAGAGCGGTGAAAGTAGCGACGCATGGCCGGTCGCGCCGAGCGATACGCCGGCATTGGCAAAGCCGAACACTGGCAGCACGATGAACGCGACCCAAGGCGAGAGTGCCCGTTCCATGCCGTGGAGCAGCGAGTGACTGCTGTCG
>JBAUEK010000136.1:0-5439 GCA_049678565.1 Methyloceanibacter sp. | reverse complement strand
GTCTTCAGAGAGCTGGACCAGGTGGTCCAGGGAATTGCCGTGGCATTGACGCCTCCGGCCACATTGGGATTCACCAGGGCTTCGAGCCCACCGTATTCCATGCCGCTCGCATGCGTCGTCGATACGAACTCGGCCGTGGCCGTGTGGGTGTCGCCAAAATCCTTGTCGATGAATTTGATCGCACCGGCGACGGTCAGCAGTTCGGTGCTATCGCCCTCCGGCACCTGGCCGGTCTGCTCCGCGAACAGGATGTTCGGCGCGTCATTGCCGTCAGGGGGCGGGGGTGGGGGCGGGTTATGGTGATGGCCACCGAAAATCTTGTGCAGCCAGTATTTGACGATGTGATGGACGAACGGGCCGGGCTGGCCGTGGCCGTGGTCATGATCATGATGGTGATTGCCCTGAGGGATGCCCGGCCAGCCGCTCTCCGCCGGCTGCTCCGTATGCGGATGCTCGGGCGCCCCGCCCTTGCCGAACCACGAACCGAAGAGATCGTCGAGATGATCGTTGATCGATGGTTTCCGGAAAAATCTGGCCATGACGATTCTCCTCTTCAGTCTCTGTGCCTGAGCGTCGCAACGCGACGACGCTCGAGCCCGGCCGTGCCGCGCTCTCCGCGATTGTGGTAAAACTCACCGCGGTAGCAGCCCGAGTCCACGTTTCGCTGCCGCAGTGGCGAATGTCGGCTGAACCCCGATGCTTCGATTGCCGATAAATTTGTCGGAAGATTCGAACGCGCTCGTTCGGCAACGCCGGAACCCGGCAAGAATCTCTGCATTGCGAGGCGATTAAATCGAAGGCGATGGGGGAGGTTGAAAAAAATACACGCAACAATTCGGTTTGGTGACGACGCCGGCGCTATGCGGTGGTGAAGTCTTGCGCGAGCGTGTCGAACACACGCGCCCGTTTTTGCTTCAACCATCATCGGGCGCACGCGAACTTCGCGCTCTCCACAACCGAGCCGCTCCGCCTAACTCCGCTCGCTCCCAACCCCTCGCGCGGGATCGCTTTTCTTGTCTTACACGCATGCGACAAGCTGCCGCACTAACATGGGTTAGTTTGCCGGGATTGGTGGCTAACGCGCGCAAGCGAGGTCATAACGCGTGCTGCAAGCCGAGGCCGCGGATTGCTCAGCAAAGAAGGCGAGCCGAATGAGAGTCATCTATATCGCCGGCACCAGTCACAGCGGCTCGACCCTGCTCGACCTCATGCTCAATGCCCATCCCGAGATCTTCGCGGGTGGAGAGATGCTCAAGCTCAACCGCCAGCTTCAGGTCAAGAACACGCGGAGAGGGACCTACGCGCCTTGCGCCTGCGGCGCACCATCTCTTTGGCAATGTGCATTTTGGTCAGCTGTGGACGGCCGCACACGTGAGACAGTCGGTAGGTCGCTCACCGATCTCGACGTGCTCGATCAGAGCGAGCTCGATCCTGCGCGCGCACCCAATGCCGTGGTGTTCAAGGCCATGTCGGAAATTTCGGGCAAGAACTTCGTCGTCGATTCTTCAAAACTGCCGAAGCGGCTGTCCTACCTCATGCGGTTCAAGGAGCTGGACGTCTATCCAGTTCATGTCATCCGCGACCCGAGGGGGCAGATCCACTCCGTGCGGCGGAAGCACGGAGGTTTCCTCAAGCACATCTTCCGCTACGAACTTATCCATGCGCAGGTCAGCCGCATGCTGAAATCCATCCCCCACAGCGTCGTTCGATATGAGGATCTGGTGCGGGACCCGGCGACGACTCTGCGCGGCGTGTTGGAACCCCTCGGACTGAGCTTCGATCCGCGCCAGCTCGCCTGGGCGGAGGCCGTGAAGCACGAGGTCGCCGGCAATCATATGCGCTTCGACGCCTCCAGTGAGCTTGTCCTCGATGAAACCTGGAAACGGGGTCTGACGCCGGCGCAGCAACGCGCCATCGAATTTGGTACGCTCCTCTCCAGACGCACGCTGCCGAAGACGGGACCCGCGTCCGCCTAAGGCACGCCCGACCTCATTGTGGAGGTAGGCCGTCTTCAGGGCCAAATCCTGGGCTAAACCTATTGTCGACGGCTCTATTCGAGGGCCTAATCGTTCTCGGTCCGGCGCTTCGCCGTGCCGAGATGAGGCCCTCTGCCCCAAAAGGTTTGCCTTTACATGCTGCATTCGGCTCCGCTGATTACGACGCTGGTGTTCGCGCTTGTGCTCGCCTTTGCCTTTGGTTTGGTGGCCCAGCGCCTGCGCATGCCGCCTTTGGTCGGCTATTTGCTGGCCGGCATCGCCATCGGCCCCTTCACGCCAGGGGTCCTCGCCGACCAGGGCGTTGCCAATCAGCTCGCCGAGATCGGCATCATTCTGCTCATGTTCGGCGTCGGCTTGCACTTTTCGCTGGCGGATCTGCTGTCGGTCCGCGCCATCGCCATCCCAGGCGCCATAGCGCAGGGATTGGTCGCGACGCCGCTCGGGATGCTGCTTGGCTGGCTGCAAGGCTGGCCGCCGGGCGCGGGGCTCATCTTCGGCATTGCGCTCTCGGTCGCGAGCACGGTGGTGCTGCTGCGGCTGCTGCAGGAGCGGCGCCTGCTCGATACCGAGCGCGGGCGCATCACCGTCGGCTGGCTGATCGTCCAGGATATCGGCATGGTCCTCGTGCTCGTGCTTCTGCCCGCGCTTGTCGGCGTGCTCAAAGGCATGGAGACGACCCCCGATATAAGCGTCCTGCTCGAAACGATCGCCATCACGCTCGGCAAGATCGGAGCCTTTCTTCTGGTGATGCTGGTCGTCGGCAAGAAGCTGATCCCGGCGATCCTGCATTATGTCGCCCACACCGGCAGCCGCGAGCTGTTCCGTCTCGCCGTGCTGTCGATAGCGCTCGGCTTCGCTTACGGCGCGGCGGAGTTGTTCGGCGTCTCGCTCGCGCTTGGCGCCTTCTTCGCCGGCATGATCCTGAGCGAGTCGCGATTGAGTCAGCAGGCCGCCACCGAGTCGCTCCCCTTGCGCGACGCCTTCGCCGTGCTGTTCTTCGTCTCCGTCGGCATGCTGTTCGATCCGCGGATCATCATCGAGGCCCCAGGCGCCTTGATCGCGACCATCTTCATCATCGTGGTCGTCAAGTCGGCCGCCGCCTTTCTCGTGGTGAGGTTGTTCGGTCATCAGGTGCCGACGGCGCTTGCCATCTCCTTGTCGCTGGCGCAGATCGGCGAGTTCTCCTTCATTCTGGCCAATCTCGGCGTGGGTCTCACGCTCATGCCCGAGAGCGTGCGCAATCTCATCCTCGCCGGCGCCATCATTTCGATCCTGCTCAACCCGCTGCTGATGGAGATGCTGGACCGGCTGCCGATCCGCCGCATGCAGCAGGCCGACGACGTTGCGGCGGCGGAGCCCGAGCCGGAGGCCCTTGGCCGCGAGCCAATCCCCGTCACGCGTCTCACCAATCATATCGTGCTGGTCGGCCACGGCAGGGTCGGGAGCGTCATCAGCGCCGCGCTGCGCGAGGACAAGATCCCCTATCTCGTCATCGAGACCGACGAGGACGCGGCGGCCGATCTCCGCCAACAGAGCATCGAGACCATCACCGGCAACTCGGCCGATCCGGAAGTCATTCGCGCCGCCAATCTAGCCGCCGCCCGCTGCCTCCTCGTGGCGATCCCCGAAGCCTTCGAAGGCGGTCAGACCGTGCTGCAGGCGCGGCGCGCCAATCCGCTGCTCCGGATCATCGCCAGAGCCCATTCCGATGAGGAGGTCGACTATCTGAAGAAGAACGGCGCCTCTATCGTGATCATGGGCGAACTCGAGATCGCCAGGGCGATGATCGAAGATGTGCGCGAGGCCGTGACGGCGCTGAAGGAGGGCGTGGCGGAGAGGGAGGCACAGCCCCCGATGTCCACGCCGGCGGAACAGCCGACATCCACCTAGGTGAGCCTTGATACGTCGCGATCAGCCCCCATATGGGCTACCGAACTGGAGCATTGAAAGCGATGAGCAGCACCGAGCAGGCATTTGGACGCAGATGGCATCGCGGCGGCTCCCGCGGCGGTGCGGCTGCGGCTGACTTCCTGCGCGAGTTCAATGCTGGGCTGACACACCGCCAGCGCCTGGAGCAGGTTCGCTTCATCGCGCGCATGATGGACGATCGGTTCGCGGTCCCGGGGACCAAGCTCCGCTTCGGCCTCGACTCGCTGATCGGCATCTTTCCAGGGCTCGGCGACGTGGTGACCAGCGCCATCTCACTCTTCATTGTGCATCACGCCTGGCAAGCAGGAGCATCCAAGCTCACCTTGGCGCGGATGCTCGGCAATGTCGGCATCGACTTCGTCGTCGGCGCTGTGCCGCTTGTGGGCGACCTATTCGACTTCGTGTTCAAGGCGAACCGCAAGAATATGCGTCTGCTCGAGGCGCATCTCACCAAGCAGGACGCCAAGGGAATGGTCGAGATTCTGCCGCCACTGAGGCAGCCGCCGCGCAAATAAGCCTACGCCGCGCCTTCGAGCGCATTCACCTCGTCGTCACTGAAGACGCGGCTCCGTGTCAGGAAGCGCACCCCCTCAGGCGCTTCGAGCGAGAAGCCGCCGCCACGCCCAGGCACCACGTCGATGATGAGCTGGGTGTGCTTCCAATAGGCGAACTGGTCCGCGTCCATATAGACCGGCGCACCGCCAATCTCTCCGAGATAGGTGTCGTTGCCGCCGACGCGGAACTCGCCCGCCGGGTAGCACATGGGGGAAGAGCCGTCGCAGCAGCCGCCGGACTGATGGAACATCAGCGGTCCGTGCCTGCCCTTCAAGCGCTCGATCAGCGCGAGCGCTTCGTCGGTGACCAAGACCCGTTCAACCATTTCCGCCTCCGACCGTCACCCTCACTCGTCTCGCGAGCTTAGGCTCGCGAGACACCCTCTCCCATCAAGGGAGAGGGCCTGGAGTCCGTTGCGTGCCGCGAGTCTTAACCCTCTCCCCTCGTGGGAGAGGGTGGCGCGCTCTTTTGAGCGCGCCGGGTGAGGGGTGCGCCTAAAAGAAGCCCATCGCCTTCGGGCTGTAGCTGACCAGCACATTCTTGGTCTGCTGGTAGTGGTCGAGCATCATCTTATGGTTCTCGCGCCCGATGCCGGATTTCTTATAGCCGCCGAAGGCCGCGTGCGCCGGATAGAAGTGGTAGCAATTGGTCCACACCCGTCCGGCCTCGATGCCGCGTCCCATGCGATAGGCGCAGTTGATGTCACGGGTCCACACGCCGGCGCCGAGGCCGTACAGCGTGTCGTTGGCGATGGCGAGCGCTTCGTCCTCGTCCTCGAAGGTCGTGACCGACAGCACCGGGCCGAAGATCTCCTCCTGGAAGATGCGCATTTTGTTGTTGCCCTCGAACACGGTGGGCTGCATGTAATAGCCTTCCTTCAGCTCGCCGTTGAGCGCGGCCCGCTCGCCGCCGGTGAGCAGCTTCGCGCCCTCCTTCTTGCCAATGTCGACATAGGACA
>JBAUEK010000135.1:0-11019 GCA_049678565.1 Methyloceanibacter sp. | reverse complement strand
AGACGGGGCGCCCGGTCTTGATGAATCGCTTCGAACGCAATCTTGGCTTCAAGGGCGAGGCCAAGCTGAAATATCTCGATGGCGAGGTCCAGGTGGTCACGCCGGGCGATTTCGTGCGCTGCGCCGTCACCGGGCGCAGCATTCCGCTCGATGAGCTGCGCTATTGGAGCGTCGAGCTGCAGGAGGCTTATGCCGACGCCGCGGCCTCGCTGAAGCGCTTCCGCGAAACCCATCCCGCGCCCACGCCGGTGACCTAGTCTAGCGTCCCATCGCTAACGCTGGAGAGCGGATTGTTCGGGCTGCGCGCTAGAATTTGAATTGCTTCTTTGAGCGTGCAGCCTCGGTTTCCATTTCTACACAACCCCTGAGTATTGTGTAGGAGCCCTCTCCCCCGATGGCGCGGGCGACCTCATCGCAATGCTGTCGTGCGTCAATCGGGACAAGGTCCCAGCTACTCTTAAGGCTATCATAGGCTCCCTGTTCCATCTCGAGACAGCCCTTATCGATCATGGCCGAATAGGCCCCAATCGAGTTTGCCACCTTGCGGCAATGCGCTTCGGGATCGTATTGCGGGAGCGATGCCGCGCGTGCCGGAACAGCGCCAGCCAAACCGAGCACAAGTAACACAACTATTGCTCGCATTGTGGTTCTTCCTCCCGCAAACGAACAAAGCATCCAAGCCCGCTCGCCACAAGAGAGATTTCCGGAACCACCTGTCGTCACAACTGACCCGACCGGCATCGCCTCACCCGCGGCCTCGCTGAAGCGCTTCCGCGAAACCCATCCCCTGCCGGTGAGCGGCTAGCTTTCCTGTTTCTTCTTGCCGATCGTCTCGACCAGCAATCTGGCCAGCGCCGAGTCCGGGAACTCGATGGCGATGGGAAGCGGGCGGGAGCGGAATTTCAGCTCGCTCAAGGACGTGCCGTCATCCTCCGGCAGCCGCACCCAATCCTTCTCGGTGGTGACCAGCATGGCGTTGCCGCGGCTTGCCTGCTTCAGCAGCCGCCCCGCCTGCCGCTCGGAAAAGGCATGATGGTCCGGAAAAGAGCGCGTCGCCACCAGCCGCGCGCCATTGTGCGACAGCGTGGCGAAGAATTTCTTCGGATTGGCGATGCCGGCAAAGCCGATCACCGGCAGCACGCCGAGCCATCTGCCTTCGCCCCGGATCGTCATGCGCGCCTTGAACACGGTCTTGCCGGTGGCTTCGAACTCCTTGACCAGAGGGGCCGACCGGCCGCTGTCCCCGATCAGAATGAGCGCGCCGGCTGCTGCCATCTGCTGGGCCAGCGGCGCCCGCAACGGTCCGGCGGGCATCACCAGACCGTTGCCGACCCCGGCCGCGCTGTCGACCGCGATCAGACTCAAGTCTTTGATCAGCTGAGGATTCTGGAAGCCGTCATCCATGACGATGACGCTGACATCGGCCAAAGTCTCGATCAGCTTGGCCCCGGCGGCGCGGTCGGCGGAAACCACCGTCGGTGCACGCGCCGCCAGCAGCAGCGTCTCGTCGCCGATTTCGGCAGCAGTCTGGCCCGTCTCGACCAGCACCGGGCCCTCCCTCTTGCCGCCATAGCCACGGGTGAGGAAGCACGGCTTCTCACCCGCTTGCTTCAGCAGCTCGGCCACGGCGATGGCCGTCGGGGTCTTGCCGCCACCGCCGGCGGTGAAATTACCGATGCAGATGACGGGTAGCCGGGAGCGATAGGGTGTCACGCGCGCGGCCTTGCCTTCGGCCATGCGCCCATAGAGCGCGCCGAGAGGCTTGAGCGCCGAGGCGATGGCCCCGCGCTTGCGATACCACCAGAAGGGAGTTCTAAGATGCATGCTGAAGCGTGGCCTTTGGTGGGAGGAAGCGCTCGAGTTCCTTGATGGTGCGCGGCAGCGCGCCGCTCATGCGCGCAATGGTGCCCTCGGCGCGAGCCATCATCGCCGCCCGCGCCTGGCCGTCCTCTAACAGAGAAAGAACCGCCGAGGCGAGGCTTTGCGCATCGCTCACCTGCAGGCAAGCGCCCGCCGCGAGCAGCTCGTCATAGGCATCGGCGAAGTTCCGCCAATGCGGGCCGGTCACGACCGCGGCGCCGAGCTTGATCGCCTCCAGCGGGTTCTGCCCGCCATGGGGCACGAGCGAGCCGCCGACAAAGGCGACCGGCACCAGATTGTAGAACATCCCGAGCTCGCCGATGGTGTCGGCGATGTAGATGTCGGTGCCCGGCCCCGGCAGCTTCCCCTCGGAGCGAAGCGCGACCTCGAGCCCGGCGCCGGCCAGCAGCTTGGCAATCAGCGGCCCACGCTCCGGATGGCGCGGCACGATGATGGTGAGAAGATCGGGCCGTTCCGCCTTGATGGCGAGATGCGCCACGGCAGCCATGTCGTCCTCGCCCGAATGGGTGCTCGCCGCGAGCCACACATTGCGCCCGGCAAAGGCCGCGGCGAGCCGCTTATGCCCGGCGAGATCCACCGGTGGCGGCGGCGCGTCGGCCTTGAGATTGCCGATGCTCAATGTGCTCGGCGCGCCAAGCGCGGTGAAGCGCTGGGCCAGCCGCTCGTTCTGGGCGAGCACCAGGCTGAAGGCTGAGAACAGCGGCCGGCTCAAGCCCGGGCGGTCCCGCCAGCGCCGGAAGGAGGAAAACGACATGCGGCCATTGACCAGCACCAGTGGAATATCCTGCGCCCGCGTCTCCAACACGAGATTCGGCCAAATCTCGGACTCGACGAACACGGCGAGGTCCGGGCGCCAATGGGCGAGAAACCGGCGCACATAATTTTGATGGTCGAGGGGCACATATTGATGCACGGCGCCTCGCGGCAATCTCGCCCGGGCGAGCTTCGCCGACGTCACCGTGCCCGTCGTCAGCAGCAAGCCGATCCCGGGGTGCTCCGCCGCGATCGCCTCGATCACCGGCAGCACCGCATTGGCCTCGCCAACGCTCGCCGCGTGGAACCAGGCGAGAAATCCCGCTGGGCGCGGCATGCCCGCCTCGCCATAACGCTCCAGCCGCCGGGCGGGCTCTTCCTTGCCGCGGCTGGTGCGCCAGGCCAGCATCAGCGGCGCCAGCGGGGCGGCCAGGCGGGTCAGCGCCCGGTAGGCCCGGAGGGTGAAGCCGGGCCCGGGACCTTTATTTTGACTGTCGGCGGACAATGGATCGATGGCCCCAGCGCGCCGGCTAATTGCCGGCCACGGCGACGGCCTCGGCGCTCGTGGCCTTGGCGTCATCGGCGTCGGCAGCATCCTCGCCACCGGCAATGCCGAACTGCGTCCGGTGCAGGCGGGTATAGAGGCCGCCTTTGGCGACGAGCTCGTCATGGCGTCCGACCTCGACGATGCGGCCCTGGTCCAGCACGCAAATGAGGTCGGCCTTCTTCACCGTGGACAGGCGGTGAGCGATCATCAGCACGGTCCGGCCGCGCATCAACCCTTCGAGTGCGGCTTGCACCTTGGCCTCCGCCTCGCTGTCGAGCGAACTGGTCGGCTCGTCGAGCAAGAGGATCGGCGCGTCCTTGTAGATGGCGCGCGCGATGGCGATGCGCTGCCGCTCGCCGCCGGACAGCAGCGAACCCGCCTCGCCCACGCGCGTGTCGTAGCCCTTGGGCAGTCCCAGGATGAAATCGTGGGCGGCGGCGGCCTTGGCCGCGGCGATCACCTGCTCCTCGTCCTCGGGTTTGGTGCCATAGGCGATATTGGCGCGGATGGTGTCGTCGAACAGAACCGGGTCTTGGGTCACGAGCCCGATGGCCTCGCGGAGCGAGGCGATCGTCACCTTGGCGATGTCCTGGCCGTCGATGAGCACCCTGCCGTGACCGGGATCGAAGAAGCGCAAAGTGAGATTGACCAGCGTGCTCTTGCCCGAGCCGGACGGCCCCACCAACGCCACGGTGTAGCCCTGGGGCACGGTCAAGCTCACGCCCTTGAGCACCAGGCTATCAGGCTCATAGGCGAAGGAGATATTGTCGAACTCGATCTCCCCCTTCGTCAGCTCGAGCGGGCGCGCGTCGGCGGCCTCGACCAGCTTGGTCTCGCGATCGACAATGCCAAACACCCGGCTTGCGGCCGCCACGCCTTCCTGCAGCTGGGTTTGCAAGGTCGCGGCGCTTTTGAGCGGGCCGTAGATCAGCAGGGCCGAGGTCATGAAGCCCATGAACTGGCCGAGGGAGAGATCGCCGCGCACACCCTTGGTGCCGGCGAAATAGATGGCGAGGGCAAAGCCGAACCCGGTCAGAAGCTCGATCGACGGGCTCGACAGGGCCCGCGCCCGCGTCCCGCGCATGGTGAATTCAAGCGCGCGGTTGATGGTGCTCGCCGCGCGCCCCTCCTCCCGGTCCTCCTGGCGATAGGCTCGCACCACGCGCATGCCGCGCAAGGTCTGGGTGACGAGGGCCGAGAGGTCGCCGGTCTCCTGTAGCGACTTGGTGGTCGATTTCCGCATTTTGCGGCGCTGCCGCCCGAGCAGGAACCAGGCAAAGGGCATGAACAGCAAGATCAGAAGGGCGAAGCGCGCATCCATGTAGAACATGGCGCCGACGAGGATGATGACCTTGAGGTAGTTCTCGCCGAGGGTGACGAGGGAGCGGCTCGCCGTCTGCCGGATGAGATTGGCGTCGTTGAGGAAGCCGGAGAGCAGCCGCCCCGAATGCACCGTCTGAATGAAGCTGAGATCGGCGCGGGCGAGCTTGCCGAACATGGAAATGCGGAGATCGGCGATGAAGCGGTGGCCGAGATAGGCGACGGTGACGTCGGCCACATATTCGGAGATCGCCTTGATGATGGTCACCACCACGATGGCCGCGGTGACCCA
The DNA here is from genome assembly GCA_049678565.1 of Methyloceanibacter sp. GTDB lineage: Bacteria > Pseudomonadota > Alphaproteobacteria > Rhizobiales > Methyloligellaceae > Methyloceanibacter. The sequence continues at coordinate 6,226 of JBAUEK010000135.1, read as the reverse complement.
GTAGACCATCTGCTCGCTCTTCGCCACGAACACGTCATCCGCGGTCTTCTGGATGATGAAGGGGATGGCGCCTGTGGTCGCCGCGGTGAGCAGCATGGCGAGCGAGGCAAGCAGCAGCAATCCGAGGCGGGGGCGCAAGTGTTCATGCCAGATGCGCTTGACGATCTCGCCCGTGGTGTAATGGGCCGCGAGCTCGTCGCCCTTGCGCGTGACCATCCTCGAGTCGCTGAACAGTTGATCTTTCAAGCGTTTCCCCGATTCCCGCCGGTCTTGAGCTTGGAGCGCTCGCCCGGCGTGGTCCTTCTAACATGCCAGGCAAGCGGGCTTTAAGGCGAAAAACCATGCACCCCGGCGCCTAGCCCTTGGCCGCAGCGCCGTCTTCCAGCTCCGGCTCGAGCAACCGGTGCAGATGCACGATGAAATAGCGCATATGAGCGTCGTCGACGCTGCGTTGAGCCGCTTCCCGCCAGGCCACGAAGGCCTCCGCATAATTCGGATAGATGCCGACGACATCGAGCGATTTAAGGTCGCTGAACTCGAGCTTGTCGAGCGAGGTGAGCTCGCCGCCGAAGACGAGGTGGAGAAGCTGCTTCTTCGCGGTCATCATTTCGGTCCGGTGTTCTTGTGTTCTGCCGCGCCCGGCTTAACCGAAAAGCGGCCTAGAGGTCTAGGCGGCTCGTGCGTTCGATGAGCTTGGCGTGAAGGCCGGGAGGTGCTGCGACCAGGCTCGGAAAACGCGGCAGCGGCAGGTTGAATCTGAGACCGTGGCCGTGATGGTTGGTAACCACGCCGCCAGCTTCTTCGACCAGAAGAACGCCTGCCGCCAAGTCCCATTCGCTTTTGGCGGAGAGCGACAGGGTGGCGTCGGCGCGTCCAGCCGCCACCAGCGCCAGCCGATAGGCGACCGAATTGACCCAGCGCGACTCGACCCCCGGCCAGGGTTCCTTCCAGATGCGCTTCTTGAACAGCCCGCCGCTGGCGATGAACAGCGCGCCCTCAAGCTCGCTCCGGCCGCTCACCTTGATCGGAGCGCCGTTGAGATAGGCGCCTTCGCCGCGGATGGCGTGGAAGAACTCTTCCGTGGCGGGATTGAACACGATGCCAAGCACGGGCTTGCCTTCCTGCACCAATCCCACCGAGATCGTCCATTCCGGCACATGGCGCAGAAACGCGTTGGTCCCGTCGATCGGGTCGACCATCCACACGAGGCGCCGGTCGAGCCGGTCGGGGGTGTCCGGGGACTCCTCCGACAGCCAGCCATAGGACGGACGCGCCCCCATCAGCGCCTGGTTGAGAGCGGCATCGACGGCAAGATCGGCCTCGCTCACTTCACTGCCGTCGGGCTTGTGGCTGACTTCGATCTCCTGGCGGAAATAGCCGAGCGCGAGCTTGCCGGCGTCCTCGACCGCGCGCTTGAGCAGGTCGAAGTCCTCCTTGAGCGAAGGGGGGGGAGGGGAGCTGGAACGGATCAGCGCGGTCATGGGATTCTCGACAACACTCTCTAAACCATGTGCGAAGGAAAGGCCGGACACCTGCCGTTAACGACGTCCGTTAAGCGGTTTGAAAAACGTCCGTGGCAGGATCGTGGCAATGAAGGCTCTTCCAAGGCAGCCTCAGGGAAGCTAACAGCAAGGCGTCATCCGGCCCCGGAGCATCAGCTCTGGGGCCTCATGCTTTTAGCCCCCACCATCGCCCGCGCGCTCAAGGCCCGCAAATTCGTCCGGCGGTGACGGGAGTGACCAATGGCCGCTCTAGAACCGCGACGCAAGAACCATGTCGAGCACGATCGCGCCAAATACGATCGCGGCGAAATCGCGGTTCGAGCGGAAACGCTTGAGACAATTCTCCGGATCGTCGATGTCGAGTGTGGCCACCTGCCAGAGGAGATGGGCCCCGGCGGCGCCCATGCCAAGCAGGAATACGATCTCGGCTCCGGACAGGACACCCGCAAGCGTGATTCCCAGCCAAGCGAGCGCGTAGAAGCCGGAGAGCCAGGCTCTGGTCGCGCGCCCGAATCTGAGCGCGGTCGATTTGAGGCCGAGCAGGGCGTCGTCGTCGCGGTCCTGATGGGCGTAGATGGTGTCGTAGCCGATGGTCCAGGCGATAGCGCCGCCATAGAGGATCACGGCCGGCCATTCGAGGCGCCCGAGCACCGCGGCGTAGCCCATGAGCGCGCCCCAGTTGAAGGCGAGCCCAAGCACGGCTTGCGGCCAATGACTGAAGCGCTTCACCAACGGATAGAGGGCGACGATGGGAATGACCCCGAGCCCGAGCCAGACGGTAAAGTTGTTGAAGGATGCGAGCACGAGAAGCCCGACGGCGCAGAGCCCAAGCATGAAGATGATGGCGCCGTTTCGCGTGATCTGGCCGCTCGGGAGCGGCCGCGCTTGCGTGCGCGCCACTTGAGCGTCGATGTCCTGGTCGAGAATGTCGTTATAGGTGCAGCCGGCGGCGCGCATGACGATGGCGCCAAGGGCGAACAGCAAAAGCAGCGAGGGGTCGGGGTAGTCGGCGCCGATGCTGCGCGAGGCGAGCGCTACCGCCCAGAAGCACGGAAACGCCAACAGCCAGAAGCCGGTCGGCCGGTCGACGCGGGCGAGGCGGAGATAAGGCAGCAGTGCAGCCGGCGCAAAGCGGTCAACCACATTGCCTTGATGGGCGTCGGCGACGGCGCCGGTGGTTTTGCCTTGGACAATGGGACGTGGCATGTCTGCGACTTCGCCGTCCTTCCGCGCGTGATTGGAAGAGGAGCCTTTGAGCATGCCCTCTAAGCCTCAGCGGCTCTTCGTCAAGTCCCCTTTATTCGCCAAGGCCGAGGTCGAGCTCGATTCGGCGCAGGCGCACTATCTCATCAACGTGCTGCGATGCAAGGCCGGGGACCAGGTCCTCCTGTTCAACGGCCGGGATGGCGAATGGCGAGGCGGGTTGAGCGCCGCGAGCAAGAAAAAGACGAGTGTCACCGTCGGCGAGCAAACGCGGCGGCAAATCGAGGGACCGGATCTGCACTATCTGTTCGCGCCCTTGAAGCGGGCCCGGCTCGACTACATGGCGCAGAAGGCGACCGAGATGGGCGCCTCCCTGCTGCAGCCCGTGCTGACCCGCCGCACCACGCCCGAGCGCGTCAATACATCGCGGCTCTTGGCCAATGCCATCGAGGCCGCCGAGCAATGCGAGATCCTGTGGGTGCCGGAGGTGGGCGTGCCCGAGAAGCTGCCAGAGCTCCTCGACGGCTGGGACGAAACCCGCCTCCTGGTCTTTGCCGACGAGGCGGCGCCGATAGCCTCGCCCTTGGCGGCGCTTGCGGCCGAGCAGCCCCGCCCGCTTGCCGTGCTGATCGGACCCGAAGGTGGGTTCGAGGCTGAGGAGAGGGCGCTTCTGCTGAAAAAGCCCTTCGTTTTGCCGGTCTCGCTCGGCCCCCGGGTGATGCGCGCGGACACCGCCGCCGTCGCGCTTCTGGCGCTCGTCAACGCCACGCTCGGCGATTGGCGCTGATCGCTTTCGTATTCGCGCGCCGACAATTGTGCTAGGAGCAGCGCGGCTGCGAGCCCCCTGTCGGCCCCGCGGCCCGGGCGCGATATCGGGACGTCTTGGCCCCGGTCGCGCAGCCCGCGCGCCTTGAACCGACCTCGTGGGCCCAAGCGGAGTTCCTCTTCATGTCGACAAAGGTAGCGGGGCCTCAAGGTCCGACCATCGAGTCGCGCGACGAGCTCATCGCTTATCTCGCTGCGGGGTCGAAGCCGAAGCCAGAATGGCGCATCGGCACCGAGCACGAGAAATTCGGTTTCTATCGCCGCGACGACGCGCCGGTCCCCTACGCCGGCGATCACGGCATCCGCGCGCTGCTCGAAGGCATGAAGCAGCGCTTCTGCTGGGATGGCGTGGTCGAGCAAGGCCACATCATCGCGCTCCAGCGCCGGGATTGCCCCAAGGGCGGAGTCGTCAGCCTCGAGCCCGGCGGTCAGTTGGAACTGTCTGGGGCGCCGCTGGTCACGGTGCATGAGACCTATGAGGAGCTGACGGAGCATCTGGCCGAGGTCAAGGCAATTGGAGACGAACTCGGCATCGGCTTTTTGGGCATCGGCTTCTCGCCGAAATGGACCTTGGCCGAGACGCCCCTGATGCCGAAAGAGCGCTATCGCATCATGCAGCGCTACATGCCGACCAAGGGCCGGCTCGGCCTCGACATGATGTTCCGCACCGCGACGGTTCAGGTCAATCTCGACTTCGGCGACGAGGCCGACATGGTGGCCAAGATGCGCGTGAGCCTGGCGTTGCAGCCGGTCGCCACCGCGCTCTTCGCCAACTCCCCCTTCACCGCGGGCAAGCCGAACGGCTTCAAATCCTACCGCGCCGAGATCTGGCGCGACACCGACCCGGACCGCACCGGCATCCTGCCCTTCGTCTTCGAGCCTGGCATGGGGTTTGAGCGCTACGTCGACTACGCGCTCGACGTGCCCATGTATTTTATCTACCGCGACGGCCGCTATATCGACGTTGCCGGCGCCTCCTTCAGGGATTTTCTCGCTGGCCGCCTCGACCGGCTACCGGGCGAATATCCGAGTTTGGACGATTGGGTCGACCATCTCACCACCCTGTTTCCCGATGTGAGGCTGAAGCGCTTCCTCGAGATGCGCGGCGCCGATGCCGGCTCGCTGCCGGGGCTGATCGCGCTGCCGGCCTTTTGGGTCGGCCTGCTCTACGACACCGCCGCGCTTGCCGAGGCTTCGGCCCTCACCGCGGACTGGACCTTGGCCGAGATGCAGGCCTTGCGGGATCGCGTGCCCCGCCTTGGGCTTCAAACCCCGTTTCGCCGCGGCACGGTGCAAGACGTCGCCCGCGAGGCCGTCAGGATCGCGGAGCTGGGGCTCAAGCGCCGGGGTCTTGCCGATGCGAACGGGGACGACGAGCGCAAATATCTCGCGCCGCCGCTTCAGATCGCGGCCGAGGGCCGCGCGCCCGCCGACCGTCTCCTCCACGACTATGCGACGGTCTGGAAGGGCGACATCGACCGGCTGTTCGCGACCCAAGCCATCTAATCCGACCCTTGGCAAAAGGGCATTGGCCGGGTTGGAACCGCCAGCACCAATACTTAGATCGGGCCCAAGTCGCCGTCTCGTTCGCTTAAACCCTGCACGAACGAGGCGCGTGTCCGTCCCCCGACGGATGTTTGGTCGGCGGTAGATCCCTACCGTCGACCTTTTTTTGCCTTTTCCCTTATTTCAGGTTGGTGAGCGCATCGCCGAAGCCCTGGAGCGAGATCGGTATGCCGATCCCAGCCTCCGGCGTATCGAAGATGATGAACACGGCATTCGTGCCGGTGGTCAGCTTCTTGATGACCTCCTCCTGCAGCACCACCTCGGCGATGCAGCCTCGCTTGCTGCATTTGAGGAAGGGGGCGTTGCCAACGTCCTGGTCGTCGATCTTGAGCCCGAGCCCGGTCGGCAGCAGCACGCCGAGCGGCACCACGACGCGAAGCAGCTTCTTGTCCTCGCCGATCGCCTTGTAGAACACCACCGTCAGGCCGACATTGGGCCGGTCCTCGGCCGTGACGCTCTGCACCAGCGCACATTTCTCTTCCTTGGCGCCGGGGGGTGTACGGCAGCTCACTTGCCAGGCACCATAGGTCTCCTTGACCACGCTGCCGGGCCCGGTCGCGGCGCCCTCTCCGCCTTCGGGCGGATCGTCTTGCGCGTGGGCGGTGGCAACCCCCCCGAATATCAGACTGAGGGCGAGACCGAGCGTGGCCAACAAAGCACGCCTCGGCGGCAACGAAAAATGGGTCATCGGCGGCGTGGAGCGAGAAGAAGCGGGGTGGACTTCGTTGGCCCAACGCCGAGCCTCGGGGCCGGGATCAGGCGTTTGAATGAAGCTGTTCCAAGCCATGATTTGGGACACGGAAGCCGCCTTCGCCGAGTATTGGGGCTAAATTTCGACGGGCCCCTGGCTGGACTCATCTGCGTTGACTACAATCAGGCGTGCATTTGCCGCAAGCCCCCCAAATGATGAGTGTTGCCAAGCAATAGCCTTTATGGTTTGAAAACGGGAACAAAGCTCTTTGGGCGATGCGGACCTGCGCAGCCCTTCGAGCGACAAAAAAGTGGGGGCGACGCCAATTAACGCGAGCATTCTTGCGCGCCGCCCGCCTTTGCCGACTGGCGTGGGGTGCTGAGATGCCATCCACGTCATTGACAAATCGGCCAGGGCCCGGCCTTTTCCTTTGCGGCGG
>JBAUEK010000134.1:0-18432 GCA_049678565.1 Methyloceanibacter sp. | reverse complement strand
AGTTTCAGCCACTCGATTCGGCCGACAGCGACGAAGCCCGGGCCAGGAACCGCCGCATCGAGCTGAAGCTCACCGAGCGCTAGTCGCCTCCACACCGGCGGAGCCCTGTATCCCTCTCTTGATGGTGTCCCCCCAACGCTTGACTCCAGCCATCGATGTTATGTTATATCATCGCGATGAACGCGGCCCAACACCACGATGCCAAGCTCTCGCGCAACCAAGGTCAGATCCTGACCTGCCTACGCAAGGCCAAGGAGCCGTTGAGCGCCTATGCCATCCTCGATCGCGTCAGGACGGCCGGCATCTCCCATCCGCCCACGGTCTATCGGGCCCTCAACGAGTTGATGCAGAAGGGCATGGTGCACCGGGTCGAGTCCCGCTCCGCCTTCATTGCCTGCGACCACGGCGCTTGCGACGGCAAGTTTGCGTTCGCCATTTGCCGCCACTGCCAAAGGGTGGTCGAGATCCCGCTGAGCGGCGATGATCAGGCGGCTCTGCTCGGCTTCTCCCCCAAGGAGATCAGGGGCGAACAGGTGACGCTCGAGATCGCCGGACTATGCAAGGTCTGCAAACCGGATTTGGGCGACTGAGAGTCCTGCCCATCTGGGCGGGGGACAAATTCCCTGGGGAGACGACGGGCGTGATGGACCAGAGAGCCGAGATCGGCCGTGACGAAGAGAGGGACTCCGGACCTCCGGGTTTAAGTCTCTCGCTGCTGCGCCTCTCGGTTCTCGCGCGCGCCGCCATCGCCGTGGTCTCGGCGCTGCTGTTGTGGACCGCTATGTCTTGGGCCGTTGCCTGACCATGGCCACCGCCCCTGCCATCAGCCTTCGCGATCTCACCCTCGGTTATGGACGCCACCCCGCCGTCCATCATGTGAGCGGCGAGGTGGCGCAAGGCGAGCTTCTGGCGCTGGTCGGGCCGAACGGCGCCGGCAAATCCACTCTGCTCAAGGGCATCATGGGCGAGCTCAAGCCGCTCGGCGGCGCCATCGACCTGTCCGGCCTCACCCACCGCGACATCGCCTATCTGCCCCAGCAGATCGACATCGACCGCAGCTTCCCCATCTCGGTGTTCGACTGTGTCGCCATGGGGCTGTGGCGCGAGATCGGAATCTGGCGCGGCCTCGACGCGGCGGCCAAGCGCGAGGTCGCCGATTCTCTATCGACCCTCGGCATTCTCGATCTCGCCAACCGTCCCATCGGCGCGCTCTCCGGAGGACAGTTCCAGCGCGTGCTGTTCGCCCGCCTGCTGTTGCAGGATTGCCGGCTTATCCTCCTCGACGAGCCGTTCCGCGCCGTCGATGCCAAGACCGTCGCCCATCTCATCGCCCTGATCGAACGCTGGCACGAACAGGGCCGCACCGTGATCGCGGCGTTGCACGACATCGAGCAAATTCGGGCGCATTTCGATAAGACGCTGCTGCTAGCACGCGAGCTCGTGGCTTGGGGCGACACCAAGACGGTGCTGACGCCGGAGAACCTTGCCAAGGCGCGCCATACGATCGAGGCTTGGGAGGAGCATCCCGAGATCTGCGAGCGCGGCGATCAGATCGACGCGCGGGAACTCGCATGATCGACACCCTGGTCCAGCCCTTCATCGAATTCGCCTTCATGCGGCGCGCCCTAGTCGGCCTGCTCGCTTTGTCGCTCAGCGCTCCCCCGATCGGCGTCTTCCTCATGCTTCGGCGCATGAGCCTGATGGGCGACGCCATGAGCCATGCCATCCTTCCCGGTGCTGCCATCGGCTATCTCCTCGCCGGCCTGTCGCTGCTCGCCATGAGCCTTGGCGGCTTCCTGGCGGGGCTTGCCGTGGCGCTCGCCGCTGGCCTCGTCGCGCGCTCGACGGTCTTGCGCGAGGATGCGAGCCTCGCCGCCTTCTATCTCGTCTCGCTCGCGCTCGGCGTTCTGATCGTCTCGGTGCGCGGCAGCAATATCGACCTCCTGCATGTCTTGTTCGGCACCGTGCTTGCGCTCGACGACGCAGCGCTCATCCTTGTCGCCTCGATTGCCACCGTCTCCCTCACCGTGCTCGCAATTATCTACCGCCCGCTGGTGCTCGAATGCTTCGATCCGCATTATTTGCGCTCGGTCAGCCGGGCGAGCTCGCCGACGCATCTGCTGTTTCTGGTGCTGGTGGTGCTCAATCTGGTTGCCGGCTTCCAGGCTCTGGGGACCCTGCTCGCGGTCGGCATCATGCTGCTTCCCGCCATCAGCGCCAGGTTCTGGGCCGAGGACCTCTCGGGCCTCATCGCCGTGGCCGTACTCGCCGCCTTCGCCGCGAGCCTCACCGGGCTGCTGTTCTCCTATTACGCCAGCGTGCCGACCGGCCCCGCGATCATTCTCGTGAGCGGGATGGGTTATCTCGCCTCGATGCTGGTTGGCGCCAAGGGCGGCCTGCTCTGGCGGCTCGTCCCGCGCAAGCATCTCGAGGCCTGATCCCCTCATCACCGCCAAGGAGTCCTCAGTCATGAAATTTCGTGTTCCGATGCAGATCGCTGTGGCGCTCGCACTTGTCTTCGCTGGCGCCGCCGGGGCGCATGCCGCGGACAAGGTCAAGGCTGTCGCCTCGTTCAGCATTCTCGGCGACATGGTCAGACAGGTCGGCGGCAACCGCGTCGAAATCGTCACCCTGGTCGGACCCGACGGCGACGCGCATGTCTATGCGCCGACACCCGCCGATGCGCGCAATCTCGCTGCCGCCAACATTCTCGTCGTCAATGGGCTTGGCTTCGAGGGCTGGATGGAGCGGCTGGAGAAATCCTCGGGCTTCACGGGCCAGACCGTGGTGGCGTCGACCGGTGTCACGCCCCGGCAGATGGTCGAAGAGGAGGGCGGCACGCCTAAGGAGATCGCCGACCCGCATGCCTGGCAAAGTCTTGCCAACGGCAAGATCTATGTCGCCAATATCCGCGACGGTCTGATCGCCATCGATCCCGCGGGCAAGTCCACCTATGAGGCCAACGCCGCCAAATATCTCGACGCCATTGCCAAGGAAGAGGCGAGCGTGAAGCAGAACCTGGCCAAGCTTCCCTCCGACCGCCGCCGCATCATCACCAGCCACGACGCCTTCGGCTATTTCGGCGCGGCCTACGGCCTCGAAGTGATCGCGCCGGAAGGCGTGAGCACCGAGAGCGAGGCCTCGGCCAAGGACGTGGCCAAGATCATCCGGCAGATCAAGGCCCTGCACATCCCGGCCGTGTTCGTCGAGACCGTCACCGATCACCGCCTGCTCGACCAGATCGCGCGGGAGACCGGGGCCAAGATCGGCGGCACACTCTATACCGACGCCCTGTCGGGACCCGACGGCCCCGCGCCGACCTATCTCGGCATGTTCCGTCACAATGTCGGCGCGCTGAGCGCCGCGCTCTCGTCCTAGTGACGCCGGCCGCCCGCACCAGATGGATCGGCATCGTCGGCGCCACCCTGATCGCCGTGATCGTGGTCGCTTCGCTGATCCCGGCCAACATGCAGCTCCGCACCGGGCTGGGTTGGCTGACCGAACACTTCCTGGCTTATTTCGCCGTCACCGCGATCTTCTGCCTGGCGTGGCCGCGGCCGCTGATCGTGGGCCCAGCGCTCATGGTGCTTTCCGGTGCGATTGAGGCCCTGCAAGGACTGACCCCTGACCGGGTGCCGGACCTCCCGACGGCGCTCAGCGGCGCCGGCGGGGCGCTTTTGGCGGCGCTTCTGGCCAGCCTCGTCATCCAAGCGGCAAGACGGCTGGGGCCGAAGGAGCGCGCCTGAGCCCCTGCCCTGGCGCGGCCGGACGAAATCTGCTGTATCCTGCCGCCATGGACCTCTCGGCGCGGCGGCGCTCAGTACCAGTCAGAATCGGCGGCGTCACCATCGGCGGTACGGCGCCCATCGTCGTGCAGTCGATGACCAACACCGACACCGCCGATATCGACGCGACGGTGGCGCAGGTGGCGGCGCTGGCCCGCGCCGGTTCCGAGCTGGTGCGCGTCACCGTCGATCGCGCCGAGGCCGCTGCCGCGGTGCCGCATATCCGCGACAAGCTCGACGCGCGCGGGGTCGATGTGCCGCTCATCGGCGATTTTCACTATAACGGCCACACGCTGCTGGCCGAGCATCCGGCTTGCGCCGCGGCGCTGGCCAAATACCGCATCAATCCCGGCAATGTCGGCTTCAAGGACAAGCGCGATCGGCAATTCGCCGTGATCATCGACATCGCCATCCGTAACGGCAAGGCCGTGCGCATCGGGGTCAATTGGGGCAGCCTCGATCAAGATCTGCTGACCCGGCTCATGGACGAGAACGCGAAAGCGCCTGAGCCCAAGGATGCGCGGGCGGTGATGCATGAGGCCATCGTGCAGTCGGCGCTCTTGAGCGCCGAGCGCGCGATCGAGCTTGGGCTGGGGCCGGACAAGATCGTGCTCTCAGCCAAGGTCAGCGCCGTGCAGGATCTGATCCAAGTCTACGCCATGCTTGGGGCCCGCTCCGAGCTTGCGCTCCATCTCGGCCTGACCGAGGCGGGCATGGGCTCGAAGGGCATCGTCGCCTCCTCCGCCGCGCTCGCGGTGCTACTGCAGCAGGGTATCGGCGACACCATCCGCATCTCGCTGACGCCGGAGCCGAAGGGCGACCGCACGCTCGAAGTGAAGGTGGCGCAGGAGCTCTTACAGAGCATGGGCTTTCGCAGCTTTGTGCCGCTGGTCGCCGCCTGCCCCGGCTGCGGCCGCACCACCTCGACCACCTTCCAGGAGCTCGCCCGCGATATTCAGGACTTCATCCGCGACTCCATGCCGGAGTGGAAGCGCAGCTATCCTGGGGTGGAGACGCTGACCGTCGCGGTGATGGGCTGTATCGTCAACGGCCCGGGTGAGTCGAAGCAGGCAGATATCGGCATCTCGCTCCCCGGCACCGGCGAAGCGCCCGCCGCCCCCGTGTTCATCGACGGCAAGAAGGTGGCGACCTTGCGCGGTCCCGGCGCCGCGGCCGAGTTCAAGCAGATGGTGCTCGACTATATCGAACAACGCTTCGGCCAGGTCGGCCGAGGCCGCACCGCCGCGGAGTAACAAGACTCAATTCTGAATGGCGTCGCCGACCAGGCCGACCGTGAGCGCGATCACCGTGACGTTGAAGAAGAACGCCACCATGCCGTGCGCGGTCACGGTGCGGCGGATGCGCTTGGAGGTCACCTCCACGTCCGACACTTGCGTCGAGGTGCCAATGGCGAAAGCGAAATAGATGAAGTCCCAATAGGTCGAAGCTGCCCTCGTCCTGACGCATCGCCTCCCGGTGAATATCGGCGATGCCGCTATTGGCGACCATGCGCAAGGCGAGGACGAGGTAGAGACCGACGCCGACGTCCCAGCCGACGAGGAAGCGCGTCACCCCGCGCAATTCGCTCACATAGAGGGGCAAAACGGCGGCGACGCCAAAGCCGGCCAGGATCGACAGAAAAAGCCTCGGCCGCACCAGAACGATGCGGACCGGCTTCGGCCAGCGCTTGAGGGACGACGTTTTCGAATGCGCCATGTCCGGATTGGAGGCCGAGTCGGCCGCTTTCTCAAGCCTCCCTGGAGGCGACGAACCGGGCGGCCTGCTTCAGCCTCGCGGCCCGGTCGCCAAAGGGCGTGAGCGAGGCTTCGGCATCATCGACGAGTGCGGCCAGCCTGGCGCGCGCGGCCTCGACCCCAAGCAGGGCCACGAGCGTCGCCTTGCCGCGGCTGGCGTCCTTGGCCACCGCCTTGCCCACCGCCACCGCATCGCCCTCGGCATCGAGCAGATCGTCGGCGAGCTGAAAGGCCTCACCGAAGGCCGAGGCGTAAGCCGCGAGCGCTTGTCTCGCCATCGCGTCGGCACGGCCGAGCGCGGCGCCAGCGGCGCAAGCGAAGGTGAACAGCGCCGCGGTCTTCATCCGCTGCATCCGCGCCACCTCCATCGCCCCTAGGCTTTGACCCTCGGCGGCGAGGTCGAGCGCCTGCCCTCCCGCCATGCCTTCGGTCCCGGCGGCCTGGGCGAGCCGCGCGATCAGCTCGACGCGGATGGATGCATCCTCCGCCGTGCTCGGCCGGCTCAGAATATCGAAAGCAAGCGTGAGCAACGCGTCGCCGGCGAGAATCGCGTTGGCCTCGCCAAAGACGATATGAGCGGTTGGACGGCCGCGCCGGACTTCGTCGTCGTCCATGCAAGGCAGGTCGTCATGCACGAGCGAATAGCAATGGACGCATTCGAGCGCCGCCCCGGCATCGATCGCGCTCGCCTCCGCCACGCCGAACAGGCGCGCCGATTCAACCAGCAGGAACGGGCGCAGACGTTTGCCGCCGCCAAGCACCGCATAGCGCATGGCTTCGATCAGCCGCGCCTGGCCTGATGGCACGGGCTCCGGCTGCAACAGTCCATCGAGGCGCGCTTCGACGATTTTGGCGATGCGCTCGAGCTCTTGAATGATGGCCATGTTTGATGAGGGGCGGGGGCGAGATTGCGGAGAGTTGGCGATAGACCCTAATACCACGTTGCTCCAGACGGCAACCGGAGGGTACAACGCCCCGCAGCATGGCGATTCAGGCAACGATGGGCGCGCGCGACAAGGTCAAATCCCGACATCCCTGGCTCAGGCGTCTGGCGGTTGCGGTTCTGCTCGTCCTTGCCGCCCTGCTCCTCTCGGTGATCGCCTTCCGCTTCGTCAACCCCCCCATCACCCCGGTGATGGTCGTCGAGAAGCTGAGAGGCGTGACCTTGAAGCACCGATGGGTGCCGCTGGAAAGCATCTCGCGCCAACTTCCCCTAGCCGTGGTTGCGAGCGAGGACGGCCGCTTTTGCGACCATTGGGGCGTCGATTGGGCCGCGGTCAGGGACGCGGTGGAGGAAGCCAAGAGACGCAAGCGCAGTATACGCGGCGCCAGCACCATCCCGATGCAGACGGCGAAGAACCTCTATCTGTGGACGCGCCGAAGCTATGTGCGCAAGGTGCTGGAGGTGCCGCTGGCCTATCTCCTCACCCTATTCTGGCCCAAGGAGCGCGTGATCGAGGTCTATCTGAATATCGCGCAATGGGGCCCGGGCATCTTCGGGGCGGAGGCCGCGAGCCGGCATTATTTTCACAAAAGCGCTGCCGCGCTGACCCGGCGCGAGGCGCTTCTGCTCGCCGCCGCGCTGCCGTCGCCCCGCCTGCGCAATCCTTCAAAACCGAGTGCGCGCATGCAGAGGATCGCCCGGTCGATCGGAACCAGAATGCCGGTTCTCGCTTCGCGCTCGGCCTGCGCGCTGCCCCAATCCTGACCGCGAAATCCTGCGGCCGGGCCTCTGGCCAGGGCCGGGGTTAGCCACTATAAGGGCGCTCACGCGGAACTGCTGCGGACTCTCCGCATTTATCCAAGAAGGTTGGACGATGGCTGTACCCAAGAGAAAAACCTCGCGCATGAAGCGGGGCAACAGGCGGGCGCATGATGCGCTCGGCGCGCCCACTTACGTCGAGGACAAGGATTCCGGCGAACTTCGCCGGCCGCATCATATCGATCTCAAATCCGGCAAATATCGGGGCCGTCAGGTGCTCTCCGTCAAGGAAGACGCTTGATTAGGCGAGAGTTGCCCGACGCGGGTCCGGTCGAGGACAGGAACCAAACACGGCGATGGTGATGGTGGAACCGCCCGAGAGCAGGGGCGTCAGCTACGTTCAGCGGACGAGCTTTCTCTCGGCTGTTCCGCTGCTCGCCTTTGTCATGATCGCTTATGTCGCCTTTGCCTGGGCCGGCGCCGACTTCAACCTGCCCCGTTTCTCGCCCACCATGCCGTCGGGCGGAGTGTGGCAAATCACCTTGAGCGACATGCTGCTGACCGTCGCCCTGTTCGTGCTTTTCTTCGAAATCCTCAAATCGACCCGTACCGGCGGCAATTCGGTCGTCGACCACGCGCTCGCCATGATCGTGTTCGTCGCCTGCCTGATCCTGTTCCTGATTTGGCAACCCGCGGCGACATCGCTGTTCTTCCTGATCACCCTCACGGCCCTGATCGACGTCATCGCCGGCTTCTCGGCGACGATCCGCGCCGCGCGCCGGGATTACAGCGTCGGCGACCACTAGATCCGAATTCGAGGGGCTGAGGGGCGCTGCCCTTAGCGGCGCGAGAGCTGCTCGAGCCGCTCCTGCATGGCCGACAGCTCGGCCTTCAGATTCGCGATCTCGTCGTCGCCGGCCGGGGATTTGGGCGCTGCGTTCACCCCCGCGGCCACAGCCGCGTGATCGTTCTTGGTCTCGCCCGCCGCCCCTCCCGAGAAGGGGCTGAACAGGCCAAGCGCACGCTCGAAGGTATCGAAATTCTTGCGCACCTGCTCTTGCATCGCGTCGAACGCCGCCGTGCCGAAGCTATGGGAGAACCGGCGGCGATATTGCTCCTGCTGGCGCGTGAGCGAGTCGAGGCTGAACTCCAGATAGCTGGGCACCAGCCTCTGCATGCTATCGCCATAAAAACGAATGAGCTGTCGCAAGAAGCCGATCGGAAGCAGGTTCGTGCCGCGGCTTTCCTGCTCGACGATGATCTGGGTCAGCACGGCATGGGTGAGGTCCTCGCCCGTCTTGGCGTCGTAGACGACGAAGTCCCGTTCGGACCTGACCATCCCGGCAAGGTCCTCCAGCGTCACATAGGTGCTCGTGTCAGTATTGTAGAGCCGCCGGTTAGCGTATTTCTTGACGATGACCGGTCGGTTCTCTTGCTTCGCGTCGCGTGCCACGTGCGTCTTAACTCCCTAGCCTTCGGCTCCATTAGCCAAGGCAACCCATGCCGCAACTGCGAAATCACTACCACGTTCCTTGTGCACAGCACCAGAGGCTTTGCCCCACCCAAAGAGAGGGTCAAGCCGTGGGCTTCACGCGCGACAGCCACTAGGCTATAGCCTTAAGTCATTGGCTAAGTGGGAGATTGGGAATGAAAGACGAAGACATCGTCATAGTCGCTGCGGCACGCACCCCTGTCGGGGCGTTCAATGGGTCGCTTTCGAGCGTCCCGGCGCATTACCTCGGACAGGTCGCGATTGGGGCGGCGATGACGCGGGCCGGGATCGAACCCGGCGACGTCGATGAAGTGATTCTCGGCCAGGTTCTCACTGCCGCCCAAGGACAGAATCCCGCGCGCCAGGCCGCGATGGGCGCCGGCATCCCCGTCGACACTCCCGCCTGGGGCCTGAATCAGGTCTGCGGTTCGGGCTTGCGCGCCGTCGTCACCGGCGCCCAGCAGATCAGAAGTGGCGATGCCGACATCGTCATTGCCGGCGGCCAGGAGAGCATGAGCCAGTCCGTCCACGCCGGGCATCTGCGCAATGGCACCAAGATGGGCAATCTCGATCTGATCGACACCATGATCAAGGACGGTCTGTGGGACGCCTTCCACGGCTATCACATGGGCGTCACGGCGGAGAATGTCGCCCGCCAATGGCAGATCATGCGCGAGGACCAGGACCGCTTCGCCGTCGCCTCGCAGAACAAGGCCGAGGCGGCGAAGAAGGGCGGCAAGTTCAAGGACGAGATCGTGCCCGTGACCATCAAGACCCGCAAGGGCGAGACCGTGGTGAGCGAGGACGAGTATATTCGCGAAGGCGCCAAATATGAGGATTTGGCCAAGCTCCGGCCTGCCTTCGACAAGGAGGGATCGGTCACTGCCGGCAACGCCTCCGGCATCAATGACGGCGCCGCGGTGGTCGTGCTGATGACCGCCAAGGAGGCGAAGAAGCGCAAGCTCAAGCCGCTCGCCCGCATCGCCTCCTGGGCGCAAGCCGGGGTCGAGCCCGCGGTCATGGGGTCCGGCCCCATTCCCGCCTCGCGCCGCGCGCTGGAAAAGGCCGGTTGGTCGGCGCAGGATCTCGATTTGATCGAGGCTAACGAGGCCTTCGCCGCGCAGGCTTGCGCCGTGAACAAGGACCTCGGCTGGGATACCGACAAGGTCAACGTCAATGGCGGCGCCATCGCCATCGGCCATCCGATCGGCGCTTCGGGCGCGCGCGTTCTCACCACGCTGTTGCACGAAATGCAGCGCCGGAACGCGAAGAAAGGTCTCGCCACGTTGTGCATCGGCGGCGGCATGGGCATCGCCATGTGCGTCGAGCGCGACTAAAGCGGATTGTAAGGTGTAGGGGGCCCCGCGCCGGCGAACCCGGCCGCGCGGCCATGTTTGGCTCGGAGTGGAGGCGCCGCAAGAGCGCCTAAAGGGAGGTAATGCACATGGGGAGAGTTGCTCTCGTCACCGGAGGAACGCGCGGCATCGGCGCCGCCATCTGCAAGGCTCTGAAGCAGGCGGGCTACAACGTCGCCGCCAATTACGGCGGCAATGACGACGCGGCCAAGGCCTTCAAGAAGGAGACCGGCATCCCGGTCTATAAATGGGACGTCTCCGACTACACGGCCTGCGAGCAGGGCATCATCAATGTCGAGAACGAGGTCGGCCCGATCGAGGTGCTGGTCAATAATGCCGGCATCTCGCGCGACGCCATGCTGCAGAAGATGACGCATGAGCAATGGTCGGAGGTGATGCGCACCAATCTCGGCTCGCTGTTCAATATGACCCGTCCGGTGATCAACGGCATGCGTGAGCGGGGCTTCGGCCGTGTCATCAACATTTCCTCCATCAACGGGCAGAAGGGCCAGCTCGGCCTCGTCAATTATTGCTCGGCCAAGGCCGGCGTGATCGGCTTCACCCGGGCGCTGGCGCTTGAAAGCGCCCGCAAGGGCATCACCGTGAACGCCATTGCCCCCGGCTACGTCAAGACGGACCTGCTCTCAGGCGTCTCCGAGGATGTGATGAAGGCCATCGTCGGCCAGATCCCGGTCGGACGCCTGGGCGAGGCCGAGGAAGTCGCCCGTTGCGCTGTGTTCCTCGCCGCCGATGAGGGCGCCTGGATCACCGGCTCGACCCTCACCATCAATGGCGGCCAGTTCATGGATTGAGGTCTCACCATTCCTTTCGTCATGCCCGGACTTGATCCGGGCATCCAGGCCGTTACCTTGGGCGAAATGAGAAGCCAGTGGAATGGATTGTCGGGTCAAGCCCGGCAATGACCAAAGGGGGGTTAGGGCTCGAAGCCGTCAGGCGCGAGTTCGAAGCCGGCAAAGTCGAAACCGGGCGCCACGGTGCAGCCAAGCAGCGTCCAGCCCCCGAGGCTGCGCGCGGTCTGCCAGGCCAAAGCAGGCACCAGTACCTGCGGATGCTCGCCCTGGAGCCAGTCGGGGCCGAGGCGATGCTCGTGCCGCGTTTCGCCCTGCTTGACCTCGAGCAGAAGCGGCGCGCCCCCATACCAATGCCACATCTCGGCCGCGTCAACGCGATGCCAGCGCGATACCTCGCCCGCCCGCAACAGATAGAGGATGGCGGTCGAATGGGCCCGGTCCCGATGCCCGGCCTCGTCGCGGAAGGTCTCGCGGAAATAGCCACCCTCCGGATGCGGCTTCAGCTCGAACGCCGCGATCAGCTCGTCCGCGGTCAGCGCCCCGGTCACGCTTAGAACTTGTCCTTGCGCTTCCGCGTCTCTCCGAAAATCTCCCACAGCTCCCTGCCTTCCATGCCGAGCCGCTTCTGGATCTCGGGGCTCGACGGGCGGAGGAAGGGATTGGTGGCGAGCTCCCGGGCGATCGTGCTCGGGAGCGAGGGCTCGCCCTTCTCGGTGAGCGTGGCGACTTCCGCCGCGCGGGCCCGAAGCGCCGTGTTGCCCGGCTCGACCGTCAGCGCGAAGCGCGTATTGGCTCCGGTATATTCATGTCCGCAATAGATCGCGGTCTCTGGCGGTAGCGCCATCAGCTTTTGCAGCGAATTCCACATCGTCTTGGCGTCGCCCTCGAGCAGCTTGCCGCAGCCGACCGAGAACATGGTGTCGCCGACAAAGGCGATGCCATCCTCGGGAAGGAAATAGCTGACATGACCGCGCGTGTGGCCGGGGGTTTCGATCACCAGCGCCCTGGCGTTGCCCACCGCGACGCTGTCGCCTTCGCTCACTTCGACATCGATGCCGGGAATGCTTCGCGCCTCCGCCGCCGGACCGACGATGGTGCAGCCGGTCATCCGCTTCAGCACCTCATTGCCGGCGGTGTGGTCGTGGTGATGATGGGTGATGAGAATATGGGTCAGCCCCCAGCCTGTCTCATGCAGAGCGGCGAGGATCGCTTCGGCGTCGGGCGCGTCGATCGAGGCCGTTGCCCCGGTTTCGGCATCGTGGATCAGCACGCCGTAATTGTCGCCACGCGCCGAAAACTGGTGAACGTCGAGTCGAGCCATCGCTAGGTTTACCCGCGTTGTGAGTGTGAAGCGGGAGCGTAGCACCTCCTCGAACCGGAGTGAAATGGAGGCGCAATCGAACCGGTCACTTACGCTTGATCAGAGTGTATGCTGCCGCGCCGGCAACAGGCACCCGCATTTTCACGGACGACAAGCAAGACGCCGCGATGCATCTCGACGCCATCAATCTGAAGGATTTCTACGCCTCTCCGCTTGGGCTTGTGGTGCGGCGGCTGCTCGGAGCGCGGCTGCGGGCGCGCTGGGGCAATGTGCAAGGCCAGAGTCTGTTCGGCCTCGGCTTTGCCACGCCCTATCTCGGTGCCTTCCGAGCCGACGCCTGCCCCCTCGGCGCGCTGATGCCGGCCGAGCTCGGCGTCATCGCCTGGCCGAACCAGGTCAAGGGCTTGAGCGTAGTTGTCGATGAGACCGAGCTCCCGCTCGCGGACGAAAGCGCCGATCGCATTCTCCTGGTGCATATGCTCGAATGGAGCGAGCGGACGCGGCCGCTGTTGCGGGAGCTGTGGCGGGTGCTGGCGCCGGATGGCCGGATGCTGCTGATCGTGCCCAACCGCCGCGGGCTATGGGCGCAATTCGACTCGACCCCCTTCGGCCACGGGCGCCCGTTCAGCCGCTCCCAGCTCACCACCCTGTTGCGGGAGGCGATGTTCACGCCGGAGCAATGGCAGCACGCGCTCTACATGCCCCCGTTCTCTTGGCGCATCCTGCTCAAATGGCCGGTGTTCTGGGAGCGCCTCGGGCTCGTGCTGTGGCCGGCCTTCTCCGGCGTGCTCATCGTCGAAGCGAGCAAGCAGCTCTATGGCGGCGTGCCGGTGAAAGAGAGCCGGAAGACGCGCCGGCGCGTGGTGCCGGTCCCCGCCGGCGTCACACCCAGAGTCAGCGCGACAGCAGAAACACCGCCTGCTCGCCGAACAGATTCTGCATGAACAGCGGCATGGAGACGCCGAGCCTCGAACCATAGGCGTTGAGGGCCACGGCGCGGTCGACCTTGGCGCCGGCATCGCGGCACAGATCGAGGAAATCCTTGATGGTGCAAAGATGGATGTTCGGCGTGTCGTACCAGCTCTCGGGCAGATTGTCGGTCTTCGGCATCTTGCCGCCGAAGAGAAGCTGCGTCCGCACGCGCCAATGGCCGAAATTGGGGAAGGACACGATGGCGCGGTGCCCGATGCGCAGAAGCTGCTCCAGCACCTGGCGCGGTGAGTAGGTCGCCTGCAAGGTCTGGCTCAGGATCACATAGTCGAAAGCGAGGTCGGGGTAATAGGCAAGGTCGGCATCGGCGTCACCCTGGATCACGGCCAGGCCTTGCGCCACGCAGGAATTCACCCCCGCCTGGCTCAGCTCGATGCCACGGCCATCGACGTTGCGGCGCGAACCAAGTAGGCGCAGCAAGGTACCGTCGCCGCAGCCAATATCGAGCACGCGCGATCCCGGTTCCACCAGGTCGGCGATGAACAGCAGGTCGACGCGCGCGGTATCGGTGGCGCGCACGGCATGCGGCGGGACCGAGATGTTCATGGCAGCCACCCTTCCGCCTCCACTATGCCCCGGTGCCTCGCAGCGGCGTTGAGGAAGCCGCGGATGGTATCGAACAGCTCCGGCTCATGCAGCAGGAAGGAATCGTGACCGGCCGCGGTCTCGAGCTCGACGAAGCTGACATTGGCGGCGACCGCGTTCAGCGCATGCACGACCTCCCGGCTCTCTTCGGTCGGGAACAGCCAGTCGCTGGTGAAGGAGACGAGACAGAAGCGCGTTGGCGTCCCCCGAAAGGCGTTGGCGAGCACGCCGCCATGATCGGCGGCGAGATCGAAATAATCCATGGCGCGCGTGATGTAGAGATAGGAGTTCGCGTCGAAACGGTCGACAAAGCTCAAGCCTTGATGGCGCAGATAGCTCTCCACCTGGAAATCGGCGTCGAAGCCGAAGGTGACCTTGTCCCGATCCTGGAGGTTGCGGCCGAATTTGGTGTGCAGCGCATCATCCGACAGATAGGTGATATGCGCGGCCATGCGCGCGACAGCGAGCCCTTTGCGAGGGCTCGTGTCTTCGTCGAGATAGCGTCCCTGGCACCAATCCGGGTCGGCCATCACGGCTTGGCGCCCGACCTCGTGAAAAGCGATGTTCTGGGAGGAATGGCGCGCGGCGCAGGCGATCGGCACAGCTGAGAACACGCGATCCTTATAGGTCGAGGCCCATTCCAGCACCTGCATGCCGCCCATGGAGCCGCCAAGCACGCACAGCACGTCGGGGATGCCGAGATGTTCGAGCAGCTGCGCCTGCGCCCGCACCATGTCGCCGATGGTGATGACCGGGAAATCGAGCCCGTAAGGCCGCCCCGTTGCCGGGTTGATCGAACTCGGGCCGGTCGAGCCCATGCAGCCGCCGATCACATTCGGGCACAGCACGAAGAAGCGATTGGTGTCGATCGGCTTGTCCGGGCCAACCATGATCTCCCACCAGCCGGGCTTGCCGGTGACGGGATGGATGTTGCTGACATGCTGGTCGCCGGTCAGCGCATGACAGACGAGCACGAGGTTCGACTTGTCGGCATTAAGGCTGCCGTAGGTCTGATAGGCCACGGAGTAAGGCCCGAGCTTCACCCCGCAATCGAGCTGGAGGGCCTGATCGGCGCCGAAATGCACGATCTCGCTCTGCGGATTGGCGACCTGCGCCAGCCGGACGGAATGGTCCAAAAAGGCCTGTGATGTCGGGGCTTCGCTCATAGCTCGCTGGATATTCACTCCACCATGAGGCCCTGTTTACCTCGACAGTTTACAATTCGGCGTTAGCTAGGAGCTTACCGTGGAAAGTCAATGTTTTCTTTGCTTTCGCTTAAGTAAAGGTCCTATGAGAGGCCCCGCGCCGGGCGGGCGCGAAGGTCACGCCCGCAAGCTAAACCAGGAGAGACAGGAATGACCGCGAAGCGGGCCTTGCGCCCTCGGGAAGGCATCCTCGACATCGCGCCCTATGTGCCGGGGAGGAGCGCGCTGGAAGGCGGCGGACCCGCGATCAAGCTCTCCTCCAACGAGACGCCGTTCGGCCCGAGCCCCAAGGCGGTCGAAGCCTATCTCGCCGCGGGTGCGAACCTGTCCCGCTACCCCGACGGCTCGGCCAGGCCCTTAAGAGAGGCGATTGGCAAGCTTTATGGGCTCGATCCCGCCCGCATCGTCTGCGGCGCCGGCTCGGACGAGCTGCTGAACCTGCTCGCGGCGGCCTATCTCGGCCCCGGCGACGAGGCGATCTACTCCAGGCACGGATTCCTCGTCTACCGCATCGCCATTCTGGCCATGGGCGCGACGCCGGTGGCGGCGCCGGAGACGGCGCTGACCGCCGATGTCGACGCCATTCTTGGCTGCGTGAGCCCGGCGACGCGGGTGGTGTTCCTCGCCAATCCCAACAACCCGACCGGAACCTATCTCGGTTTCGACGAGGTGAAGCGCTTGCGCGCCGGCTTGCCCGAGACGGTGCTGCTCGTGCTCGACGCGGCTTACGCCGAATATGTGCGGGCCAACGACTATGAGTCCGGGATCGAGCTGGTGGCGACGACGCACAACACGGTGATGACGCGCACCTTCTCCAAGATCTATGGCTTGGCCTCGCTCCGGATTGGCTGGGCCTATTGCCCGGAGGCGATCGCCGATGCGCTGAACCGCATCAGAGGGCCGTTCAACGTCTCCGGCCCCGCCATCGCCGCCGGTGTCGCCGCGCTGCAAGACCGTGCCAGCGTGGCGCGCTCGGCCGAGCACAACGAGATCTGGCTCGGCCGCATGGCCGAGGCGCTCTCCGCGCTTGGCCTGATGGTGACCCCGAGCGCCGCGAACTTCCTCCTGGTCCACTTCCCCAAGGTCAATGGTCACTCTGCGCCCGAGGCCGATAAATTTCTCCACTCGCGGCGGATCATTCTGCGGCGGGTCGAGGAATATGGTTTTCCCGATGCGTTGCGCCTGACCATCGGCACCGAAGACGACAATCGCGCCGTGATCGAGGCGCTTGAAGCCTTCACGGGCGGAAGCGGCGTGGCCCAATGACCGAGCCGCTGTTCGACAAGATCGCCATCATCGGCCTCGGTCTGATCGGCTCGTCCATCGCCAGGGCAGCACGCGCCCAAGGCGCGGTAGGCTCGATCGTGGCGTCCGCGCATTCACCGCAGACGCGCAAGCGCGTGGTCGAGCTGGGCCTCGCCGATAGAGTGACCGATACCAACGCCGACGCGGTGGAAGGCGCTGACCTCGTCATTGTCTGCGTTCCGGTCGGGGTTTGCGGCGCCGTGGCCAAGGAGATCGGCCCGCATCTCAAGGCCGACGCCATCGTTTCGGATGTGGGCTCGGTGAAGAACTCGGTCGTGCGCGACATGGGCCCGCATCTGCCAAGCAATGTTCATTTCGTCCCGGCCCATCCGGTGGCCGGCACCGAGCATTCCGGTCCCGATGCCGGCTTTGCCGAGCTGTTCGAGAACCGCTGGTGCATCCTGACGCCGCCTGAAGGCACCGACCCGCAGGCGGTGGACAAGCTCGCGGCGTTCTGGCGCCTGCTCGGCGCCAAGGTCGAGACCATGACGCCGGAGCATCATGACATCGTGCTCGCCATCACCAGTCACATTCCGCATTTGATTGCCTACAACATCGTCGGCACCGCCTACGACGTCGAGAACGTGACCCAGTCGGAGGTGATCAAATTCTCGGCCGGCGGCTTCCGCGATTTCACCCGCATCGCCGCCTCCGATCCGGTGATGTGGCGCGACGTGTTCCTCAACAACAAGGAAGCGGTGCTGGAGATGCTCGGCCGCTTCTCCGAGGATTTGGCGGCGCTGCAGCGCATGATCCGTTGGGACGACGGCAAGGCGCTTGAGGAGCTGTTCACCCGCACCCGCGCCATCCGCCGCGGCATCATCGAGGCCGGGCAGGAGACGGATGAAGCCGATTTCGGGCGGAGGCATGGCGGCGACGATTGAACCGCTAGCGCCGACGTCCCCCTTCGCAGCGGCTCAGGCACCGGACGGGTTTCGGGGCTTGCCGCTCCCTCCCGCGGGGGGTCAATATCGCCTCGACGATGTAAAGGGAGCTTATTGAGATGGTCTACCTCAACGCAAACGGTCTGCTTGGCCGGAGCCTCTTGATCGCGGGCCTTGTCTTAGGCTCGGCCGCCGGCGCCGCCGAATGTCCGCCCGAGCACAAGAAGGCCAACGTCCGCGCCGCGCCGACCGACAAGATCTGGGACGGAGCGGCTCTGGAAACCACCGGCATCGTCGACAAGACTATCGCCTCGGTCGAGATTGCCAACGAACCCTTCAATATCAAGAACCGCTTCTTCCGCATGCGCACGCTCACGGTTGAGCCGGGCGCAGTCGTCCCGTGGCACAGCCATGCCGACCGGCCGGCGATCGTCTACATTATCGAAGGCGAGTTCACCGAATACGCGTCGAATTGCGCCGTACCGGTCACGCATAAGCCGAGCGACGTGGTGGCCGAGACACCGGATCTAGCCCACTGGTGGCAGAATCACGGCGATGAGACCGTCGTGGTTGTCTCTGCCGATCTGCTGAGGAGGTAGCACGCTCACGACATTTAGGGCTCAAGGTCGGGACGGAGCGCTGCATGGCTGAGCTTTGGGTGTTCGGTTATGGCTCGCTGATGTGGCGGCCGGGTTTCCCCTTCAGCGAGACGGCTCCGGCGCTGCTCAAAGGCGCCCACCGCGCGCTCTGCGTCTATTCCATCGTCCATCGCGGCACGCATGCCGAGCCCGGCCTCGTGCTTGGGCTCGATCGCGGCGGCGCCTGCCGCGGCGTCGCCTTTCGCGTGGCCGCTGGGGCCGAGGCGGAGACCGTGGCCTATCTGCGCGAGCGCGAGCAGGTCACCGATGTCTATGTCGAGGCGCGCCGCCCGGTGCGCCTGCTCGATGGCTCGGGCCGGGCGATGCGGGCGCTGTGCTATCTCGTCGACCGGCGCCACGATCAATATGCCGGCAGGCTGTCGCTCGAGGCGCAAATCCGCATCATCCAGAGCGGTAAGGGCCAGGCCGGCGGCAATGTCGAATATGTGATGCGGACGCTCCGCCATTTGCGGGAGGCGGGCGTGCACGATGCCCCGCTTGAGGGTCTCGCCGCGCATCTCGGACCGCATGAGGACTGACGAGGCTCAGGCCGCGTCGGTGGCGAATTGGAGCTCGGCCAGCCGCGCATAGATGCCGCCTTGGC
>JBAUEK010000133.1:0-8853 GCA_049678565.1 Methyloceanibacter sp. | reverse complement strand
CTCAAGCATCCAGATCGAGATCAGGGTCATGGCATTGGTGAGGAAGAGGATGCCGGTCAGCACGAGAAAGGCGCCCATGATCTTCTCGATCGTTGCCAGATGGGGGCGGAAACGCTGCATCAGGTTCAGGAAGGGCCTGATGGCCAGCGCCGCGGCGATGAAGGGAATACCCAAGCCAAGGGAATAGACGAGGAGAAGGCTCACGCCCTGACGCACCGAGTCCTCGCCTGCGGCGATGGCGAGGATGGCACCCAGCACCGGTCCGATGCAGGGCGTCCAGCCAAAGGCGAAGGCGAGACCGATCAGATAGGCGCCAAGCAGCCCCGCGGGCCGCTCCTCGGCATGGTAGCGCGCCTCGCGGTGCAGGATCGGAATGTGGATCACGCCGAGAAAATGCAGGCCGGCGATGATGATGATGATTCCCGCGATCTTGCTGAGAATAGCGAAATTGGCGATCAGCAATTGACCGACGACGGTGGCGGTGGCGCCAAGCGCGACGAACACGGTGGTGAAGCCGAGCACGAAGGCCACCGACGAGAGCACGATGGTCACATAGACGTGGCGCGGCGTCTCGTCCTCGCCTGAGAGCTGATCGAAGGTGGCGCCACCCAGGAAGCACAGGTAAGGCGGCACCAGCGGCAGCACGCAAGGCGACAGGAAGCTCAACAGCCCGGCGATCAGCGCTCCGAAATAGGTGACGGTCATCAGTGGTGCTCAAGCGGTGTTGGAGGAAGGCGGCGGCGCCTCAGGCTCAAGACACGTGGCTCGGCCTGCCCTCACCATGGTGGATTATGGTCCCCTCGCAAGGCCTTGGGGTTCACTTTAGCGTCAGCTCGCGTGGCATTGGCGTGAAGCGGAGAGCGAGAAGCGCCTCGGGCAGCTCCTCCAAGCTGTCGATCACCAGGTCGGCGCCGAGCGCATGCGCCGCGGTGGTCGTATAGCCATAGGAGACGAGCACGATGCCGGCGAGACCGGCCGCGCGCGCCGTCCGCAAATCGGTGTTGCTGTCGCCGACCATGATTGTGGTTGCGGGCTCGGCACCAAGCTCGGCCACCACATGCCTGACGCCTGCCGGATCGGGCTTTTTCGGAAATCCGGCCTCGCCGCCGAGGATGCAATCGAAGGCGCCGGCGACGCCCAAGGCCCGTACCAGGTCGCGGGCAATCGGTTCGGGCTTGTTGGTGCAGAGGCCGCAACGAGTGCCGGCTTGGCGCAAAGCGCGAAGCGCGCTCGCAGCGCCCGGATAGAGGCGTGACAACCGGGCCGGATTGGCGGCGTAGAGCGCAACCAGCCTGGCCAGCGCTTCGTCTCTCGCCTCCTGTTCGAGGCTTGCGCCATGGGCGGCGAGCCCACGATCGAGAAGCTTGCCGAGCCCACCGCCGACCATGCCACGCAGGGCCGCGGCAGAATGCGGCGGAAGATCAAGCTCGGCCAGGGTTCGGTTCAGCGCCGAAGCGAGGTCGAGCACGGTATCGGCGAGGGTGCCGTCGAGATCGAAGACGACGGCGCGGCGAGGCGAATCGGAAGCCATCAGGCAGTGGCACGGGCCCGCTCGGCCTTGGCGCGGATCGCGGCGATGTTGTCGGCGTATTTCCCGCCTTTGAACACGCCGGAGCCGGCGACCATGACATTGGCACCCGCCTCGGCCACGAGCGCCACCGTGCTCGCATTAATGCCGCCATCGACCTCAAGCTGGATCGGCCGGGCTCCGATCATGCGCCGGATATTCCTGATCTTCTCGACCTGCGCCGGAATGAAGTCCTGGCCGCCAAAGCCGGGGTTCACCGTCATCACCAGAATGAGATCCAGTTTGTCGAGTACATGCTCGATCACCGATTCATGGGTGGCGGGTGTAAGGCTCACGCCCGCCTGCTTGCCGAGCCCGCGTATGAGCTGGAGCGAGCGGTCGAGATGCGGGCCAGCTTCGGCATGAACCGTGATGATATCCGAGCCTGCCTTGGCGAAGGCTTCGATGAAAGGATCGCAAGGCGCGATCATCAGATGCACGTCGAAGATTTTCTTCGAGTGAGGACGCAGCGCCTTGACCACATCGGGGCCGATGGTGATGTTCGGCACGAAGTGGCCGTCCATCACGTCGACATGGATCCAGTCGCAGCCAGCCGCGTCGATGGCGCGCACCTCCTCGCCCAGCCGCGCGAAGTCGGCCGAGAGTATGGATGGAGCGATGATGATATCGCCTGGTGCCGAACCCTTCGCCATGTGGAACCTCTTCCCGAAAAAGCAGTCTCGCCTGCCGATTGCCGCCTGGGAGCACCGCTATAGCAGCTAGTCCCTCCGGCAGACCGGAAGCATAGGCATGGGAGGTGTAGCGAAGGTTACGGCCTTCGACTAGCCGTCTCGGCCGCCTGGCTGCGCGAGCGCTGGTTGCGGGCTCCGTTAATCGCCCGCCGCCAGTGCCGCCACGCCCGGCAAGGTCTTGCCTTCGAGCCATTCGAGAAAGGCGCCGCCGGCGGTCGAGACATAGGTGAAATCCTGGCCCAGGCCGGCAATATTCAGCGCCGCGACCGTGTCGCCACCCCCAGCGATGGCGGCAAGCTTGCCCTCTCGCGCCAGCCGCGCGGCCTCGCGCATCAGATCGAAAGTGCCGTCACCAAAGGGCGCATATTCGAAGGCGCCCACCGGACCGTTCCACAGCAGCGTCTTGATTTCGCCGAAGCGACGCTTGAGATCGGCCACGGATTTCGGCCCCATATCGACGATCATCTCATCGGCAGGGATATTCCCGACTTCGCAGACGTGCCATTCGGCGCCGGATTTAAGGCCCTTGGCCACAATGAGGTCGTGGGGGAGCACGATCTCGCAACCATGCTGCGCGGCCCGCGCCATGATCTCCTTGACGATCGGCACGGCCTCGGGCTGGCACAGCGATTTCCCGATCTCCACCCCTTGGGCGTAGAGGAAGGTGCTCGCCATGCCGCCGGCAAGAACCAGCTGGTCCATCCTGGCCGTCAGATTCGTGAGCACCTGAATCTTGGTGGAGACCTTCGACCCGCCGGCAATGGCCATGACCGGCCGCTCGGGATGCTCGACCGCGCGCTCGAGCGCCCTAATCTCGGCCATCATCAGCAGCCCGGCATAAGAGGGCAGGAAATGGGTGATCGCCTCGACCGAAGCGTGGGCGCGATGCGTGGCGGAAAAGGCGTCGTCGACATAGATGTCGCCGAGCGCGGCCAGCTCTTTGGCGAAGGCCGGATCGTTTTTCTTCTCGCCGTCGTTGTAACGAAGATTTTCGAGCACGGCGATCTCACCCGACTGAAGCGCTTCAACGCCACGCCTAGTCTCGGCGCCAACGCAATCGCCGATGAAGTCGACCTTGGTGCCCGGCATGAGTTCCGCGATCTTATCGGCTATCGGCTTCAGCGTGGTGTCGGTCATCGTCACGGTTTTGGGACGTCCCAAATGCGACAGCACGATCACCTTGGCGCCTCCGGCCAACAGCTTCTTGATCGTCGGCAAGACGCGCTCGATGCGCGTCGTGTCGCCGACGACCCCGTCCTGGACCGGCACGTTGAAATCGACGCGGATGAGCACGCGCTTGCCGTTGACGTCGAGGCCATCAATGGTGCGGATCCTGGAAAAATCAACCTTGGCGCCTTGCATGCCGGCCTCCGGTTGGATCATTGCAGTGTTGAATCCATTCATATCAGCCTACTCATGACAACTGCGGTATCGCTCATGCGATTGGAAAAGCCCCATTCATTGTCGTACCAGGCCACCACCCGGCAGAAGGTGCCGTCCACGACCTGGGTGCCATTGAGATCGAAGATCGAGCTTAGGGGGTCGTGATTGAAGTCGGATGACACCAGGGGCTTCGAATTCACGCCGAGAATGCCCTTGAGCGGACCCTCGGCGGCTTCGGTCATCGCGGCATTGATCTCCTCGACACTGGTCGGCCGGGAGGAGCTGAAGGTGAGGTCGATCAAGCTCACATTCGCCACCGGAACCCGAACCGAGGCGCCATCGAGCTTACCCTCCAATTCCGGAAGCACGAGGGCCACCGCCTTGGCGGCGCCGGTAGAGCTCGGAATGAGGTTCACCGCGGCCGCGCGCGCCCGATAGGGGTCCTTGTGCAGCGTGTCGATCGTCCTCTGGTCGCCGGTATAGGCGTGGATGGTGGTCATATAGCCATGGCGAATGCCGACGGCCTTGTTGAGCACGCTTGCAATCGGCGCCAGACAATTGGTGGTGCAGGAGGCATTCGAGACGACGTGGTGCTCCTGGGTCAAATTCTCGTCGTTGATGCCGTAGACCACGGTCAGGTCAGCGCCCGTGCAAGGCGCCGACACGAGCACGCGCTTGGCGCCCGCGGTCAGATGCTTGGCCGCGCCCTTGCGCTCGGCGAAGCGACCGGTGCATTCCATGACGATGTCGACGCCGAGATCGCGCCAGGGCAGCTGCTCGGGATTGGCCTCAGACAGCACCGCCAGGGAGTGGCCGTCGGCCTTCAGATGTCCGTTGGCGGCGCTCACCTTGCCGGCGAAGCGTCCGTGCACGCTGTCAAATTCAAGCAAATGGGCATTCATCTCCGCGGAACCGAGATCGTTGATCGCCACGAAATCGAGGTCCTTGCGACCCGCTTCGAGGAAGGCCCGGAGCGTAAGCCGGCCGATCCTGCCGAAGCCGTTGATGGCGACGCGCTTATTCGACATTTCTCCTCACTTTTTCCTTCTAGAGACAAGGCTAAGCGCGGCGGCTTGCACCGCCTCCGCGGTGATCCCGAAGTGCTTATAGAGCTCCTGGGCCGGGGCAGAAGCCCCGAAACCATGCATGCCCACAAAAACCCCCTCGCTGCCAAGCCATTTCTGCCAACCGAACTCGACCCCGGCCTCCACAGCGACCCTGGGCGCGGTGCCCAGGACCTCGTCTTGATAGGCTTGGCTTTGCGCGGCGAATAGTTCCCAACACGGCATCGAAATTACGGCAGCCTTGATCCCCTCCGCTCCCAACGCCGTCGCGGTGGCCACGGCCAGGGACACTTCGGAGCCGGTGCCGATCAGGGTGACGTCGCGGTCCCCTTCGGGTTCGATGAGAACATAGCCACCTTTGGCCGAAAGGTTGTCGCCGGTGGGCGCGGTCCGCAGCAGCGGCAGGCCTTGGCGGGTGAGCGCGAGGGCCGAGGGGGTCGCCTCGGTGCCGAGCGCGATCTCCCAGCATTCGGCGCATTCGACCGAATCGGCGGGGCGGAACACGTTGAGATTGGGCATGGCGCGCAAAGCCGCCAGCTGCTCCACCGGCTGATGGGTAGGGCCGTCCTCGCCAAGACCGATGGAATCATGGGTGAGCACATAGATCACGCGCTGGCCCATCAAGGCGGAGAGCCTGATCGACGGCCGGCAATAATCGGAAAAGACAAGGAACGTGCCACCGTAGGGAACGATGCCGCCATGCAACGCCATGCCGTTCATGGCCGCGGCCATGCCGTGCTCGCGCACCCCGTAATGGATATAGCTGCCGGAATAGTCCCCCGGCTTGACGAAGCTATGAAGCTTGGTGAGGGTGCCAACGGAGCCGGTGAGGTCGGCGGAGCCGCCGATGAAGCCGGGGATGATTGGGAACAGCTTCTCGATCACCTTCTGCGAGGATTGCCGCGTGGCGAGCTTCGCGCCCTCGCTGGCAAAATCGGCCTTGATCGCGGTCACGGCCGCCGCGATTTTTTCCCGCACATCCGCGTCGATCGGATCGGTCAGATGAGCTCGAGCTTCGGCGTCGAGCCGCTTAGCCGCGGCCTGCCAGCGCTCATAGGTGCCGGCATGGCGGGTACCGGCCGCGCGCCAGCTCGCCAGGACCGGCTTCGGCAGCTCGAAGGGCGCATGGCTCCAGCCGAGCCGTTCCCGCGCGCCTGCAATCTCGTTGTCGCCGAGCGGCGAGCCATGGGTCGCCGCCGTACCCTGCTTTTCCGGCGCGCCAAAGCCGATGATGGTGCGGCAGGCGATCAGCGACGGCCGGTCGGTCGCGGCCCGCGCATTCTCGATGGCAAGCGCGACTGCCTCCGGATCGTGACCGTCGACCCGCGCCACATGCCAGTTCGAGGCGCTGAAGCGCTCGAGCTGGTCATCCGAGACCGACAGGCTGGTCGGGCCGTCGATGGAGATCTGGTTGTCGTCGAAGAGGACGATCAGCTTGCCAAGCTTGAGATGACCGGCAAGAGAGATTGCTTCATGGCTGATGCCCTCCATGAGGCAGCCATCGCCGGCGAGGGCATAGGTGTGGTGGTCTACGATCTGATCGCCATAGCGCTGATTAAGCAGCCGCTCGGCCAAAGCCATGCCGACCGCGTTGCCGAGCCCCTGGCCCAAGGGGCCGGTGGTGGTCTCGATGCCGGGGGTGTGGCCATATTCGGGATGACCGGCGGTGCGCGAGCCGAGCTGGCGGAAGTGCT
Source organism: Methyloceanibacter sp. (assembly GCA_049678565.1). Taxonomy (GTDB): domain Bacteria; phylum Pseudomonadota; class Alphaproteobacteria; order Rhizobiales; family Methyloligellaceae; genus Methyloceanibacter. Next base: position 2,453 of record JBAUEK010000133.1, on the reverse strand, counting down.
TCAACTGCTCCAGGTCGATGCCCGGCACGCCGGTGAGAAAAAGCAGGGCGTAGAGCAGCATGGAGCCATGACCGGCGGAGAGCACGAAGCGGTCGCGGTCGGGCCAATCCGGATGGGCGGCATCGAATTTCAGGAACCGCGTGAACAGCACCGTGCCCACGTCGGCCATGCCCATGGGCATGCCGGGATGGCCGGATTCGGCCTTCTGCACCGCGTCCATGGCCAGCGCGCGAATGGCGTTGGCCATGTCATTATGGGTCGCTTGGGGTAATGCCCGTCCCTGCTGCAAAACTTCAGCCATTGATTGTCCCAGACTCCAGGATCGTTAGTAAGCGCGTACGCCCATCGCAGCCTTGACGGCGTGATAGCCGACGAGAAGTTGCGTAAGCGCTAGTGGATGACTCCGGCGGGCGCCATTGGCAACATCGATGCGACCGACTTGATCGCGTAAGTGCCCGGCTTCCGGAATGAGGTTCCACAACAGATCTTCGATACGCTCGGCGCGCTGGTCGGAGATATTGCCGTTGATCTCGAGTACGTCAACCGGCTTGCCGTCGCGGTCGCGTGCAAGCTCAAGGTGCAGACCCGCATTGCTGGTACCGTCGAATAGCGGCGCGAAGTCGGGGTGTGGCAAGGTCGGGCGTAATAGATGGCGCACATCGAGCTGCGTGTCGGAGCCATTGGCACTTTTCGGTGTCTGGAAGCGGATGACCATGTCGGCGAAAGTGCGCTGCGGGTGGATGTAGCTGGGGCTCTCCTCTCTCCGCTTTTCGAGAGACGCCAGCACCTCGTCCCGGCGATAGCCTCGCTTCGTCGTATCCCGGTGGATCTTCCATTTGATGCGGAGGTCCTCCTCCGGATCGAGATAGATCTTCACATCGTAGCAATCGCGCATGCCCCGCGTCGTGTAGCCGAGCAACCCTTCCGCGATCACGAACTCCTTGGGCTTCACATATTGCGGCCGGCGAAACGTTCCGTCTCGATGATCGTAGATCGGATGCAGGATCGGGTCGCCTTCGCGCAAGTGCCGCAAATGGAGTTCCAGGACGTCGAGATAGTTCGCGCGCGGATCGATCGCGGACAGGCCATTGGCCGCCCGCTCGCTACGATCGAACCGGTGGTAGTTGTCGGTGCAAATCACGGTGCAGCGCTCTTCGCCCAGAATTTGGGCGATACCCGCTGTCAGCGTCGTCTTTCCCGACGCCGAGTCACCAACAATCCCAAGGATGATCGGATGGTCAACCCGCTTCGGCATTTCCTACTCCCAACCGCACATTCCTTTCCCTCATAGACTATGCCACGTCGCGCGCCACCCCCCGCGCCCGGTCCAAGCGCTCACGCGGCAGATACGACGTCAGAACCTGCCGCTCGCCGACAGCGCCGGCCACCATCATGGTCTGCACCTTGTAATGGGTCTGGGTGCGCTCCACCCCCTCCAGCATCAAGCCCGTGGTGATGCCGGTGGCGCAGAAAAACACATCGTCGGAGGCAATCAGCTCATCGCGGGCGTACCAGCGCGTGGTGCTGATCCCGGCTTCCCGCACCGCTTTGGCCTCGGTGTGGAGCTGGGGATCGATCCTCGCCAGGAATTCTCCGCCAAGGGCCCTCACCGCGCAGGCGGACATGATGCCCTCGGGGGTGCCGCCGGTTCCCATCAGGGCATCGATCCCAGAGCCCGGAATGGCCGCGAGCAGAGCCCCGGCCACGTCGCCGGCGGGATAGAGGGCAACCCTCGCCCCGATTTTGATGATGTCGTCGATCAGCTCGCGATGGCGCGGCTTTTCCAGCACATAGATGGTGAGTTGGGAGACATCCTTGTTGAGCGCCTGGGCGAGAACCCTGAGCTTGCGCCCCGTACTCCAAGCGGGATCGATCTTGCCGCGCGCCGGAGCCGGGGCCACGAATTTCTCCATATAGAAGGCCGGGGCCGGATTCATCATGGCACCGCGCGGGGCGACCGCGAGCACCGCAAGTGCATTGGTCTGGCCCCTGGCGAGATAGCTCGTGCCTTCGACGGGATCCACGGCGATGTCGGCCTTGAAGGTCGATCCGGGGCGCCCGAGGCGTTCACCGCGAGAGGGCTGCGGCGCCTCGCCCTTGCCCGCCTCGCCGATCACCACCACGGCATCGATATCGACCTCTGAAAGCGCGCCGAGCATGGCGTCGAGCGCCGCCTGGCCGCCATCCATGCCATCGCCGCGCCCGACCCAGTTGAACGCAGCTAGCGCCGCGCTCTCGCTGACCCGGCGGAGCGAATAGATCAGTTCCGGGCTCGCGCCGCCCGAGGCCTCCATGACAATTCCTCCTGGAAGGTTTCCCAGGCCCAGCCGCGCGCCAGGCGCCGGGGAGACCGCATAAAGCCTTCGCCAGGACCAGCCCGCTTTATCTCGGGGCTGGAAACAGTCCCAAAATCAAAGGGCTGCCCCCGACCGTCGATGATCGAGCAAGGGTCA
>JBAUEK010000132.1:0-4541 GCA_049678565.1 Methyloceanibacter sp. | reverse complement strand
GTTTGCTTCGTCGCCGCCTTCTGGCTTCTCGCGTTCCCCCTTCGCGCGATGCCGACCGGCATCGTCTATGCCATCTGGTCTGGATTGGGAATCGTCCTGATAACGGCCGTTGCCTGGGTCTGGGCTAAGCAGCCGCTGGACGGACCAGCACTCATTGGCATCGCCCTCATTACGGCAGGCGTGATCGTAATGAACGTGTTCTCAAAATCTGGCCTTCATTGACCTTGGTCGCCCGACGACAGACTTGGACTCAGCAGTGATGCTGTGTCGATGAGCACTCGCCCTCTTCTTCCAAGCGTGGCGAGCGGCGAACGACAAAGCGCGTGAGCTTGGCTGGATTGTGTGAGATTGGCTAGCCCGACAGGGGCAGTTGGCGGCGATGGCCGCGCAGTGAGAAATTGTTAACCCTAGTTGGCCAAGGTCTACCCAACACCAGTTGGAGCCCAGACCAATGGCAAACACCTCCTCGCAGATGCCCGCTGCTGACACCCAAATGAGCTTGTACGATAGCGTCCTCGCTCCAGCCCGCTGGAGCGGCAAGCCTCTACGGTTCTGGTACTCGCTCTTCATGAGCTTCGGCAACGGCAGGCCGATGTCATGCGTGAAGGCTGTGCGCATGCGCTTTGGCTTGGGACCGGTGCGGATTACCCCCTCAAGCCGCCGCTGACCGGGCCCTAGCTGCCCTCTCCGATCCATGTGATGCTATCTGTGCGGGGGGAGCCATAAGGGAGGCTCCCAATGACAACAGGCTGGCAGGTCCGCCTCCCCTGTTAAGCTCCCCTGCGGGTCTTGGCGGCATGGACAGCGCCGCGCCATCGGATAGATTTCGCCGCTCGGATCATTACCAGCTGCAACGTGTTCAAATGATCGCAGAAGACCTCGACCTGAAGCCCTACGCCGAATGGAGCCCCGTTCGCGTCGCCGACCCTCGGGCCGCCACACCGGATCAGTTTCTCGACGGCTTCCGCAAGATTTGCGCCGATGAGGGGCCGATAATTGAGGACCGGCTCTATGCGCTTTACGCCCGCGCTGCGGAACTCGGCCGCGTATACGGCCCCGTGCGGCAAAAGTTTGCGCGTGCGCTTCAGACGGCTCTTGAAGCCAAGCATCTCATTGCCTCGCGCGAGACCTTCGGTGCCCATGACGAGCGCGTCGTCACGTTGCCCGACCAGCCGCCGGTGTCGGTGCGAGAGAGGGGCCCCCGGTCCCTGCACGAAATCCCAGGAACCGAGATCGCCGAGGTGATGCTCGCCATCCGCGTCGGACACGACCTGATCGGCCGGGCCGAGCTGTTCCGGGCCGTTCTCGCGGCTTACAAACTCAAGCGCCTGACGCAGGCCTCGGAAAGCCGCCTTAACGACGTGCTGACGACCTGGCTGGCCTAGAGTGGAGGAGCGCGCGCTCCCTAGGAAAGCCAGGCTGTTCTTTGGTCTCGGAGGCGCCGTCTGCGCGCCTCGGCCCTTGACGCCAAAGTAAGGGGGACTATTTTCCGCGCCATGGGCAAAAAAGGCATCATTCGGAACATCAGGCGCGGCAACTTCGCCAAGGTCCTTGGCGCGATGCATCCGGGCTGCCACCAGCCGATGAGCAAGACTGCGCTCAATCGCTACCCGGAGATTTTCGCCGCTGCTGCGGCAGCGCTCCCTAATGCGCGCCGCATTCTCTCCTTCGGCTGCTCGAGCGGAGAGGAATGCGCCACGCTCGAGAAGTATTTTCCTAACGCGGAGATCGTGGGCGCCGACGTCAATCTCCTGAGCCTGGCGAAGGCCATGAGGTATTGGAGCCGCAAGATCCGTTTCGTCTATGCGACCGACCACACCCTGAGCCGGTTAGGTGGCTTCGATGCGGTGTTCTGCATGGCGGTGCTGCGCAATCCGAGAAAAAAACTGAATGCTGGCCGGTATCCCTTCGAGCGCTTCGAAGAGCGTGCGCGCTTTCTAGAGACCCTGCTTCGGCCGGGCGGTATCTTGGTGATACATAATTCCAACTACCGCTTCGGGGACGTGGCCCACCAGTACGCCTATGAAAGGATTCCCTTCTTCGCGAGACACGATAGAGGGTTGTTCCTTCCCGACGGCATCACCGAGGTGGACCCCGATAGCTGCCTGTTCCGGAGGCTAGACTCCTAGGGCTCGCGTAGCCTGTGTGCCGACAATTGCGGTCAGGCCACGGGGTCGCGCTTTACTTGCGCCTCAGGCCTCGACATGCGCGATGGCAAAGCCATCGTGGCCCTTGACGCCGACCGTCTGCATCGCGGTCGCGGTCACTCTCCGCTCAGCCGCGGCGAGCGCGAAGAACTGGCGCAAGCTCTGGCTCGTCGAGTCGCCCTTGTTCACGACTGCGCCGTGGCGGATGACGTTGTCGACGACGATGAGACTGCCGGGACGCGCGAGCTTGAGGGCCCATTTGAAGTAGTTGGGAATATTCAAGCGATCCGCGTCGATGAAGATGAAGTCGTAGGGCGCCTCGTCTTCGAGCGTCGGCAGCGTGTCGAGGGCGGCGCCGAGACGAAGATCGACGCGATCGCCAACACCGGCGCAGGCAATATTGGCGAGCGCCACCTTAGCATGCTGCGGGTTCGCTTCTAGTGTCGTGACCTTGCCGCCGGGTGCGAGCGAGCGGGCGAGCCAGATGGTGCTATAGCCGCCAAGCGTCCCGATCTCGAGAATGGAGCGTGCCCCGACGGTGCGCGCCAGCAGCATCAGAAATTTGCCCTGATTGGGTGAGACGCTGTGCAGCGGCAGACCGGCGGCTTCGCTAGACTGAAGCGCGGTGTCGAGTGCCGGGTCGGAGGGAATGAGAATGTCGACAAGGTAACGATCGATGTCGGCCCATTTCTTGTGGCTCTTTTTTTCTTGATGCGCCTGCCGCTGCGAGTCTTGCTTGGGCGGTGGCCTGAAATCCAAGCGTTCGACTAAACCCATGATAAAGCTCCTATTACGCTGTTACGCTTACGCTCACTGGAAACGATTAATAAATTCTTACAATACGTTCAAAAAAAGGAATCTGAAGCGGCGAGACCTTGCGCTGAAAGCGTTCGCGCGTGCGTCTCGCTCCTACAACCGAGGAGGATGCATGAGGCTTGCTGTCTTGGCTTTTGCTCTGGCGCTGTTGGTGCAGGGCTGCGGCGGTCCGGACCCGAAGGATCTCTATCTGATCGCCCTGATGGGGCAGTCCAATATGGAAGGTCGTGGCGAAGTGTCCGAGCTGCCGCCTGACTTCCCAGCGAACCCCACCAAGATCTGGAACTTTACTAACGCTTATCGATGGGAGCCGGCCAAGGAACCGATCGATTCGCCGGAAGGTCAGGTCGATACCGTCTCGACGGGGAGGCGCGGTGGCGTGGGACCGTCACTGGCGCTTGCTGACGCCTTCATTTCCGCGCACCCCTCGACGTCTGTCGGCTTGATTCCCTGCTCGCGCGGTGCGACCCGGATCAGCCAATGGTTAAAGACTGACGCCAAGGACCAGCGCAGCACCTTGTACGGCTCGTGCATGAACCGCATGAAGACGGTGTCTCTGAGCAACGGCACCGTCAGGGCGGTCATCTTCTGGCAGGGTGGCAGCGATGGACGCTATGAAGAGGATGCTACGAAATGGAAGGAGCGCTTCACGACCTTCGTCGCCGACCTCCGCGCCGATCTCGGCAACCCCGATCTTCCAGTGATCATGGTGATGCTCGGTGACCCCCCGGTCCCGAGCCGATTTCAATATTGGGAAATCGTGAGGGCACAACAGCGCGCGGTCGACATTCCCGGCGTCACCAAGATCGAGGCTAACGGCTATGAGCGAAGGGACGACGGCATTCATTTCACTACCAAGGGCCAGCTCGCTATTGGCGCGGCCTTGGCGCGGCTGCTGCCCGCCCCGTGAACTGATCGGAGATCAGGTCGAGGCGCTGCCTGCCATCAGCCGTTCAAGACGCGCTTTAGCGTCGGCAAACAGCTTCGGCCCGGGGCGGCCAGATCGCGGAAGGCTTGTCATCGCGGACATGCACGGTCGGCACGCCCAGCATCCCGGCCATGTCGATGGAGGTATTGCTGATCGATACTACCGCATCGAGGGCGGGAGCACCTTGTGTTCATTGCTGACTCCCCCACGAGATCCCCGACCAGCGGTCCGCCCACCCTTGCGCATAGCGGCAGAGGCTGCGGGAGCGCCCCGGGTAGGCCTTTAAGCGCATGAAGGCGCGCCTCATGTCGTCCCCGGTCTTGACGGTGTGAAGGGCGAGCGTCTCGCAATCGGAGGCGACGTCGGCCTCGGCAAAAAATGGGACGAGATATGGCGAAGCCGATGGCGAGGGTCCACAACATGCTTTGCGCCCGGTATGCCATGCTCTCAAAAAAGGTCAAAAGTCGGGAACTGGTGGGGGTGGGCGATGCGTCAGCTTGAGCAGAAGCGACAAAAAGGGGGTTGCGCTGCCCCTTTTTCGTACCATCCAGCATGTATTGTTTTGTCTAGGAAGGCTTCCAAGTGGAGCCGTACGCCTTAAGGGAGCGAAACATGATGAGATTGGTGATGGCATTGGTGCTGGTTGCCTT
>JBAUEK010000131.1:0-2483 GCA_049678565.1 Methyloceanibacter sp. | reverse complement strand
CGAGATTGACCTCGAGCGAGGCCTCGCCGCCATCCACCTTGGGATAGAAGCCGATCAAGCGAAAGGCGGAACCGGCATCGCGTGATTCCGCGTGGATGATACGGCCAGCACTGCTGTCCTCCAGCTTGACCGCGACCGGGTTCCGGCCGTGGAGCTCGCCGGTGGCGTCAAGGGCCACGAGCCGGCCATTGCGCTTCTTCAGCGTGACCCGGACATCGCTGAGGGTGGTGTCGTAGAAGCCGACCACGGTGCCGAGCCGGGCCGTAAGGTCGACACCGAAGGGATCGCGCGCCTCGGCGTTCTCGACCAGCTGGCCGGCCGAGAACAAGGATTGGAAGAACTGCTTGCCATTATAGCTCGGCCCGTGGGCGTCGACCTCAAGCACATTCCCCTCGCCCACCGTGGCGGTGATCTCCATGTGGGTGAGGATGTCGAAGGAGAAGTCGGAGAAATAGAAGGATTTGAGACGCTGCTCGGGGTCGAGTGAGATCGAGCCGTCGATAGCGATATCATCACCGAGGATCTTGAAGTCCGTGAGGTCGGTCGAACCGTCCACGGCCTGAACCACGTTGAACTGAGCGGTGGCGGCGCGGCCGGGCGCCTTGGTCCATCCCATATTGCCGAAGACGAGCTGGGCTTGGGTAAGGTCGGCTTGCATGCTCAACCCTTGAACGCCTCCCGCGTTGCGCGCGATCGAGATGGTCGTCGGCACCGGCCCCCGAACGAGGTGGGAGACCTTCAGCCCGAGCACCTCGCGCGCCGGCTCGTCAAGGGTCGCGCTGACCTTGATCGGGGGCTGGTTCTCGTCGGGTTGATCGAAAATGCGTTGCCATGACAGTTCCGCCGGCACACCCTTGATGAGAATGCCGCCACGCACGTCCATGGCCTGCTCGGTGACGTTCACATCGAGAGTGCCGCCTTCGACATCGATCTTGCCGAGAACATTGGAGGCGATGGCATCGTTCAGCCGCGCGGCGCCGCGAAGCGTGATGTGCTCGAATTCGAGATCCTCGCGCATCGGCAAATTCACCACGAAACTGCCCTCGGCCGTGCCGCCGAAATATTCCGGCTTGAGGCCGACGGTCTGCATGTAGCCGAGAGGTTCGTGGTCGAGCAGCTTCAGCACATTCGCGGTCGGGCCATTCGCGTTGAAGGTGATCTCGCCCTGCTGGGGGTCCGAGCGCAGGTCCGGGATGTAGAAGCGGCCGTCCCTCAGGGCAATCTCCTCGCCCGCGGGGAGCACGACCTTGGCCTCCGGAATGTCGACGGAGAAGGAAATCCCGGACACTTTCAGCTTGGCGCCACCGGTCAGGATCGGCGGCATCTTTGCGATGTAGTCGATACTCATCCCGGCAAAATCGACCTCAACATTCACCGCCTCCGGTGCGGGCTCCCCCCCGCTCTCGATGCGCGCGAGTTCGCCTGGGAGCAGGGAGATATCGACCTTGCCCCCCAATACCTGCCCGCCATGCACACTCTCCAGCGCCCACTTCCGTGCGTCACCGGCAAGGAATTTCGGCCAAAACTGTTTCAGTACATCGAGCGACATGGGACTGACCACGCCCGTCAAACGCACCTCCGGAGAATCCGGCGCATCGACCACGCTGCCGGCAAGCTCGATCGACGCCTCGCCCGACCGAATGACAAAGCGGGAAAGCGTCAGGCGCCCGGCGCCAGGGGTCACCGTACCTACCGCCGACCACTCATCCACCTTGATTGGCGCGAGGCCATACTCGGCGGCGAGCACGGCGTCGTCGGCCTTCAATTTGAAGGTCCAGGACGGCGATCCATGATCGTCCTCCCGGCCCCGGAATTCGCCGCTGATGGTGGCATGGCTGTTGCCCCATTTGAGCGTCGAGGGTTCGATCTCGACCACGCGGTTCCGCTTGAAATAGCGCAAGTGTAAATTGCCCTCATCGATCGCCATCGGATTCTCTGTATCCCAGGGCGGTGTGATATAGCCCCGCCCCAGTTCCAGATTGGCTTCGCCTGAGAGAAACTTGCCGTCGGTGGTGAGTTCCGCCTGCGTTTCGCCGGTGACCGGCAGGTCGAGAGCCTGCAGCGCCTTCATGCCGGACAGATTCGCGGCAATGCCGGCGGGAACAAGGTCCTGGATCAGCGCGGTGATACTCAAGCTTTGGCGCTTGGGGCGTTGCTCGGTGCGGAATTCCAGCTGCCAATCGCCCTTCGTCGAGGCGACACTGGCTTGGCCGACGAAAATGCTGCGCTGATTCTTGTGCTCAAGATCGATGGAGAAGTCGGGGACCTGCCAGAGGGTCTCGTCGCCACCTTGGCTCAGAACCACCTGGGCATCCTTCACGCCAAAGCGGGTGAGATAGGAGGTGTTGCCGCGCCGGGCGCGCTCGAACACCTCGGCGATGGTGTTCGTCACATCGAGCCGAGGTCCCGGACTTGTGCCCGGCGGTTGGGGCAGTTGCGGCGTCACGCGTTTGGCGATGACGCTTTCGCCCGGCACCGGTTGC
>JBAUEK010000130.1:0-4141 GCA_049678565.1 Methyloceanibacter sp. | reverse complement strand
AAGGCGCCGATCTCTTCATCAGCGAATGTTTCCAATATGACGTGACGATGCCGATCCATCTCGACTACAAGACCATCGACGCCAATTACCAGAGGCTCGGCGCCAAACAGGTGCTCCTGACCCATATGGGGGAGGCCATGCGCGCTCACATCGACAAGGTCGACGCCTCGCGCTACCTCGTCGCCAAGGACGGCATGACGCTCGATCTATGAGAGCTGCCTCGCCCGAGCTCGATCGCCTGCTCGCGGGCATCCGAGCCTGCCGCGTTTGCGTCGAGGCGCCGGAGAGCCGGCCATTGCCGCATGAGCCGCGGCCGGTGTTGCGCGTCAGTCAGACGGCGCGGCTTGGCGTGTGCAGCCAGGCTCCGGGAACGCGCGTGCATGGCTCCGGCATTCCCTTTACCGATCCCTCGGGCGATCGCTTGCGCGACTGGATGGGCCTGACGCCACAGGAGTTCTACGACGAGGCCAAAATCGCCATCATCCCCATGGGCTTTTGCTTTCCTGGGCAGGATGCGAAAGGCGGCGATCTACCGCCGCGACCAGAATGCGCCAAGCTCTGGCGCCCGACCCTGTTCACCGCCTTGCCACAGCTTGAGCTGGTGCTCGCGGTTGGCTCCTATGCGCAGCGCTGGCATTTGGGCGGAGACGCGGGGAAAAGCCTGCAGGCGACGATGCTCGACTGGCGCAAGCATCTCCGCCGGAAGCGGCTGCCGCGCGTGCTACCATTGCCGCATCCCTCCTGGCGCAACAATGGGTGGCTGACGCGCAATCCCTGGTTCGAGCAGGAGCTGCTGCCGGTGTTGCGCCGCGAGGTACGCCGGCTGCTGTGAGGTTGGGTCGGTCATTAGAATAACAATCCAATATCCGGTTGAAGCCTGCGATTATCGGCAATAATATCCTCCACTACAGTAAATTCTAGAAACAACTTTGCCGGGGCCCTCATGCTCGATCGGATGGACCGCAAGATCCTCGACCTCCTGCAGAAGGACAGCACCATGCCGGTGGCCGAGATCGGCAAGCTGATCGGGCTCTCCACCACGCCGTGCTGGCGGCGCATCCAGAAGCTCGAGGAGAGCGGGATCATTCAGCGGCGCGTGGCGCTGCTCGATCCGAAAAAGGTGAATGTCGGGGTGACGGTTTTTGTCTCCATCAGCACCAGTCACCATACGCAGGAGTGGCTCGACCGCTTCCACGAGACGCTGCAGGATTTTCCCGAGGTGGTGGAGTTTTACCGCATGAGCGGGAAGGTGGACTATCTCTTGCGCGTGGTGGTGCCGGACATCGAGCGCTACGACGCCTTCTACAAGAGGCTGATCGCCAAGATCGAACTCTCCGATGTGAGCTCGGCCTTCGCCATGGAGCAGATCAAATTCACCACCGCGCTGCCGCTGGACTACGCGGCGGAGTAGGGGAGATCAGGGCTTCCGCTCGAGCAGCGCGATCAGGCTCGACGTATCCCAGCGCTTGCCGCCCATGGCCTGAACCTCGGCGTAGAACTGGTCGACCAGCGCCGTGACGGGAAGCTCGGCCCCGTTCCGCCGCGCCTCATCGAACACGAGCGCAAAATCCTTGCGCACCAAGTCGACGGCGAAGCCGAAGTCGAACTTGCCTTCGACCATGGTGCGCCAGCGGTTTTCCATCTGCCAGGACTGGGCTGCCCCCTTGGAGATGGTGTCGATGACCTTGGCGATGTCGAGCTCCGCGCGCTTGGCAAAATGCAGGCCCTCGGCCAGGGCCTGAATCAATCCGGCGATGCAGATCTGGTTCACCATCTTGGTGAGCTGGCCCGCGCCGGATGCGCCGATCAGAGTGACCGCGCGGGCGTAGGCCGAGATCACCGGCTGGGCTTTGCTGAAATCAGCCTCGTCGCCGCCAACCATGACCGTCAGCGTTCCGTTCTCCGCGCCAGACTGCCCGCCGGACACCGGCGCATCAAGGAAGCCCGCGCTTTTGCTCTTGGCGGCTCGATGCAGTTCGCGGGCGATTTCGGCCGAAGCGGTGGTGTTGTCGACGACGACGGCGCCGGGTTTCAGGCTGGAGAATGCGCCTTGCGGACCGAGCAACACCTCGCGCAGATCGTCGTCATTGCCGACGCAGGAAAAGATGAAGTCGGCGTCCATCGCCGCCTCGGCCGGTGTCGCCGCGGCGGTGCCGCCGAAGGTTGCCACCCAAGCCTCGGCCCGCGCCTTGGTGCGGTTGAACACGGTGACGTCGCGGCCGCCGCGCGTCCGCAAATGGCCGGCCATGGGATAGCCCATGACGCCAAGCCCGATCCAGGCGAGTTTGCTCATTGGTGTTGCTCGGCCCCGATCCTGCGGCACGCTCAAGGCACGCCCGGCTGCACGCGTCATGCCCGGCTTATGCCGCCATCCATGACTTGGTGCCAACACCAAAACGGGAATTGACGGGAGAAGCCCGGTCCAGGCGCGAAATCGAGTGAGCGTGAAGTATTCAGGCGATCGGCTGATCGGGGAAGGCCAGTTGCTCGCGCGCGCGCCACTCATTGGTCACGTAATTGATGATCAGCGAGGTGCGCACGCCCTTGATCGGGCGCTTCTCGAAGCCGTGATAAGTGTTGTCGCCGGGAACGAAGATCATCGCGGCATTGGGCGCGAAGGGCGAACGGCCGGCATGATTTTTGTCGCCGTCGTAGATGTCGGTGCCAAGATCCTGGTGGCTCGGGTCCTTCGACAGATAGAGCAGCATGGTGAAGGCCTTGACCCCGAGATCGGTATGGGGCTCGAGCCAGAAGCCGTCGATATCCTGGGCGAACTCGATGCGCAGATAGGTGCCGCTCAGATCGGTGCCGAAGGCCTCCTCGATCTTGCCTGTCACCCGCTTGTCCTGGAAGGCCTCGGCCACGGCTTTGCAGACGGGAAAGCGTTCGCGGTTCTCGGCGTCGAAATATTTGCGCGTGTTGTTGTGCAACTCGCGTTTGCCGGAGACGCCTTCGAGGGAAGGGGCCTCGAAGGGGAGGGTCACCACGCCCTCGAGGGTGTCCGCGGGAAAGCAGCCTCTCAGAGTCCAATGGCGATAAGGCTGTTCGAACCGCTTGCCGTTATCGACGCAAGCGAGGAAGGTCGCAACGACGTCCTCGGCCGTACTCTTCGCCTCTTGCCCAGTCGTAGACTTCAACGCGACTGTGTCGCTCATGATGAAACCGATCTCCCTCGAAGAAATTCAAGCTTGCAGCCATGTTAAAACTGCCAGCGTGTCCCGCGATTGGCTCTTAGCATCGCCACCCCCCGCACGCAATCTGCGCCAAAAGGGGCCTCAACTCGATCCGTGGCCGACCCCGGCGGCGCCAAGAAGCGCCTTTGGGGGTCTTGTGCCGCAAACCCATGCCTTCCATGTCAAGGCAGGCATTGAGCTGGATCAACGCGACCGATTGGGCGCGCCAAATTGGCCGAAAACAAGGACGGAGCATATGAAATCGAGCTTGTTCAGGCTCGCTCTCGCTGTGACCTGGGGCGCGGGTGCCTTCCCCTTAGCTGCGATAGGGGCCGAGATGGGGAACCCGGTTGAGCGGCATGACGGGGTCGGCATCTGGAAGTCCTATGTGCCGCGTCACGTTAAGGGGGAATTCGACAGCTACGACCCGGTTGGGCTGATGGCGGGCGCTCTGATCAAGGCCGACTGCTCACTCAATTGGCGCGATCCCGACACCGGCAAGCTCTATTGCTTCGCCAGCGGCACCTCGCAGGTCTATTTCCAGGACTGGCCCAAAACCAACATTCGCAAGGCTGGCGCGGCCTTTGACCGGCTGACGCAACCCAAACCCGGCTCCTAGACCTTCCCGAGTGAAGATTTGATCCTGGACAAGGCGGATCGCGCACCGATCCCCGAATCTTCGGCTTTAGGCTGGAGAGGACCTGGTGCCGAAAGCCGCGTCGTCAAGGATCGCGCTGCTGCTTGAGAGCTGGGTCATAGGCCTCGTGCTCTTAGGCGTGCTCGTCTGCGCCTGGGCCTGGCTGTTCCGTATGGGGGCCGCGAGCAACCTCACGATTTGCCGGGTGGAGGCGATCGCCTCGCCCGCGGTCGTCGGCATGTGGATCGTGATGATGGTGGCGATGATGACCCCATCCGCGCTGCCCACGATCCTCGCTTATGCGCAGATGACGTCTCGGACCGAGCCGAGC
>JBAUEK010000129.1:0-28469 GCA_049678565.1 Methyloceanibacter sp. | reverse complement strand
CGTCACCGGGGCGCTGCTGGCGCTGTGGTGGAGTGGCGGCACGCTGAACATTTATAGCCAGGTCGGACTCGTCACCCTGATCGGGCTGATCACCAAGCACGGCATTCTGATCGTCGAGTTCGCCAATAAGCTCCGCACGCAAGGGTTCCCGATCGGCGAAGCGGTGGTCGAGTCGGCAACCTTGCGCCTCCGGCCCATTCTGATGACGACCGGCGCCATGGTGCTCGGTGCGGTGCCGCTGGCGCTCGCCACTGGGGCCGGGGCCGAGAGCCGCCAGGATATCGGCTGGGTCATCGTCGGCGGCCTGCTGGTCGGAACCCTGTTCACGCTGTTCGTGATCCCCGTGGTCTACACCTATCTCGTCAGCCGCGAGGTAAAGCGCGCGAGCCCAGACGAGGAGCGCGCGCTTGCGGCAGCGCTCACGCTGCCCAAGCGAAAGCAGCTCGAAGCCGCCGAATAGGCGAGATCGGATCGGAAACAGGTCAGAGAGGGGGCAGGGCGCCCAAAAAAGAAGAGCCCCGGCGCGGGGATTGCCAGGGCTCGTACGCATTACACAGAACGCACTACCACCCAGACACACTACAACTGGGTGCGAAGAGGATGCCTCGCGCCTATGGCAGTTTTTTGACGCTTTCGTGTCGATCTCGCTTTTTACAACAAGGATTTGCGGGCTTCGCTTCACCCGTCATGGTTGGTACGCGAGAGGCCTTCCCCCCGCCGCTCGGAACCCGGACATGAGCTTGTCTGGCGGTCCAGCCCATGCACAATGGGCCGGCACTTCCGGCACGGTCGCCGGGAAATCATCGAAGGTGGTGTGAAGATGCGGTGGCGCGGCGGCAGAGAGAGCGACAATGTCGAGGACCGGCGTGCCGAGGGCGGCCGCGGCGGCTTCCCCTTTCCGGGCGGCATGCGCTTCCCAAGCGGCGGGGGACGCGGCGGCGGCGGCGGGATCGGCATCGTCGGTCTCCTGATCCTCCTCGGCTTGATGTTCTTCTTCGGCGTCGATCCGCGCGTGATCATGCAAGGAACATCGCCCGGAGGCGATCAAGCCGGATTCCCCGATATTCGTCTGCCGCAATCTCGGCCCGATGCGACCAATTTCCCCAGGCCCGGCCAGCAGGGTCCACAAATCCAGCGGCCGCAAACGACGAGCACTGACGACCTCAAGCGCTTCGTCGCCGTGGTTTTGGCCGAAACCGAGGATGTCTGGCGCGATGTGTTCCGCCGTTATGGCAAATCCTACAACGATCCGAAGCTCGTTCTGTTCAGCGGCGGCGTCCGCTCGGCCTGCGGTGTGGCCATGTCGCAAATGGGTCCCTTCTACTGCCCGGCGGACGAGAAGGTTTATATCGACCTCGCCTTCTACAAGGAGCTGAAGGACAGGTTTCGTGCTCCTGGCGACGCGGCCCAGGCTTATGTGATCGCACATGAGGTCGGCCACCACGTGCAGAAGCTGCTCGGCATCATGGATCAGGTCGAGGGGGCGCGGCAGCGCATGAGCGAGAGGCAAGCGAACGCGCTTCAAGTCCGCGTCGAGTTGCAGGCCGATTGCTTTGCCGGCGTCTGGGCCAACCAGGCGCAGGAGACCAAGGCCATCTTCGAGCCCGGCGACATCGACGAGGCGCTGCGGGCGGCGAGCGCCATTGGCGACGATCACATCCAGCGGCAGACCCAAGGCTATGTCGTGCCCGATTCCTTCACCCATGGCTCGTCGGAGCAGCGCGTCCGCTGGTTCCGCCGTGGCTTCGAGACCGGCAAGCTGGACCAGTGCGACACGTTTAACGCGAAGGACATCTAGCTATCCCGGCGCCTTTTCGTCCCGGCCTCGAAGCCTGATGCAACTTGCACGCGTAAAATGATCAGCAGGTCACGCCAGGCGTGCACGCGCACCCGAAGCCGCGTAAGCTATCCTTAAGTGGCGCCAGGGAGATATGCCGGAAATAGAGCGGGGAACCTGATGCTGCGGCTGCGACCGTTACTCTCTGGCTTTGTCTTCTTTCTCGGTCTTGGCGCGGCATCGACCTTGGCTGCGGCCGACGACGTCATCACCCTCGGCGCCGCAATATCGCAGACGGGGAAATACGCGCTGAACGGCGCCAACACCAAGAATGGCTACGATCTCGCGATCAAGGCCGTGAATGAGAAGGGCGGCATCGAGATTGGCGGCAAGCGCTATGACCTCGCAATCCGCTATTACGACGATGAATCGACGCCGGCGCGCGGCACGGAACTCGCCGAACGTCTGATCAAGCAAGACGGTATTCAATTCATGCTGGGCCCGTACAGCTCGGGCCTGACCAAGGCCATGTTGCCCATCGTCGAGAAGCACGGGGTGCCGATGGTGGAGGGGAACGGCGCCGCGCGCGAGCTGTTCACCAAGGGCTATCGCAACATCTTCGCCGTGCTCTCAACCTCCGACCAATATCTCACCGGCGCCATCGAGCTCGCGGCCGAGTACGCCGACAAGCTCGGCAAGGAACCCGGCGCGATCTCCGTGGCGCTGGCCATGGAGAACGATCCCTTCGGCCAGGATGTGAGAGCCGGCGTGCTCGACGACGCCGAGAAGCACGGCATGATGGTGGTCATCGACGATCAGCTCCCGCCTGAGCTGAACGACATGTCGGTGACCCTGACCAAGGTGAAGGCGCTCAAGCCTGACATGCTCGTGGTCTCGGGCCACGAGAAGGGGGCGCTGACCGCGGTGACGCAGATGGAGGCGCTAAAGGTCTATGTGCCGATCCTGGTCATGACCCATTGCGATTCCGCCAAGCTGGCCGAGAGGCTGGCCGAAGCGAGCGAGAATGTGTTCTGCGCGCAGCAATGGCACGCCTCTCTCGACTATAAAGACCGTTGGTTCGGTTCGGCCGCCGACTTCGCCAAGCTC
Organism: Methyloceanibacter sp.; assembly: GCA_049678565.1. Taxonomy (GTDB): domain Bacteria; phylum Pseudomonadota; class Alphaproteobacteria; order Rhizobiales; family Methyloligellaceae; genus Methyloceanibacter. The sequence continues at coordinate 25,585 of JBAUEK010000129.1, read as the reverse complement.
TACAAGGAAACTTACGGGGAGGAGGCGCCCTATCAGGCCGCTCAATCGGCCGCCGCCGTCCTCGTCTACGCCGACGCATTCGCCCGGGCGCAGAGCCTGGAGCCCGACAAGGTGCGGGCGGCCCTTGCCCAAAGCGAGCTTGAGACCTTTTTCGGCCCCGTCAAATTCGATGAGACAGGACGCAACACGGCCAAGCCCATGGTGCTGACCCAGGTGCGGGGCGGCGAATATGTGGTGGTCTCACCCAAGAAATGGGCCCACGCGGAGCCCGTCATTCCGAGGCCGCCCCGATAGCGGTCGACCTCGCGGCCAAGCCTTTGTAAGCATGCATCGCTTGACCATGCGGGCAGCGGGGCGACTTGGCGGTGATCGGCAATCTTCTCATTCTGTATCAGGCGCCGGCGCTCGGCTTGCAGCTTGCGATCGACGGCATCCTGATCGGGGCCGTGTTCGCGCTCGCCGCCTACGGCATGGCGCTGGTCTGGGGCGTGACCAACATCATCAATGTCTCCCAAGGCGAGTTCGTGATGCTTGGGGGATTCGTCACCGTGCTTTGCGTCGAGCAGGGGCTACCGCCGCTGCTCGCCGTCCCGATCGCCGCGGCCGTGCTCTACGCGCTTGGCTGGGGCCTGTTTCAGCTCGTGATCGTGCATCTCGTCGGCCGGGACATGTTCAGCTCCGTGTTGGCGACCTTCGGTATAGCCATCGTGCTCCAGCAATTGATGGCACGGCTGTTCGGCGCCGGCGACCGCATCGTCGCGAGCGGACTTGAGAGCTGGTTCTTCTTCGATCACCTCGTCGGCATTGCCCAGGTGAAGGTGCTCGTCTTCGTCTGCTGCATCGCGCTCGGCCTGAGCCTGACCCTGTTTCTCGGCCGGTCTCGGCGGGGCCAAGCCATCCGCGCCGTGGCGCAAGATGCGCGCGCGGCGAGCGTGCTCGGCATCGAGACCAAGAAGGTCTATCGCCTGACTTACGCGCTGAACGCCGCGATCTGCGGCGCCGCCGGCGCGCTCGCGGCCATGGCCTACACCATTCATCCCTATGGCGGGCTCAGCTATACCATCCGCTCCTTCATGATCGTGGTGGTGGCCGGCCTCGGCAATGTCGCCGGCGTGGTTTGGGCCGCACTCGGTCTTGGCGTGGCCGAGAGCTTTGCCGGCTTCATTCTCGGCACCCAATACCAGATTGCCTTCGTCTTCGGGCTGCTGGTGGTGGTGCTGGTGTTGCGCAATTGGATGCTGAAGCGGCATCGCCGTTACCTGCAATGATGTCCGCTAGGAATGACGCAAGCGCCTTGACGCCGCTGCGACTGCTTCGCCTCGGAGCTGTTCTCGCCGTGGGACTGTTCGCGCCGCTTGTCTTCCCCGGCTACCAGTCGCAAGCCACCGAGCTCCTGCTCTTCATCGTTTTTGCGCTCGCCTGGGACCTGGTCGGCGGGCAGATGGGCTACAATTCCTTCGGCAATGTCCTGTTCGTCGGCCTCGGCATGTACGCCTCGGCCATCGCTCAGGTCGGTCTCTTCTACGATGTCGGCCTCTACAACGAAGCCAAAGGCGGCGGCACTCAGTTCGTCTTCAGCGCAAGCCAGTTCCTGAGCGGCCTCGGGCTTGGACTGGTCGCGGCCGCGCTCGGCGCCGGCCTTGTGGCCAGGCTTCTCGGGCCGCTGGTGCTCGGCATGCGCGGTCACTATTTCGCCATCTGCACCCTCGGCCTCGGCATCGCCGCCGGCCAGCTTGCCGCTGGAATCCCCTGGATCGGGGCCGGCTCGGGCATGCTCACGCCAAACCCCCCTTCGTCCCTCGGCGATGTCGGCTTGTTGATCTACTACCTCGCGCTGCTGCTCGCGCTCGCTTGCGTCGCCAGTTTCGCCTGGCTCCTGTCCACGCGCTTCGGCCTCGTCCTCAACGCCATCAGGGACGACGAGGACAAAGCCGAAGCGATGGGGCTCCCTACCAGCCGCGCCAAGGTGACGGCTTGGGTCGTCGCCGCTGTCTTTCTCGGCGCCGCCGGCGCCATCTACGGCAATCATGTGCGCTTCATCGATCCGACCGAAACCGCCTTCGCCGGCGCGACCATCGGCGTGTGGATGATCCTGATGGCGCTGCTCGGCGGCAAGGGCACGCTACTGGGGCCGATCGTCGGCGCCATCGTCTTCCAGCTGACCAAGGAGCTGTTCTGGACCTATCTGCTCGGCTGGCAGCGCGTGGCCCTCGGCGTCCTCATTGTCGTGGTCGCCGTGTTCTTCCCCGAAGGCATTGTCGGCTACGCGCGTCGCCGGCGCCAAGGCGTCGAGGAGGGGAGTTCATGACAGCCTTGCTCGAGCTCAGCCAAGTGACCAAGAGCTTCGGCGGGGTGGTCGCCAATGACGCCATCAGCCTGCGCGTACCCGAAGGGTCGGTCGTCGGCCTGATCGGCCCGAACGGCTCCGGCAAGACCACCCTGTTCAACGCCATCGCCGGCGCCTTTCCCATCGATTCGGGTTCGATCCGCTTCCAGCAACAGGAAATCTCCAAGAAGCTGCCAGGAGAGATCGCGCGGCAAGGGCTGATCCGCACCTATCAGCAGCCGCGCATCTTTGGCCGCATGAGCGTCGAGGCCAATATGCTCGCCGCCGCGCCTCTCCGTAGCGTGTCGCTCCGACGGCTGTTCGCCCCCGACACGGCCGGACAGAGCCGGCGTGCCATGGAGCTGCTCGACTTCGTCGGGCTCGCGCATAAGAGCGGGAGCCTCGCCGGCGATCTCTCTTTCGGCCAGCAGAAGCTGCTCGAACTCGCCATGGCCCTGATGAACGAGCCGAAGCTGCTGTTGCTCGACGAACCCACCGCCGGCATCAATCCGGTGCTGATCGACACGCTTCTCGATCGGCTGCGCGCCGCCAATCGGGAGCACGGCCTGACGCTGCTGATCATCGAGCACAACATGCCGGTGATCATGGGGCTCGCCCAGCACATCTACTGCCTCGCCCATGGCCGGCTGCTGGCCGAGGGACCGCCCGAGGCGATCCGCGAGGATGCGAAAGTGGTTGACGCCTATCTCGGGGCGGCCTGATGGCCACGTCCCCGCCCGCGAGCGATCTGGACGAGGCCGTCTCCGTCGCCGAGCTCGACCGACTCGCCGGTGTCCGTCTCGCCGGCGCACCACCATTCCTGGCCATCGATCGTCTCGATGCGGGCTACGGGTCCATGCGCGTCCTGCGCGATTTCTCACTGCGTCTGGCGCGGGGGCAGTCGATCTGTCTGGTCGGGCCGAACGGCGCGGGCAAATCCACGGTGCTGCACGCGATCTACGGCTTTGCCCGCGTCTTCTCGGGCACGGTGTCGCTCGATGCGAAGGACATCACGGCCGAGAAGCCGAGCGCCAAGCTCAAATCTTCGCGGCTCGCTTACGTGCTGCAAAAGCAGTCGGTGTTCCCCGACATGAGCGTGGAAGAGAATCTGTGGATGGGGGGCTATTTGCTCGACCAGGCGGAGGCGGCGAAGGCGGCGGCGGAGCGCGTGCTCGATCGCTATCCGCAGCTGAAGGAGCGGCGGCACGAGAAGGCCCGCGTGCTCTCGGGCGGCGAACGGCGGCTGCTGGAGATCTCCCGCGCTTTGATCATGGACCCCCAGATTCTGTTGATCGACGAACCCTCGATCGGGCTTGAACCTCGCGCCATCGACATGATCTTCGCCAGCTTACGCGAACTCCGCGACGAGGGCGGCAAGACCCTTGTCCTTGTCGAGCAAAACGCGCGCAAGGGGCTCGAATTCGCCGATATCGGCTATGTGCTGGTGGCCGGGCGACTGGTCAAGGCAGGCGGAGCGAAGAGCCTGCTCGCCGATCCCGATATGGGCCGGCTGTTTCTCGGCGGCTAGACCTAGGGAAGGCTAGAACGCATCACCGGCGAAGACGGTCGCCTCGCACGGCATGCTCGCTTTCTTGAACAGTCCGCAAGCCTGCATGGCCTCGGCCGCGCTCGAGAACGGCCCGGCGATCAGCCGCCACTTCTTGTCCGGGGCGATGACGCGCCGCGCCTGAAGCCCGGCGACGAGCGCGGCATGATTGGTGAGAAGGTCGCGCCACATCGCCCGGATCGCGTCCTGCTTGTCGACGGCGCCGATCTCGATGCCGAACCGGGTGGTTCCGGGCGGGATGGACGAGGGCGGCGCCAGTGCCGCGGTCTCCGTCGATGCCTCGGCCGAATCTGAATCCGCGTCCTCGGGGTCGTCGGTGGTCACGGCCGCGGCCGACGGTGGGTCCTCGGCCGCTGCATTGGCCTGAGCCGGGGGCTTCACGCTCGGCTTGGCCGGCTCCGGCGGCTTCGGCGCCGCCACTGGCGGTGGCGGCGGAGCGACAACCGCCGCCGGTGGCGCCGGGGTCGGATCGGGCTGCCTCATGGCCCCTGGGGCGGGGGGCGAGGTCGTGACCGAGGTCGATGTGGTCAGGGCTGCGACCGGTCCCAGCACCTTCTCCAGCGGCTTCAGGCGGGTGCCGAGCTCGGCTACTTGGCCGGAAAGATCGCGCACCGTCGATCTGAGCTCGGTCAGTTCCCTGTCCTTGGCCTCGTTCGCCTTCAACAAGGCTGAAGCCTGCTCCGGCGACAGAGCTGGAGGGGCGGTGGACGGCGCGGGCGCCGGCGCAGACGTAGCGGTGGGGCTCGCCATCGCCGCCTCGACCCGGTTCTTGGTCGCGGGGTCGGTGACGACGCGAAACAGATAGGCGGCCGAGAACACGGCCAGCAAAATCCAGAACCCGGCGAACAGCCCCGGAATCCAGCTCCGCGTTCCACTCCGGCGATCCTTAACGAACATGGATCTGACAAAGCCTCCCTAAGATCTTAAATCTACGCCGAAAAGCGCCGGCAATATGGCTCCGCCGCATTCTGCCGAGTAGCTTGCAGACATTACCCGGTCTAGTTTCCGGGTCAATTTCCGCGTGCAAGCATTGTATCGGAAGCTCCCCTGGTGGCTCTCGTCTATTCTTTGCATTAGAGAGGTTCCGGGCCGACGCGGCGGTGGCGACGGTTGGTGACGGATTCGGAAAGACTATTGGGTTAAGTCTCTCCTCTGCGCTAGGAGCTTTCGGACCGGTCCCGGCTCGATCTCCGAGGCGGTTTGTCGGTGAAAATAGAGGCATGATTCAAGGTTCAGTTCTCGCCCTCGTCCTTGCCGCCGGCAAGGGCACGCGGATGAAGTCGGAGCGCCCCAAGGTGATGCACGCGCTCGCCGGCGCGCCGATGCTCGCTCATGTGCTGGCCACGGCCAAGGCCGCCTCCGCCGATCGGATCTGTCTCGTTGTCGGCCCGGATATGGAGGAGGTGGCAAGCGCCGCGCGTGAGCTCGACCCTGGCGTCGCCACCTTCGTGCAGGCCGCGCAGCTTGGAACCGCCGATGCCGTCAAAGCCGCCGAAGCTGGCTTCACCGGCTTTCCGGGCGCGGTGATCGTGCTTTACGGCGACACGCCGCTTCTGCGCGCCGAGACGCTCGATCGGCTCCGCCACGCACTCGACGACGGGGCCGACATCGCCGTGGTCGGCTTCGAGGCGTCCGCTCCGACCGGCTATGGCCGCTTGCTGCTGGATGAGCGCGGCCGGCTGCTCGGCATCCGCGAGGAGAAGGACGCGAGCGAGACCGAGCGCGCGCTGACGCTCTGCAATTCCGGCATCATGGGTTTTCGCAGCGCCAAGACTCTTGCCGGTCTCCTGTCGCGCATCGGCAACAAGAACGCCAAGGGCGAGTTCTACCTGACCGATGCCGTGGCGCTGGCGCGCGCCGATGGGCTCGATGCCCGTCTGGTGCGGTCCGAAGCGGCGGAAGTCCTGGGCGTGAACTCGCGCGCCGAGCTGGCCAAAGCCGAGGCGGTGATGCAGCAGCGCTTGCGAGAGAAGGCGATGGCGGGAGGCGCGACGCTGATCGCGCCCGAGACCGTGTTTTTCAGCCACGACACCGACATCGGCAGGGATGTGCTGATCGAGCCGAATGTGATCTTCGGTCCCGGCGTCGTCATCGGCGACAATGTTACCATTTTCGGGTTCTGCCACATCGTCGGCGCAACCATTGGCGCCGGCGCGGTGGTCGGGCCATTTGCGCGGTTCAGACCCGGCACCGACCTGGGGCCGAATGTCAAAGTCGGCAATTTCGTCGAGATCAAGCAGTCCGAGATCGCCGCAGGCGCCAAGGTCAACCATCTCACCTATATCGGCGATGCCAGCATCGGCGCCGCCGCCAATATCGGCGCCGGCACCATCACCTGCAATTACGATGGCTTCGCCAAGCACCGGACGGAGATCGGCCCTGGCGTCTTCATCGGCTCCAACTCGTCGCTGGTGGCGCCGGTGAAGATCGGGGAGGGCGCCTATATCGGCTCCGGCAGCGTCATCTCCAAGGACGTTGCGGCGGATGCGCTGGCGCTGAGCCGCGCGCCGCAGGAGGAGCGCCCCGGCTGGGCCGCGCGGATCCGCAAGCGCCGTGGTGGCGCGAAGCAACCGAAATAATCGGAGATCGCAGATGAATTGCCGCCGCTTTTCTACTTTAAGCAGCTAACGGACAGAGTCGAAAACTGGAGTAGTGCGGATGTGCGGCATTGTTGGCGTCCTCGGCAAGGGGCCGGTCGCGGGACAACTCGTCGACGCGTTGAAGCGCCTCGAATATCGGGGCTACGACTCCGCCGGCGTCGCCACGGTGGAGAACGGCGTGCTTGGCCGCCGGCGCGCCGAGGGCAAGCTGCGCAATCTCGAATCGCTGCTCAAATCGGCGCCCCTTCTCGGCGACACCGGCATCGGCCACACCCGCTGGGCCACCCACGGCAAGCCGACCGAGGCCAACGCCCATCCGCATATGACCGACGACGTCTCGGTGGTGCATAACGGCATCATCGAGAATTTCCGCGAGTTGAAGCAACAGCTCCTGGCCGAGGGAGCCGCGTTCACGAGCGATACCGACACCGAGGTCATCGCCCACCTCATCACCCGCGAGATGCGGGCCGGCAACGATCCGGTCCGTTCCGTGTTTCATACCCTGAAGCGGCTGCAAGGCGCCTTCGCCCTGGCCATGATTTTCCGTGGCTATGACGACCTCATGGTCGTGGCGCGCGAGGGAAGCCCGCTCGCCATCGGTTATGGCGACGGCGAGATGTTCGCGGGCTCGGACGCTCTCGCCCTCGCTCCATTCACGGACGAGATCGCGTATCTGGAGGATGGCGACTGGGCGGTCTTGACCCGAGCGGGCGTTGCCATCCGCGATCGCAACGGCAAAGCCGTGAAGCGGCCCGTCACCCGCTCGGTCGCCACGGCGCTCCTCGTCGACAAGGGCAACCATCGCCACTTCATGATCAAGGAGATCCATCAGCAGCCGGAGGTGGTCGGCCACACACTGGCGAGCATCGCCGATCTGTCGGCGGCCCGCATCGATCTGCCTGACCTTCCGTTCGACTTCGCCAAGATCGGACGCCTGACCATCACCGCCTGCGGTACGGCCTTCTATGCCGGGCTCGTCGCCAAATATTGGTTCGAGCGCTGGGCCGGGCTGCCCGTGGACGTCGACGTCGCCTCGGAGTTCCGCTACCGCCAGGGAAGCCTCGATCCCAACGGCGCCGCGCTGTTCATCTCCCAATCCGGAGAGACGGCGGATACGCTCGCCACGCTGCGCTATTGCCGGGCGCAAGGGCAACGCACGCTGTCGGTCGTCAATGTCCAGGAATCGTCGATCGCGCGGGAGTCGGATGGGGTGTTGCCGACCCTGGCCGGACCTGAGATCGGTGTCGCCTCGACCAAGGCCTTCACCTGCCAGCTGACCAATCTCGCTTGCCTTGCCATCGCCGCGGGCAAAGCGCGTGGCCAGATCGGCGAGGCGCTTGAGGCTGAACTCGTCCAGGCGCTGGCCGAAGTGCCGCGTCACATGGCGACCGTGCTCAGGGACGAAGAGCCCTATGAGGTGCTCGCGCATAGACTGTCGAGAGCGCGCGATGCCCTCTATCTCGGGCGCGGCCAGAGCTACCCGATCGCGCTTGAGGGCGCGCTGAAGCTGAAGGAGATCTCCTATATCCACGCCGAGGGCTACGCCGCCGGCGAATTGAAACACGGACCGATCGCGCTGATCGACGAGAACATGCCGGTGATCGTGATTGCCCCGCGCGACGATCTGTTCGAAAAGACGGTGTCGAACATGCAGGAGGTCGCGGCGCGCGGCGGTCAAATCGTGCTGGTGAGCGACGCCGACGCCGCGAGCGTGGGCTGCGACATCATCAGCCATCTGGTGCTGCCGCCGCTGCACCGTTTTGTGACGCCCTTGGTCTACGCCCTACCGGTCCAGCTCATCGCCTATCACACGGCGGTATTCATGGGGACCGACGTGGATCAGCCTCGAAACCTGGCGAAATCCGTGACGGTGGAATAGGCTGTAGCCTCGGATTTGCCTGATTTCTTTGTTTGAGCAACGACATGGCGGTTCATCGGAAACGCCCCCTCCCGCGCGACCCGACATTAGGCAAGCGCCTCGGCCGATGCGTGATCGCGGCTGGCGGGCTGCTCGCTGTGGCGGGGCTGGGCCTCATGGGTCCGGCGCAAGCGCAAGAGGGGGATTCAGCAAGCCTGAGCAGCGGGGCCGCGGCCTTCTCGGCCGGCAAATACGATTCCGCCGTCACGCAGCTCTCGGCCGCGCTCCGGAGCGACAGGATTTCACCCGCCAACGCGGCCAAGGCGCTCTATCTCAGGGGCCTCGCCTATCAGAAGCAGGGTGAGCCGTCGCGCGCCATCGCCGACCTGGGCGCGGCGCTGTGGCTCGGGCTTTCCTCTTCCGAGCGCGTCCAGGCCATGGTCAATCGCAGCCTCGCCTATCGCGCCGCCGGTCTGAAGAGCGAGGCCGACAAGGAGCTGTCCTTGGCCCGCAAGGAGGACAAGAACCGCGAAGTGGATCGGCTTCTCGCCGAGGGTGGCGGGTCGGCCGGTGGCTCCGCCGCCATCGCCGCGTTCTCGACCGAGGTGCATGAGGAGCAGTCCGGACGGACCAGCACGATTGCCGCCAGGCCTCTCAATAGCGCCGCCTCGCCAAGCCCGAGCGCGTCGCCCGCGCGCAGCGCCGACGCCTCGAGCGCCGAATCCTGGTCCACGACCAGCCCCGAAGCCCCGTCGAGCGGCAATCGCCTCTCCCGCTGGTGGGGTTCGGTCAGGGGGTCTTCAAGCGAGCCAGAGCCGCCTCCGCCGCCCGCGGAAACGAGCCAGAAGCCCCCGGCAGTCTCCTCGTCCTGGACGACGCAAACCCAAGCGGCGCCCCCCGAAACGCGGGTCGCCACGGCGAGCCCCTCCGCGCCGGTGCCGGCCGCAGGCGGCGACTACAAATTGCAATTGAGCCCGACGCGTTCGGAGCAAGAGGCGAAGGCGCTGTGGCAGAAGGTTGCGAAAGAGAATCGCCAGCTCGCCAGCATCCAGCCGCGCATCGAGCGAACCGATATGGGTGATCTCGGCACCTTCTATCGGCTTCAGATCGGGCCCTTTCAGGACAAGGCGGAAAGTCTTAAGGTCTGCAACGCCCTAAAGCGGAGCGGAGTCGACTGTTTCCTCATAACCCCCTAGACACGGCCTTGCCTCCCGGGCTGGGCTCGCCGGACGGGGATGGCGTGAGGAGCGGCGTCGCAGTTTTGTAAGCAACAGGGAATAACGTCGTCGCGCCGCTCGACAGACTGCACCTCTTTCGCTACCCGAAGGACTCATGAATACCACCAACGACCCCAAGCCGACGCCGACTGGCGCAGCGGCGGAGCTCGACAAGGAGCGGCTGCGGCAGTTCGTCAGCGCCGGGGAGGAGCCACCGTCCTCCCATCTCGGCGCGCGGCTGCGCGGCTATTTTCTGACCGGACTGATCGTCTCCGGGCCGATCGCCATCACCATCTATGTCGTGTGGTGGTTCATCAATTTGATTGATGGTTGGGTCAAGCCGCTCATCCCCACGACCTACCTGCCTGAGAATTTCCTGCCCTTTCCGGTGCCGGGATTGGGTTTGATTGTCGGCATTGTCGGCCTGATGCTGATCGGCGCGCTCACCGCCAATCTGTTTGGGCGCACCATCGTCAGCTACGGCGAGATGATGCTCGACCGCATGCCGGTCGTGCGCGGCGTCTATCGCCTGCTCAAGCAGATTTTTCAGACTGTGTTCAGCAAGACCGGCGCCTCGTTCAAACGCGTGGGGCTGATCGAGTTCCCCCGGCGCGGGCTGTTCGCGCTCGTCTTTGTCTCCGGCGATCCCCCGATGGAAGTCAGGGAGAAGGTCGGCAATGGCGAGGCGCTGATGACGGTATTCATGCCGAACGCGCCCAACCCGACCACCGGATTCGTGCTGTTCATGCCGGCAAGTGACGTGACCCTGCTCGACATGGCCATCGAGGATGGAGCCAAACTCGTGATCTCGGCGGGCCTCGTTGGACCGGAACAGGATCATCTGATGAAATTGGCGCAAGAGGCCAAGGCGCAGAAGCCGGTGCCGGAGGAAGAGCCGGTCGTCTGATCGGCGGCTACTTGCCTAGCCAGCGCGGATCAGCTTGATCGCGTCGTCCCGCTCGAACAGATAAAGCAAGAGCTTGAGCTCCGCCGCCGCCGGACCCTTCAGCTCGGGGTCGCGCGCGAGCACGAGCCGGGCCTGATCCCGCGCGGCTTGCAGCAACGCTTCATCCTCCGGCAGCCGCGCCACGCGGAAGGCCGGGAGCCCGCTTTGCCGCGTGCCCAGCACTTCGCCGCCACCGCGGAGCCTCAGATCTTCTTCGGCGATAATGAACCCGTCCTCGGTGCTCCGCATCACCGCGAGCCGTTTCCGCGCCGCCTCCGACAAAGGCTGGCGGTAGAGCAGAATGCAGGATGACTGCGCCGCGCCGCGCCCCACCCGGCCTCTGAGCTGGTGCAGCTGGGCGAGGCCAAAGCGCTCCGCATGCTCGATCACCATGATGCTCGCCTTCGGCACGTCGACGCCGACCTCGATCACCGTGGTCGAGACCAGGATCGCAATGTCGCCAGCGGCAAAGGCGGCCATGACCCTGTCCTTCTGCGGCCCCGACAGGCGGCCATGCACCAGCCCGACCTTGTCGCCGAAGCGCATGCGTAGCTCCGCATAGCGCTCCTCGGCCGCGGCCATGTCGAGGGTCTCGGATTCGGCCACCAGCGGGCAGACCCAATAGATTTGCGCCCCGCCGGCCACGGCGCGATCGATGGCCTCGACCATTTCGTCGAAACGCGCGCTCGGTACCGTGCTGGTGATGACGGGCTTCCGTCCCGGCGGCTTCTCGTCCAGTCGCGACACGTCCATGTCGCCATAGCTCGTCAGCAGCAGCGTGCGGGGGATGGGGGTCGCGGTCATCACCAGCAATTCGGCGCCGCGTCCGCTTCCCTTCGCCTGAAGCCCGAGCCGCTGATGCACGCCGAAACGATGCTGCTCGTCAATGACGACGAGAGCGAGGTCTTTGAATGCGACCGGCTCCTGGAACAGCGCATGCGTGCCGATCAGAATATCGATGCGGCCCTCGCGCAACGCCGCCAGGATGGTTTCGCGCTCGCGCCCCTTCTCGCGCCCGGTGAGTAGCGCCACGCGCATGCCGGCCGGGAGGGCGAAGTCTTCGATGGTCTTCAAATGCTGCCGTGCCAGCAGCTCGGTCGGCGCCATCAGCGCCGCTTGCGCTCCCGCCTCGACCGCGGTCGCCATGGCGAGGAGGGCAACGATGGTCTTGCCGCTGCCGACATCGCCTTGCAGCAATCTGAGCATGCGGTGGGGGCCGGCGAGATCGGCGTCGATCTCGGCCAGCGTGCGCCGCTGCGCCCCCGTGAGCGCGAAGGGCAGCGCCGTGGCGATGGCTTGGCGCAGTCTGCCGGGCGCGGTGAGGGCGCGTCCCGTGCTTCGCCGCATCCGCTGGCGGATGATGGCGAGTGCAAGCTGATTGGCCAGCAGCTCGTCATAGGCGAGCCGCTGGCGGGTCGGGGCGTCGAATGCGAGATCGGCTTCCGTTTCCGGCGCATGCATGCGGCGGACCGCGTCGCCAAAAGCCGGCCATTTCTGCTGTGCCCGCCAACTGGCGTCGATCCACTCGGGGAAAGTGGGAAGGTGCCCCAGAGCCTGGGTTATGGCCTTGCGCAAGGTCTTGTTGGTGAGACCCGAAGTGAGTGGATAAACTGGCTCGAACAGCGGCAGCTTTGCCGTGCTCTCGGCCTTTGCCCGGCCAGCCGGCTCGGCGCTGACCACATGATCGGGATGGGACATCTGCAGCCAGCCGTCATAGGATTCGAGCTTGCCCGAGACCAGACGCCGGCTGCCTTCCGGCAGAAGGCGCCGGAGATAGGCTGGGTCGGCGTTGAAATAGACGAGCTCGAATGCGCCCGAGGAATCCTCGACCAACACTCGGTGTGGTCCCCTCGCGCCCCGCCGGCGCGGGCCCCCGGACCGATGCTCGGCCACGGTCACTTCGAGCGTGACGATCTCGCCGATGCGGGCATCGGCGATGCGGGGCGTCACCTGGCGGTCGATGACGGCTTGCGGCAGGTGCCAGAGGAGATCGATCACGCGCGCATGGGCCGCGCTATGGCGGGGAGCCACGAGCTTGTTCAACAAGCCTTCGATCCGTGGCCCAACGCCGCCGAGGCTTCGGGCCGGCGCGAATAGTGGATTGAGCAGGGTGGGGCGCATCGAGCGCCAAGTATAGGAGTGAGTCGTCATACCGGCGAAAGCCGGTATCCAGCGGCGCGGGAGCGTGTAAATGAAAAACTGGACCCCGGCTTTCGCCGGGGTGACGGAGTTTGGGGATCGGGCGTCATTCCAGCAACAGCGTCCACAGCTTGACAGGATGGAGCGGGCTCCGCTCTAACGGCAGACCCATGCCAAGCGAAGATCTTGCCCTCCGCCGCCGCCGCGCCCTTTACCGCGCAACGCATCGAGGCAGTAAGGAGTTGGATTTCCTGCTCGGCCGTTTCGCCGAACAGGAAGTCGAAACCATGAGCGATGCGGAAGTTTGCGTCATGGAACGCCTGATCGATACGCCTGATCCAGATATCGCGTTGAGCCTGTTCGAGGGCAATTCGCTGGGCGAGCCCGCGCTTGACCACCTCATGCAACGTTTGCGGCGCTTCCACGGCGTCACGCAGGCTGGCGCGGCCAAAGACTGACGGGATCCGATGGCCGAGATAGCAAAGCCTCCGCTTCTGCCCGTGAGCCGGCTTCTGGCCGGGGGCCGGGTCATTGCCAGCGGTGTGCCGGAAGGCCTCGACGCGGCCGTGCTCAGCGAGCTTGCCCGCAGCGCCGGAGCGCCAGACGCCCCGAAAGCGATCCTGCACGTCGCCCGCGACGGGCAGCGCCTGGCGACCTTGGAGGACGCGCTTCAATTCTTCGCCCCCGACGTCAAGCGCCTGAGCTTTCCAGCCTGGGACAGCGTTCCTTATGACCGGGTCGCGCCCAATGCCGAGACCGTGGCCGAGCGGGTCGCGACTTTGGCCGAGCTGGCCGAGCGCGAGGGAAAGGCGGAGGCGCCTTTGATCGTGCTCACCACGGTCAATGCCGTGCTCCAGCGCGTGCCGCCCCACGATTATTTCTCCGCCTCGATGCAGCCGCTCGCCCCCGGCAACGTCGTGAGCATGGCGAGCCTGATCGAGCGCTTGGAGAGTCTCGGTTACGGCCGCTCGGGCACGGTAATGGACCCGGGTCAATATGCGGTCAGAGGCGGCATTCTCGATCTCTATCCTCCTGGCGCCACGCCGGTGCGCCTCGATTTCTTCGGCGACACGCTGGAATCGATCCGGGCCTTCGACCCCGAGACCCAGCGGACCCACGCGCGGCTTGAGGAGATGATTCTGCTGCCCATGAGCGAGGCACCGCTCGACCCAGAGGCGCGCAAGCGGTTTCGCACGCGCTATGTGGAGCTGTTCGGTCCGGTCATGGGCGACGACCCGCTCTACGAGTCGGTTTCGGCCGGACGCCAGCATCAGGGCATGGAGCATTGGCTGCCGCTGTTCCATGAGCGCGTGGAGACGCTGTTCGACTATCTGCCCGACGCGGTCGTGACCTTCGATCCGCTCGTGGACGATGCGCGGGCAAAGCGGCTCGAGCAGATCAACGACCATTACGACGCGCGCGAGCAGGCGCTGGAGCGCAAGGCTTTCGGCGCGCCGCCCTATAACCCGGTGCCACCCGACAACCTGTTCATGACCGAGGCAGAGTGGCAGAAGGCGCTTCTGGGCCGGCCCAACATCGCGCTCGACCCCTTCGAGCATCCGGACGCCGCGCACGGGGGGGCGCGTGTCATGTCCTTCGACGGCCGCCAGGGCCGCTCCTTCGCCGCCGAGCGGCAGACCGAAGCGGCCAATGTCTTCGACGCCGTGGTCGCGCATGCGGCGCGGCTCAAAGGCGAGGGCAAGCGGGTGCTCATCGCCTGCTGGTCCAAGGGGGCCAAGGAGCGTCTTGGCACCCTGCTGGCCGAGCATGGCATCGGCGATACGGTAGGCGTGGACTCCGTGTACGAGCTGCTGGCGACGTCTCCGTCGGCCACCGCCATCGCCGTGCTGCCGCTGGAGACCGGGTTCGAGGCGCCCGGCATCGCCGTCATCGGCGAACAGGACATCCTCGGCGACCGGCTCGTCCGCCGCGCCAAGGCCAAGCGCGGCGCCAATGTGCTCACCGAGATCTCCAGCCTCGCCGTCGGCGACCTCGTGGTTCACGCCGATCACGGCATCGGCCGTTTCGCCGGGCTGACCACCATCGAGGCCGCCGGCGATCCCCATGATTGTCTCGAAGTCACCTATCAGGGCGGCGACAAGCTCTATCTGCCGGTGGAGAATATCGAGCTGTTGAGCCGTTACGGCTCCGACGAGTCTGGCGTGCAACTCGACCGGCTCGGCGGCGTCGGCTGGCAATCGCGCAAAGCCCGCCTCAAGAAGCGCATCCGTGACATCGCCGAGAAGCTGATCAAGGTGGCCGCCATGCGCGAGCTGCGCCAAGCGCCGGTGATCACGCCGCCCGACGGCCTGTATGAGGAGTTCTCCGCCCGCTTTCCGTACGAGGAGACCGAGGACCAGGCCAGCAGCATCGCTGCCGTGCTCGACGATCTGGCGAGCGGGCGGCCCATGGACCGGCTGATCTGCGGCGATGTTGGCTTCGGCAAGACCGAGGTGGCGCTGCGCGCGAGCCTGCTCGCGGTGCTGGCCGGCAAGCAGGTCGCCATCGTGGTCCCGACCACGCTGCTCGCGCGCCAGCATTTCAATACTTTCACCGAACGCTTCCGCGGGCTGCCGGTGAAGATCGCGCAAGCCTCGCGTTTGGTCGCCGGCAAGGAACTGGCCGAGGTGAAGAAGGGCCTGACCAGCGGCGCCATCGATATCGTCATCGGCACCCATGTCCTCCTCGGCCAGGCGATTGAATTTGTCGATCTCGGCCTCCTCGTCATCGATGAGGAGCAGCATTTCGGCGTCCAGCACAAGGAGCGGCTGAAGCAGCTGCGCGAGGATGTGCATGTGCTGACGCTCACGGCCACGCCCATCCCCCGCACCTTGCAATTGGCGCTCTCCGGCGTGCGCGAGATGTCGTTGATCGCCACGCCTCCGATCGACCGCCTCGCGGTCAGGACCTATGTGACGCCGTTCGATCCGGTGATTCTGCGCGAGGCGCTGCTCAGGGAACGCTATCGCGGCGGCCAGACCTTCTTCGTCGTGCCTCGCATCTCCGACCTCGACGAGGCGGCGGCCTTCCTCACCGAGCACGCGCCGGAGCTGAAGGTCGCGCGCGCCCACGGCCAGATGGGCTCGCGCGAGCTCGAATCGGTGATGAACGCCTTCTACGACCGCCAATATGACGTGCTGCTCTCGACCTCCATCGTCGAATCGGGCCTCGACATCCCGACCGCGAACACCCTGATCGTGTACTGCGCCGACAGGTTCGGTTTGGCCCAGCTCTATCAGCTGCGCGGTCGGGTGGGACGGTCGAAGATCCGCGCCTATTCCTATTTCACCATCCCCGCCGACGCGCGCCTCACGCCCGCGGCCGAGAAGCGGCTCAAGGTGCTGCAATCGCTCGATACGCTCGGGGCCGGGTTCATGCTCGCCAGCCACGACCTCGACATCAGGGGCGCCGGCAATCTGCTCGGCGAAGAGCAGTCCGGCCATATCCGGGAGGTCGGTTTCGAGCTCTACCAATCCATGCTCGAAGAGGCGATCATGGCCTTGAAGGGCGGGGAGGGCGCTGTGATCGAGGATCAATGGTCGCCGCGCATCAATCTCGGCACCTCGGTGCTGATCCCCGAGGATTATGCCCCCGATCTGCAAGTCCGGCTTGGGCTCTACCGGCGCCTGTCGGCGGTCGAGACCCACGACGCCATCGAACTCTTCGCCGCCGAGTTGATCGACCGCTTCGGGCCGATGCCGGATGAGGTCAAGCATCTGCTCGAGATCGTCGAGATCAAGGGACTTTGCCGTCAGGCGGGCATCGAGCAGATCGACGCCGGGCCGAAGGGCGCGGTCATCGCCTTCCGCAATAAGAGCTTCGCCAATCCGGAAGGGCTGATCTCCTTCATCCGCGCCGAAGGCACCGGGGTGAAGCTCCAGCCCGATCACCGGCTGATCTATTACGCCGATTGGGATACGCCGGAGGAGCGGCTCAAGGGCACGCGCGAGCTACTCGGACGTTTGGTCGAGATCGCCGACCTGGTGAAGAAGGCGGCTTAGTCTCGCGCCAGCGCGTCGCGGCGCACGCTGCCATCGGCGTCGCGTGGGATGGCTTCGACTGTGACGATCCGATCCGGGAATTTGTAGGGTGCGACGCCGTGGTGGTGCAGGTATCTGTGCAAGGCCTCTATGGAAATAAGCCGGCCATGCTTCGGCACCACGGCCGCGAACAGACGATCGCCGAGGATCGGGTCCGGCCGCGCAAAGCAAGCTGCGTCCTGGAACCCCGAAAAGCTTCGATAGATCTCGTCGAGTTCAGCCGCGGCGATGGTGAAGCCGCCATGGGACAGAAGCTCGGTATCGCGGCCGATCTTGAGCAGATGCTCGGTCTGACCAGCCCCTTGGCCGTGCAAGCCGGATCCGATGAAGCCTTGGCCATCGGGCGCAAGCGGCCCGCCCGCCGATCCCCGGGGGCAGACGGGGCCGCGCAGCTTGACGTCAGTTGCCTGCCCAGCGGTGCAGTCGCCGCCCAGCATGGTCTCGAGCAACAGAGCGCCCTCGCCATTCTCGGCCCTCACCTGAATCTTGCCGCGCGGCAAGAGCGTGGGATCGGTCCTGGCGTCGCGCAGGCGCACCAGGCTGACCAGGTCGCCCATTGGGTAAAGATCGAATTGTGCCCAATCCTCTTCGCCGGGTTGGGCCGAGGCCAACTCCGCCACCGGCCACACGCGGCCGAGCCGCCTGAGCTTGCATTGGGGATGGTCGAGCACGCCGTCGCGCTTGAGCGCCACCAGCATCGCCGATGGAAGCGCGGTGACGGTTGCGCCGCCCTCCAGCAGCTGCCGCGCAAAGCCGCTCCGGTCGAAGGGCTGGTGTTGCAGCAGGGCGCCGCCGCTGATCAGCCACGGCATCAGCCCAAGCGCGAGCCCCGCAGGTCCCGTCAGCGGATAGGGGTTGAGGATGGTGTCGCCATGATCGAGCGACAGCGCCAGGACCGTCATCGCGCCTTGCGCCAGCAAATCCTGCTCGCCGCGGAAGACGGGCAAGAGCGGTTCGCCGACGCGCGCGGTGAAGGTGATGAGCGTCGGTCGCTCGATTGCTCCCGCCACGGCGGAGGGCAGGCGGCCGCGCGGGTCGCGCGGAGCCAGAAGCGCCGCGTCGAGGGGGGTGACGCCGTCCGGTAGATCGGTGCCGAAGCCGAGCACACAACGGACCGAGGCCTCGTCCGCGGCAATCCCGCACAATCCTTGCAGCGGGTTCTCATCGGCGTGGTCGCCAATTCCGAGCAGGGCACAGGGCTTGAGCTCGGACACGACCTTGGCGATTTCCATCCGCCGCCACAGCATCGGCAGCGCGCAAACCGTCAGCCCTGCGCGCCACGCGGCAAGCATGGTCAACGGTTGCTCGATCAGGTTGGGAAGCTGGATGCCGATCAACTCGCCGGGCTTGAGCCCACGCTCGGTAAAGACGCTGGCAAGCGCGTCGATCGCGAGGTCGGCCTCGCGGTAGCGCATCGATCTGCCAACCCCCAGCCGATCA
Source organism: Methyloceanibacter sp. (assembly GCA_049678565.1). Taxonomy (GTDB): domain Bacteria; phylum Pseudomonadota; class Alphaproteobacteria; order Rhizobiales; family Methyloligellaceae; genus Methyloceanibacter. The sequence continues at coordinate 7,452 of JBAUEK010000129.1, read as the reverse complement.
CGATTAAGCGGATCGGCAAGGGCGAGCGCCTCGGGCGATTGCTCCGCCCGCCGGCGCAGCAGACCCTCCGCCGTGAGTCGAGGTCTGGGTCTCGACTGGGGTTCTCTCATCTCGGCGGCGAGACTGCTCATGGTCATCGCGGTCAGGGCCGAGCCGGCCTTTCGCTTTCGGCCTGGGGCGGCGTCGGTTCCATCCACCAGCTGTCGAGCTGATAGCCGTAAAGCGGCGTCTCCGGCGGCCGCTGGAGTTCGCGCCAAAAGGCCAGCCATTGGCGGGGGAGATGAAACAGAGGGATGACATAGTCGCCGGACAGGAGGAGACGGTCGAGCGCGCGGACCGCGTCGACGAAGCCCGCACGATCCTTGGCCTCCAGCATGGCTTGGATCATGGCGTTGACGCCGGGGCTTTCGACGCCCGCATAGTTGAACGAACCCTCGGTCACCGCAGCCTCGCTTCCCCAACGAAAGGACTGCTCGTTGCCCGGAGACGGCGACACCGGCCAGTCATACTGGATCATGTCGAAGTCGTAGGTCTGCTTGCGCCGCTGATACTGGGCCGAATCAACTTGCCGGATTCGCGCGTCGATTCCCACCTGTTTCAGGGCGCGGGCATAAGTGAGGAGCAGGCGCTCCTCGCCTCTGGTCGCGGCGAGGATCTCGAAGGCGAATGGCTCGCCCGTCGCCTCGTGGATGAGCTTACCTCCCTTGAGCCGGTAGCCGGCCTGCTCCAGCAGCGCCAGCGCCGCGACGCGGCCCTTGCGGTTCTGACCTGAATCGTCGCTCACCGGGAAGGCGAAGCTCCCGTCCATGATTTCAGGTTTGACGTCGTGCGCGAATGGCGCGAGCAGCGTCCGTTCTTGCGCGTCGGCCGGACGGCCATGCGAGCTCAACTCGGAACGGTCGAAATAGCTTTGGGTGCGCGCATATTGGCCGTGATAGAGCGTGCGGTTGACCCATTCGAAGTCGAACAGCTCGATCAGCGCTTGGCGCACGCGAGGATCGGCGAAGAGCGGCCGGCGCGTGTTGAACACGAGCGCCGACATGCCGGCCGGCACCTCGACGGGGAATGCCTCCTTGACCACGCGGCCGTCGCGGAACGCGGGAAAGTCGTAGCCTTCCGTCCATCGCGTCGGATCGTCTTCCGGCCGCAGCTGGATCGCGCCCGACTTGAACGCCTCGAACATGCTGCTGCTGTCGCGGTAATAGTCGATGCGGATCTGATCGAAATTATAGAGGCCGCGATTGACGGGGAGAGTCGCGCCCCAATAATTCGGGTCGCGTTTGTAGGTGATGCTTCGCCCGGGCTTCACCTCCTCGATGAGATAGGGTCCGCTGCCGATCAGCGGTTCGAGGCTCGTCTTTTCGAAACTGTCCGCGTCGATCAGATGGCGCGGCAACACCGGCATCAAGCCAATGATCAGCGGCATCTCGCGGTCGCCGCCGCCGTCGAAGGTGAATCTCACCTTGCGGTCGCCCGTCTTCTCGACGCGAGTGACTTTCTGATAATAGGAGCGGTGGTTCGGCCGTCCGTGGTCGCGCAGCAATTGATGCGAGAAAATCACGTCCTCGACCGTGATCGGGGCGCCGTCGGAGAACTTGGCCGCGGGGTTCAAGGTGAACTCGACGAAGCTTCGATCCGGCGGCGTCTCGACCGTCTCGGCGATCAGGCCGTAGAGCGAGAAGGGCTCGTCATAGGCCCGCGCCAGCAAGCTCTCATACACATATTCGCGCACGCCTTCGGCACCGACGCCCTTGACGATCAACGGGTTGAGGCTGTCGAAGGAGCCACGCTTGGCCAGCGTCAGCCGGCCTCCCTTGGGCGCATCCGGGTTCACGTAAGCAAAATGAGCGAAGCCAGGAGGCTCGCCCGGCTCGCCATGCATGGCGATCCCGGGGGCTGGCTCGCACCAGCCGCTGCCGGGGACCAGCAGCAGGGACAGAATGAGGAGCGAAATAGGGGCTTTCAACGGCGAACGCGGGTGGCTATAGATGCTTCCGATTGCGGCATGACCTAAGGTAGCATGGCTCGTCCAGACAGACAGGTCTAAGGGGCGAGATCGACCTTGCAGGGATTTTGACGGGAAAGAGCGCAAAACCGAGCCGGAAGGCCCGTTTGAGCGAGCCCTCCGTCCGTAAAATCCAGCCACGTCCATGCCTCATTTCAGGTATTGACCTCTAGTCGAGGGACGCGGCAAACGAGCTTAAGTGTTAGCTTACCGCCAGCGAAAATGAGGAAAGGCCGGTTATGATCTCGTCGCTTGATCAATGGAAGTTTGTCCGCCGCGCGGTTGGGCCGGCGTTGGTGGCGGGACTTGTTCTGGGTTTCGGAATGTCTTTAGCCGTGGCGCAGGAAGGCGATGCCGTGCCCAAGACCGCGGCGCCAGCGGCTCCCGCGGCAGCGGCTCCCACGGCAGCAGCACCCACGGCAGCGGCACCGGCCGGTGATGCGGCGGCAGCCGAAGAATCCGCCTGGGTCAAGCTTTGCCTGAAAAACGATCAGACCGGCGAAAAGCAGGTCTGTCTCGTCAATCATGAAGGGCTCGAGCCCAATACCGGCATGGTTCTCGTGGCCGCCGCGGTCAGAACCATCGAAGGCGAAGACAAGCAGCATCTCCTGGTCAGATTGCCCACCGCCTATTCGCTGGTGATCCCGGCCGGTGTGCAGCTCAAGATCGACGAGGACGAGCCGATCCAGTTGCAATACGCCGTTTGCTTCCCGACGAGCTGTCAGGTCCAGATGGAGCTGACCAAGGAAATGTTCGAGAAGATGCGGACTGGCAAGCAGATGGTCGTCGCTGCCATGAACATGCAACAAAAGGCGATGGCTTTCCCGGTGCCGCTCAACGGTTTCAGCAAGACCTTCGACGGCCCACCGGTCGACAACGTCAAATATGAAGAGGCCCGGCGGCAGATGATGGAGAAATTCCGTCAGCGCCAGATGGAGCTCGCCAACAAGGCGACCGAGGCCCAGCAGAAAAAGGATCAGGCTGGAGCGGCACCGGCGCAGCCGGCTGCGCCGAATGCGACCGTCGCGCCGCCGAAGTCGCCAGCGGCGGGCCAATAGACGCTCGGCCTTATCTCTGTTGAAATTAAGCGGGCCGCGCCACATCAGGCGCGGCCTTTCGCTTGTCTGGATCAGTGTTCCTGGACGAAGCGAAAGCGGAAGATGCCGTCCCTCAGATCCTCGAACAGTTCCGACACCTGTGGATGGCGCAGCGGCTCATCGGAAGGGTCGGGCTCGAGATTCTGCTCCGAGACATAGGCGATATATTCGGTATCAACATTCTCGGCCAGCAGATGATAGAACGGCTGGTCTTTGGCCGGCCGGACATCCTGCGGAATCGAGCGATACCACTCCTCGGTATTCGAGAAACTCGGATCGATATCGAAGATCACGCCCCGAAACGGATACATCCGGTGGCGCACCACTTGGCCAATCTGGAACTTGGCGCTGCGGACGATGGACATGGTCAATCCCCCAACACTTTCAACGATAAGACTGAAGGGCCGGGAGACTGTCAACGGCAAATGAGTCTTATGCAGACCTCAAGACCAGCGACGGTTTGACCACATGAATTGATCGGGATTTTCCCTGATCCAGCTTTCGAAATGCCGCTGAATTGCTGCCGTGATGCTGCGGATGTCCTCGGCTTGATTGCTGGTCCGGGGAATCCGTAACTCGTTAACATTGATGTCGAAGCAGGCGCGATTGCCGATTCGGACGCAGCGCCCGATCCAGATGCGCGCGCCGACCCTGCGCGCGATCATGGCCGCGATCGGCATGCTCTTGGCCGGATAGCCGAAAAACGGAACCGCCACGCCTTGTGCGTCGTACAGGTCGGAGATGAAGCCGAGGCGTCCGCCTTGGCGCACATAGTCCATGATCAGCCGCGCCGTCTTCTGGCCTTCGTCGTTCCCCGCCGCTCGCCCGCGGCCGAACAGCCCGCCGGGATAGAGATCCTCCCGTTGGGCGCGAAGGTAACGGTCGACGTAAGGGTTCTTCACTAGCCGGTAGACCCCGGCGGGACGCACACCGGCCTGCGTCACCGGCCACATGCCGATTTCCCAATTGCCCATATGCATGGTCACGATCAGCGCCGGGCCCATCTTGCCCTTGTATCGGGCGATCCAATGGCCGTTGGTGACGTGGAGCCGCTCGGGCTCCTTGAGGATACGGTCGATATTCATGGTCTCGACCATGACGCGGCCGAGATTTTCCCACATGCGCCGCGCGATCTGCTCCCGCTCTGCCGCCGACTTGTCGGGGAAGGCGCGTTCGAGATTGGCGAGTGCGCGCTTGTGTCGCCGGTTGAAGGGGGCGATCAGCCGCCAGACCTTGGCCGAGATGGTGCCGGCGACATCGATGGGAAATAGGCGGACGAAGCCGATCAAGACCCGCAGGACGGCATATTCGGCCCGGTAGCGGAAATCGCGTAGGGGCGGGATCGCAGACGGCTCGGCCATGGGGTCGGCGGTGCTTTGCTTGGAACTCTTTGGGGTGAATGAGGCTCAAAGTCCTGGCAAATCCAACCCCAAGCGTCAAGCCTGCAGGCCAGGACCCGCGGCGCCCGGGCGCATCAGGCTCGGCAGCGCCGTGGGCGGGGCCATGCCGATGCGCATGACCAGACGGCGCAAGGGCGCGAGCGCATTCAGCCCATGAGAGAGAACGCCCCGCGCCGCCTGCAGGGGCAGGAATCCCGAAAGCAGCGATCGGCTCAAGAGGTCGATGCCAAGCGTTCGGGTCAGCACGTCGAGCTTGCGCGCGCGCTCATAGGCGCTCAGCACGTCGCCGCCGCCAGGGTCGCGTCCCTCACCAAGTGCCGCGCCGACGCAATCGGCCAGCGTCGCCGCGTCGCGCAGGCTGAGATTGAGGCCCTGGGCGCCAATCGGGGGGAGGATGTGGGCCGCCTCGCCCACGAGCGCGATGCGATGCCCCACGAGACGTTCCGCCGTCAGACCCTTGACCGGAAAATGCGCGCGCTGGCCGACCTCGTCGACGCGACCGAGATGTCCGCCGAGGCGCGCCTCGAGCGCTGCCCCGAAGCCGCGCGCATCGAGCCCCATCAGCGCGTCGGTCTCCGCCGTCTCGCCGATCCAGATCAAGCTGGAGGCATCAGGGTCGGTTAGGGGCACGGTGGTGACGGAGCCGCCCCGCCGATGCAGTTCGATCGACATGCCGCGATGCGGCTCGGCATGGGTGAAGCTCGTCGCGATGGCGCCCTGGCCATAGGCGCGCTCAGACACGGCGATGCCGGCCTCCTTGCGGCAGATCGAATGCCGGCCGTCGGCGCCCACCACGAGCCGCACGACCGCGAGCGAGTCTTGTGCGTTCGTCAATGAGGCCTGGCTGGACGAAACCGCGATGCGGTCGACATTGGACGACTGAAGAGCAACCAGCCCCGACGCTGCCCGCCGGTAGAGCGCCTCGACCAGCACGCTGTTGGCGATGTTGTAGCCAAAGGCCTCGAGACCGAGCTCGCTCGCCCTGAACTCGACGTCCGGCGCGCGGAGCAAGCCGCCCGCATCATCGAGAATGCGAATCGCCTTGAGCGGCGCCGCGTGGGCGCGGAGAGCGGCCCAGACCCCGAGTGCCTTCAACATCTCCACCGAGCTTTCGAGCAGGGCCGCGGTCCTGGTATCGAGCGGCTGCTTGCTCTCGGGCAGCGGCGGGGTCCCGATCAGCGTCACCCGGGCACCGACATGGGCGAGCGCCAGCGCCGCGGCCAAGCCCGTGGGTCCGGCGCCGACGACGGCAACGTCCGTCCGATCCGTCTGACTCGAAGGAGAGGGTTGTTCCATCAAGCTTCTTTAGCGCGGAAAGCAGCGACCCGGCGAGGGCAGTCCTTGGCATTGCGCCTTGACCATTGATTTCCTTGCACCCGTTCCCCCAGCCGGTCGCCGCCGTGGCTGAACAGCAACAGATTTATCGAAAAGCCGGCCTGTCGTGAGGCTGTCACGAGAGTGTCACTGCTCGCCTTCTAGGCTCGGACCATAGAACGCAAGGTGTTGATTGCTTGAGTGGGCGCCTTGTCCAGCTAGGCCACGAGAGGGAAGCTGCGGACTCAAGGGGAAGAGGCAGCAGTCCTTCAAGCGTCGTTTAAAAGAGAGGAGTAGAAGAGGTCATGACCGAAGGACTGAGGGGGACCGCAAGCCTGATGGCGATGGCTGCCCTGTTAACAATGACGGGGGCGCTGGTCGCCGTCTCGAATTCCGCCCAAGCCGCCGATCTCGGCGGCGATTGCTGCGCCGATCTCGAAGAGCGTGTCGCCGAGCTTGAGGCCACCACCGTCCGCAAGGGCAACAAGAAGGTCGCAGTGACGCTTTATGGACGCATGAACCGCGTCGTGAATTTCTGGAACGACGGTCAAGAATCGAACGCCTACGTCCTCAACAGCTCATACAGCTCCAGCCGCTTCGGCATGAAGGGTAAAGCCAAAATCGGCGGCGGCGACTGGACTAGCGGCTTCCAGATCGAAATCGAGGACGAGGGCAATCTGTCGAAATTTGTCGACCAGTTCAACGACAACCCTGACAATGGCAGCGTGAAGGTGCGCCGGTCCGCGATCTATTTGGAGAACGAGAAATACGGCACCCTGTGGCTCGGCCAGCAGAGCACGGCGAAGGACGACATCGTCAAGGACACCGTCGTCATCAAAGGTCTCGACCAGACCATGTTCGCCGACTTCTACATGAACTGGAGCTTCTTCCTGAGACCCGTTGGAGCGCCCAACAATGCCGAGGGCCTCTCGACGGTCCGCTTCCGCGATATCGGGCGTTGCTACAGCACCAGCAGTTCGGCCTTCGATTGCTCGACCCGCCGCCAAGAGATCCGCTACGACACGCCTGAGATGTACGGCTTCACCTTGAGTGGCGCCTGGGGCGAGGACGATATCTGGTCCGCGGCAGCACGCTACCAGGCGCATTGGGGCGAGAACTGGAAGGTTGGCGCCGGTATCGCTTATGAAGGCATCACCGACGAACTGACGAGTTCCGGCGGCGGCGGTGTGCCGAACCAGCACTTCAAACGGGACACGAAGGAATGGGCGGGAATGGCCTCGATCATCAACGAGCCGACCGGTCTGTTCCTGTGGGGCGCTTTCAGCAACTCCAAGAACGACGATATCGGTGCCAATGGTGTGTTCACCGGAAGGCGCCCGCCTGAGATGCACGCCTGGGACCTCGCGGGCGGTATCCACAAGGGCTGGTTTGCTCCTGGCAAGACCACAATCTGGGGCGGCTACACCGAAGACAGGGACGGCCTCGGCGGCTTCACGCGAACCACGGTCTCCTCGTCCGTGGCCGGCACGGGGTCCTCCTATTCGGTCTGGGATGGCAAGGTTGACGCCGGCGCTTTCGCCAACATCCCATTCGAGACCGAGATCACGGCCTCGAAGACGACCAAATATTACTTCGCCATCGATCAGGCGATCGACTCGGCCGCGCTCAACCTCTA
>JBAUEK010000128.1:0-3815 GCA_049678565.1 Methyloceanibacter sp. | reverse complement strand
CGCCGGCGGCGACGCGGCGCTCGGCCCCATCGCTCATCAACAGCCGGAGCGCACCACCGGAATCGAGGCCGGCGAAGGTGCCCTCCGCCTCTTCGTCATGCAGGCGCACGCGCAGCGGCCTGCCGGTCGGGCCGGCGCGATCGAGCCAAGCCCGCCTGACGGCCTGGAAGGATGCGCCCTCGCCCCAGCGGATGAGCCAGGAGTCGGTTGTTGCGGCGAGGGTCTCAAACGCTTCCGCGGGCGTGGCCGTGCCGCCATGGACGGAGAGGCTCGTTGCCGGCTGCTCCAGACCGTCCGGATGACTGCAAAGATTGAGGCCGGTCCCGATTATCACCTTGGACCGGTTCGTAGTCACGTCGCTTGCGCTCTCCAACAGCACGCCGGCGATCTTCCCGCCTTGCAGCAGAACATCGTTCGGCCATTTGAGCAGAAGCTCGGAGCGGGACTCCTCGGGGAGCAATTCCGCGATGGTGTCATAGGCGACGATGCCTGCGAGCAGAGCGAGTTGCCCTGCTGTCCGCAGCGAGCAGGACAGGCCGATCAGAAGACTGGCGAAGAGATTGCCGGGTTGGGACTGCCAACTCCGCCCGCTGCGACCGCGGCCCGCCGATTGCCTGGCCGACCAGATCCACAGAGGTCCGGGCTCGCCCGCTTCGGCGCGGCGCCGGGCTTCGGCATTGGTGGAATCGACGCTTTCGAGCCGAAGCAAGCGGTAGCCGCTCGGGACTTTCGGCGATGGCGAAGAGAAAGTTGGCATCAGAATAGAGATTTCGCGGCCGCCTCGGCGACATTCACCAGCGGCGCCGGATAGAGGAAGAAGAACAGGATGAACAGGCCGCTCACGCCGAGAACCGCGGCCAGCACGCCAGGCATGGGCTCGAACCGCTCGGCTGGTGCGTCGAAATACATGATCTTGACGATGCGGAGATAGTAATAGGCGCCCACCACGCTCAATAGCACGCCCGTGACGGCAAGGGCATAGAGGCCGGCATTGATGGCGGCGAGGAAGACGTAGAACTTGGCGAAGAAGCCCGCCAATGGCGGGATTCCGGCGAGCGAGAACAGCAGCATCGCCAGGAGGAAGGCCATCAGCGGACGCGTGGCCGAGAGGCCGGAAAGCTCGTCGATGTCCTCGACCATGCGGCCGTTCCGCCGCATGGCCAGAATGCAGGCGAAGGTGCCGAGCGTCATGGCAAGGTAGATGGCGAGGTAGACGATCACCCCCTTCACCCCGTCGACGGTTCCCGCGGCAAGCCCGACCAGCGCATAGCCCATATGGCCGATCGAGCTGTAGGCCATCAGGCGCTTGATGTTGCGCTGGCCGATGGCGGCGAAGGAGCCGAGGGCCATCGAGGCGATGGCAAGGAAAGTGACGATCTGCTGCCATTCGAACGTCACCGCCGGGAAGGCCGTGGACAGGGTCCGCACCATCAGCGCCATGGCGGCGAGCTTGGGGGCGGCGGCGAAGAAGGCCGTGACCGGGGTCGGCGCGCCCTCATAGACATCGGGCGTCCACATATGGAACGGCACGGCCGAGATCTTGAAGGCGAAGCCGGCCATCAGAAAGACCAGTCCGAAGATGAGACCGAGATTGGTGCCGGAAGGCTGCACCGCGACGGCGATGTCGGTGAACAAGGTCGAGCCGGTGAAGCCATAGACCAGCGAGGCGCCATAAAGGAGCATTCCCGACGACAGCGCGCCGAGAACGAAATATTTGAGGCCGGCTTCGCTGGAGCGGGCTGAATTCCGGTCGAACGCCGCGACGACATAGAGCGCGAGGCTCTGCAGCTCGAGCCCGACATAAAGGGCGATGAGATCGTTGGCCGAGATCATCATCATCATGCCGGTGGTGGCGAGCAGCACCAGCACCGGGAACTCGAATTTGAGCCCCCCTGCACCCCGCCAATAATGGACCGACATCAGCAGCGTGACCGCGGCGCCAGCAAGCGTCAGCAGCTTCATGGTGCGAGCGAAGGCATCGACGATGAAGCTGTCACCGAACAGCGTCGTGGTGCCGCTGCCGCGCAGGACGAAGAAGCCCGCCAGCACCAGCACGCCGACCGCGATCCCGAGCACGAGTTCGGCCCGGTCCTTGCGCGTGAAGACGCCGACGAGCAGCAACGCCATGGCGCCGATCGACAGCGTCAGCTCTGGCAGCGCGACCGACAATTGCAGGGATGGCGGCACGGGGTCTCCTTAGGGCGCGAGCGCAATATGCGCCTGCTCGGCCGCGGCCAGGGCCGAATGATAATTCTTGATCAGGGCATCGACGGAGGCGGCGGTCGCGTCCAACACGGGCGCCGGATAGAAGCCGAAGAAAATGGTGAGCACCACCAGCGGCGTCAGCACGGCGACCTCGCGCCAGGTCAGATCGGTGATGAATTTGAGGCTCGGCTTCTCCAATTTGCCGAAAATGATGCGGCGATAGAGCCAGAGCGCGTAGGCGGCGGAGAGGATGATGCCGGTGGTGGCGAGGAACGCGACCCAAGTGTTGACGCGAAAGGCGCCGGTGAGGCTCAAAAACTCGCCGATAAAGCCGGAGGTGCCGGGCAAGCCCACATTGGCGAGGGTGAACACCATGAAGCAGAAGGCATAAAGCGGCATGCGGTCGGCGAGCCCGCCATAGGCCGCGATCTCTCGCGTATGCATGCGGTCGTAAATCACGCCGACGCAGAGGAACAGGGCGCCCGATACGATACCATGGGAGAACATCTGGAAGATGCCGCCTTGCAGGCCCTGCATGGTCAGGGTGAAGACGCCGATGGTGACGAAGCCCATGTGAGCGACCGATGAATAGGCGATGAGCTTCTTCATGTCCTCCTGCGCCAGCGCCACGAGCGAGGTGTAGATGATGGCGATCACCGAGAGGGCGAAGATGAGCGGGGCGAACTCGGCCGAAGCCAGCGGGAACATGGGAATGGAGAAGCGCAAGAAACCGTAGCCGCCCATCTTCAACAAGATGCCCGCGAGGATGACGGAGCCGGCCGTGGGCGCCTCGACATGGGCGTCCGGGAGCCAGGTGTGCACCGGCCACATCGGCAGCTTCACGGCAAAGGAGGCGAGGAAGGCGAACCAGAGCCAAGTCTGCATCGAGGCCGGGAAGCCGTGGGTCAAGAGCGTCGGGATGTCGGTGGTCCCCGCCTCCCAATAGATCGCCATGATGGCGAGCAGCATCAGCAACGAGCCGGCGAGGGTGTAGAGGAAGAATTTGAAGCTGGCATAGACGCGGCGTGGCCCGCCCCAGATGCCGATGATGAGGAACATCGGGATCAGCCCGCCTTCGAAGAAGAGGTAGAACAGCACGAGGTCGAGGCTCGTGAACACGCCGAGCATCAGGGTCTCGAGTACGAGGAAGGCGATCATATATTCCTTCACCCGCGTCGTGATCGAGGCCCAGCTCGCCAGAATGCACAGCGGCATCAACAAAGCGGTGAGGAGGACGAAGGGAAGCGAGATGCCGTCGACGCCCATATGGAATTTGATCGGCCCCAGCCAGGCGCGCTGCTCGACGAACTGGAACTGCGCCGTGGTCGGATCGAAGTCGCGCCACAGCAGCAGCGACAGGGCGAAGGTCACGAGCGTGGTCCAGAGCGCGATGAAACGGGCGTTGCGGAAGGCGCTCTCGTCGCTCCCGCGGAGCAGCACGATGAGCAGCGCCCCCAGTAGCGGCAGGAAGGTGATGGTCGAGAGGATCGGCCAGCTCATCGCGGCAGCCCTCCCCCGGCAAAGATGAAATAGGTGATGAGCAGCGCCACGCCGATCAGCATGACGAAGGCGTAGTGGTAGATGTAGCCCGATTGCAGCTGCACGACGCG
>JBAUEK010000127.1:0-1519 GCA_049678565.1 Methyloceanibacter sp. | reverse complement strand
CGGCGGTGACCCCGCAAAAGCGCACATCCTCGGCGCCTTCGACATAAAAGCCGTCGCCCCACATCTTCCTGGCGGTGACGCCGCTGATGGCGATGGTCTCGGCCCCACGATCGATGCGGATGCCCATCCCGGCTTCGCCAGCCTTGCCCTTATGCTGGTCGCGCTCGCCCTCGAGCGTTCCCCCCACCACCGTGACCTTGGACACGCCCGAGATCGTGAGCACGGCATATTTCTTCGAGTTGTTGGGGATCGCCTTGAGCATCGCATCGTCGGCGAGCTTGAGCGTCATGTCGCTTTTGAGCGCGAGGCGACGCTTCTTGCTCGCGGCGTCGACCATATAGGTGCCGGCCGGCACGATGACGGTCCCGCCGGTGCCGCCGACGGCGTCGATCGCGGCCTGGATCGCGGCGGTGTCGTCGGTCCTGCCGTCGCCCTTGGCGCCCTTGTCCTTGACGTCGACCACGAGTGAGGAGGCCGGCGCCGGCGCGCATCCCGGTTGCGCCAGGGCGCCGGGCGGCACCAAGCCGGTCGCAAGCAGCAGCGCCGCGACGAGGGTCGCGAGCACGCGCATATTGGCATCGACGGCGATCATGAGTCGCATCCTCGGCGACAATCGGGAAGATTTGACGGCAGCTCTTGGACGCCAGGCGCCGCTTTTCACGGCTCCCTTGAGTGCTTGGGCCCCTCCGCCCGCCCTCATTTCAGCGCCCACGGCATGATCGGCACGACGCTGATCGCATTGGCGGGCGAGCCGTTCACGATCTTGGAGCTGACGGCGAGATAAACCAGCGTGCCACGCTTCACGTCCGGAATGCGGTAGATGCGCGTCGCCTTGAAGAAGATGCTGGTTTTCTCGCTGAAGGCTTCCTCGCGCTCGGGCAGGGTCGAGATGTCGGTGGTGATCGGTCCCAATTGCCGGCAGGAGACGGAGAAATTTGACGGGTCTTCGTTGAGGCCGAGCGGCTGGCCCCAGCCCCCCTTCCGGGCTTGCGAGATGAAACAGGTGACGCCCGGCACCTTGGGATCGTCAAACTCGCTGACGCACACTTTGTCGTTGGGCGACAGCAAATTGAATGTGGTGCTGACGCAGTCGATATCGTCGGCACGCGCCAGGCCAGACGACACAAGCAGCAGCGCGCTCGCCAGAAGCAGCCTCATGTCTCCGTCTCCATCCTTTGTGAGCAAACGCCAGGCGTTCTAGCGGGCCAGGGCGACCAGTGCGGTTTTACAGCTGGGCGACAGCGCCGCGGCGCGAGCCTCGAGACAGGCGATGACGCGTCCGCCGCCCAAGGGGACGCCGGGACAAAGCGCCCGGACCTCGCCGCCGCAAGCGCTTCGCAACAGAGCCAGTCTCTCGCGCGGCCCGTAGACTTTGGCCACCGGTGGCGCCGCCGGGGCGACCGGAGCCGCGGCTGGTGGTGGCGCAGCCGCTGGTGGCGCAGCCACTGGTGGCGCCGTCACGGTCTTCGCTGCTGGCTGCTGAGGTTTGGCCGGGGCTTGGACCGGTGCGGCCTGGGCC
>JBAUEK010000126.1:0-4040 GCA_049678565.1 Methyloceanibacter sp. | reverse complement strand
CGCTGACGCCGGACCAGCTCGACAAGGTCAAGGCGATCGAAGCGAGGTTCCGGTCAATGCATGGGGGGCCAAGATCCTTTGGGCCGCCCCAACATGGCGCCGGTGCCGAACCCGATGCTGGGCCGTCAGACGCGCCGGACGCGCCCGATACTCCCGATGCGCCTGACAAGGACGACTCCCTCTAGCAGGCTGAGCCTAGGGGCGGGAAAACCTCCCGCCCCCTTTTTTGCCCTGGGGGTCAAATCCTGACGGCGTTGGCGAACAGCGTCTCGCCCCACTCATAGAGCGGCCGCTTGAAATCGGACTCGGTATGGACGGCCCGACCTTTGCGCGCGCTCCACTTCTTGCCGTAAGTGTCGAACGGGAAGTGCCGGATGTAGTAGTCGCACGTCTCCTCCCAATGCTCGACCGACAGCGATTTACCATAATGCTGGCAGTAGAGCCCGGTCTTGATGCGTTCCATGCCGCGTGGTGTGCGTCCATCGCCTTCGGCGAAACCGATCTCCGGCCGGTTGCGCCAGAGCATCAGAATGTCCCGCTGCTCCGGGCCATAGAAGCGGCGGAAATTTAACAGCGCGCGATCGTCCCCATAAGGTTCGCGATCCTCCGGCGTGATGTAAGCGTCGAACAGCTGCACCCGCACGGCATCGCAATCCTCCGCGCTCAAGCCTTGCACGAAGCCACTCACATCACCGGTGACACGCTCGTCCGGATCGAAGCACAACATCCACTCATGCGGCAGCTCGACCCGCGCCATATCGAGCAACAGCCCGCGATGCCGGCCCTCGGCGCGCTTGCGCGCGGCGACGTCCTGCTCCCAGGATTGATTGGCGACGATCAGCGCGACCTTCGGATGCGCGCACAAGATTTCGACCGTCGCATCGGTGCTGGCATCGTCATAGGCGACGATCGCATCGACGTGTTGGGCGAGATAATCGAGCGTGTCGGGCAGGATCAGCGCCTCGTTGCGCATGCGCGTCATCGCGACGAGGAGGTGCTTGTGCCCGAGCAGGGCCGCGTTGCCCTTGATGATCCGCTCCGAATCGCGGAGCTGCCAATTGCCTGTGCCGGTTCGGATCACACCATTGCTCCGGGGTGCCGCATCAGAAGCCGAAGCGGGCGAGCAAAGCCGCGATCCAGATCAACGCGGCGAGCAAGATGGCGAAGAACACCGCGGCCGAGCCGAGATCCTTGGTGACCTTGATGGCGTCGTGCTTCCCGGGCTCGATGTGGTTGCACAGCCGCTCTATTGCCGTGTTGAGGAATTCGATCGCGAGCAGCAGCAACAGACTTCCGATCAGCGCGACCCAGATCCAAATATTGGTGGCGATAAAAAAGGAGAGCGGCAGCGCGACGAGCGCGAGCGCGGCCTCCTGCTTGATCGCCGCCTCGGTGCCGAGCCCTTCGCGCAAACCGCCGATGGTGTGGCCGAACGCCGCCCCGATCCGGGCGAGGCCGCCTTTGCCCGGCAGCGCCCTCTGCTCGCGCAGATGCTTGTAGCCGGCCTTTGGCGAAGGACGCGATGGTCGCATGCGGCAAGCCTCTAGGCGCTCAATCGCTCAAGCACGTCGTCGGCAATCTCGAAATTGGAATAGACATCCTGCACGTCCTCGGAATCCTCAAGCCCGTCGAGCATGCGCAGGAGCTTTTGCCCAGCCTCCTCGTCCACGGGAATACCGGATTTTGGCCGCCACAGGATATGCACGGCGCGCGGCTCGCCGAAGCGGTCTTCGAGCACCTTGGCGACCTGATGCAGCTCGTCCGGATTGCAATAGATGACATGCCCCTCCTCGCTCGATTCGACGTCGTCGGCGCCGGCCTCGATGCCGGCCTCGATCATGCCTACGTCGCTGGTCTTGCCGGCGTCGAACTCGACGGCGCCGAGCCTGTCGAACAGGAAGGAGACCGAGCCGGTCTCGCCGAGATTGCCGCCGAATTTGGCGAAGATCGACCGGACTTCGCTCGCGGTGCGGTTGCGATTGTCGGTCAAAGCCTCGACGATGACGCCGACACCGCCTGGGCCGAAGCCCTCATAACGCACTTCCTCGTAATTGGCGCCGCCCGCCTCCTGGCTCTTCTTGATCGCCCGCTCGATATTGTCCTTGGGCATGTTCTGGGCGCGCGCCGCCACGACCGCGGTGCGCAGCCGCGCATTCATGGCGGGGTCGGGCAGGCCCATTTTTGCCGCCGCGGTCACTTCGCGGGCGAGCTTGGAAAACAGCTTGGAGCGCTTCTTGTCCTGAGCGCCCTTGCGAAACTGAATGTTCTTAAATTTGGAATGGCCAGCCATGAAAATCCTTCTGGTTACCGGCCCCGGCGGGAGGTGCCGCTTATACGGGCGCGAGCGGTCAAAATCCATAGCCCGGCCCCAGAAGCCGAGGTTCTAGGAGCCGCATTAGCGAAGCCTTAACCCTAACGGCCGGACAAAGGAGCGCCCCGATCAGGGTTGGGGCCGCGTCATCCAAGCACCACGAGGGGGGCCTCATGCAGAGCAAAGTCACAGCGCCCAAGGCGTCCGCAGCGCCGGCACCAGCCGCCACACCGAGCGTGGCCGGGCTCGCCGCGTTATGCAATGACGCGGCGAATCACGTTGCCGAAGCCCGCTTCGCCCTCTTCGCCGAAAGCCTCGATACCGACGGCGCCCTCGACCATCTCGATCAGGCCATCCTCTGCCTCAAGCGCTTGGCCGCGCAAGGCCGCGCCATGGGTCTGAACGGCGCCAAGGGGCAGCTTCGCTCGGCCGGTTGATCACTCAGGCACGGTCCAGAAGTCAGGTTCGGCGCGAGACAGCCGGCCGCCGAGCCTGACCGGCGCGATGGCCGTGGCCAGCCCGGAGCTGTCGTCGATCTCGATACCCACGCCCGAAATCGTGGCCTCGCCGTGCGCCGGCTGAAACCGCCCGTTCGGAATCTTGGTGAGGAAGCGCAACAGCGGCTCCTCCTTGTTCATGCCGAGCACCGAATCATAGTCGCCGCACATGCCGACGTCGCTGATATAGGCGGTGCCCTGGTTGAGGATCTGCTCGTCCGCCGTCGGCACATGAGTGTGGGTGCCGATCACCGCGCTCGCCCGGCCATCGACGAAATAGCCCATGGCCTGCTTCTCCGACGTCGCCTCGGCGTGAAAGTCGATCAGAATCGCGTCCGCCCCGCTTTTCAAGGCGCAGGCCTCGAGCTCCCGGTCGACGGCGCGGAACGGGCAATCGAGATCGCCCATGAACACGCGGCCCATGGCATTCATCACCAGCACATCGGCCCCGTTCGAGGCCTTGAACAGCCCGGCGCCGCGGCCGGGCGCGCCCTTGGGGAAATTGAGCGGCCGCAACAGGCGGTCATGCCGCTCGATGAAAATGAGGGCCTCGCGCTGATCCCAGACGTGATTGCCGGTCGTCACCACATCGGCGCCGGCGTCGAGCAGCTCGGTCAGAATTTGCTCGGTGATGCCGAAGCCGCCGGCGGCATTCTCGCCATTGACCACGACGAAATGGGCGCCATAGCGCTCGCGCAAGGCCGGCAAGGTCTCGATGATCGCCGTCCGGCCCGACCGGCCGACCACGTCACCCAGAAACAACATGCGCATGCCTGCCGCCGATCCAATCGCTGAAAGAGGGTAGCCGCCGGGTCTGAGCGCACCCGGTCAGGGGTCAATAGCCCAAGAGCGGCCTTGACCGCCAGCTTTGACCGGCAGTCTCGTGACCGTTTGCCTAAGAGGGGGGATCGAGGCCGCGATCCAATTCGCGGGTGGTCGGGCAGCGCCTCGAAAAAAGTAGCGAGGCCGCGATGGCCGTCGGAGCGTCGATCCCTGGATTCCCTACACAAGTAGGTGGGCGCCGAATGACGAAGACCACGGTCCCCGTCGGGGTCAGCTCCCATAGGATCTTATAGGGCCCTGGGAAAAGTGCTCCTAACGCGCCTCGCAGCCCGCCACCTTCGTATATAGCGAGAGTCCCGGGGCGAAACTAGCGGCGCTGCGTGGCGTGGCCTTCGGAGCCCTCAAAACGCTGGTGCAGGGTTTCGAGCCGGTCGGCCGCGGCGCTGATC
>JBAUEK010000125.1:0-2130 GCA_049678565.1 Methyloceanibacter sp. | reverse complement strand
GGGTGGCGCGCCATGCGGCAATCGCGGGGGGCGGACCAAGCCAGAGGGTTCAGCGCCGCGCTTCCGCCCGCCAGGCCTCGTCGATCTTGGCTCTCCCCATCCTTCCGCCGGGTTGGGAAGATTGCGGCAGAGCCTGCATGATGCGCTTGCGCGGAAACGCGACCGTGACTTCGGTGCCGTAGCGGAGCTTGCTCTTGAGCTCGAAGGTGCCGTCGTGCAGCTCGGTCAAGCCCTTGGTGATGGGCAGGCCAAGCCCGGTCCCACCTTCAGCCGATTGATGCGCGAGCGAGCCCTGACCGAAGCTCCTCAGCACACGCGGGATCTCGTGCTCGGGGATGCCCGGGCCGGTATCCTTCACGCTCAGGAACTGGCCACCTGCCGGCGTGCGGCCGATGGTAAGGGTGACGATGCCGCCCGACGGCGTGAACTTGATCGCGTTCGACAGCAGATTGAGACAGATCTGGCGCAGCGCCCGCATATCCGCCCAAAGCTGAGGCAGGTCGGGCTCGAACCGCTCGACGATCCTCAACCCCTTGCTCTCGGCCCTGAGGCGCAGCAATCGCTGGCAGTCCTCGACCACGTCGACGAGCCCTACAGGCGCTTCATGCAGCTCGTAGCGCCCGGCCTCGATGCGGGAGATGTCGAGGATTTCGTTGATCAGCGTGAGCAAATGCTGGCCGCTTTGGTGGATGTCGTCGGCATATTCCTTGTAAGTCGGGTTCTCGTGCGCCCCCAGGATCTCGGACCGCATGATCTCGGAGAAGCCGAGGATGGCGTTAAGGGGCGTGCGCAGCTCGTGACTCATGGTGGCGAGGAAGCGCGACTTGGCCTGGTTCGCTTCCTCGGCACGCAGCCGTGCCTCGTCCGAGATCGATTTCGATTGCTCGAGCTCGGCGATCAGCGCGTCCTTCTCAGCGCGAAATTCGAGCATGGCGGTCGCCGTCGCGTTCGCGCCGTTCACCAGCCAGATGAAGTAGACATAGACGCCGACGGCCATCGCCGCCATGCCCCAATAGAACGGGTTGTCGAGCAGCACGAAGCTCAGGACGATGGCCGCGATCATGGGCAAGGTGCCGGCGTAAACGATTGGCATCACCGTCGAGGCGAACAGCATGCGCATGGAGATGACGATGAGGAGGCTGGCGAAGACGAAGGTATGGGCAGCCTCGCCTTGGCTGCCGGCACTGACAAAGGCGACGCCGGCCCAGGACAGGCCATAGAAGAATTCGGCCGCCGCGATCTTGCCGCGCCAGGCCCGCGCCTTGGCGCGTTCGCGCGGCGTCTTGAGGAACTGCCGGCAAAGGCTAACGAGGATGAATTTGGCGAGGAAAACGGTGGCGAGCCAGATCAGCAAGCAATCCGGAGGCGCCCAGAACATCGCCCCCATGGCCACGATGACGGCGAGGAGCGGCGTCGTCACCGCCGTCGACAGCTCGTTCTTCACGAACATGAGCAACAGCTCATAGTCGAATTGCGGCCTGAGGCCGGATGTGTGGGTGAGCTTCTCGCGGGCTTCCTGGAGGTTGCGGGAAGAGCGACGTTTGACCGCCATCGCCGCCGAAGCGGCCGCACGAGCCTCGGCTGAAACGCCTGCTGTCATGCCTATCAAGCCCGCAAACTCAACCGAACCAGGACAAAAATGCTGTGGCGGGGCGTGGAACGGCGCTCCAGCCCTTAACCAAGGACCCCGCAGTCACTATGTGGGTTAAATCCCTAATGGGGTGTTTACTTTCGCCCCGGGCTGAGACGCCTTGCACCGGCTTATTCTGCAACCGCGCTCGGCATTTCTTAGGGACGTGGATAGCGGTTGGAAGGGGGGCCCCGCAGGGCGCGTCATGCAGCTCACAGTCATAGGTTGCGGCGATGCATTCGGAGCTGGCGGCCAGCTGCAAACCTCGTTCCAGGTTCGCTCGGACGGATCGACTTTCCTCATCGATTGCGGCGCGACGACGCTGATCGGGATGCATCGTCTCGGCCTCGCACCCAATGACATCGACATGGTATGCGTGTCCCATCTTCATGGCGATCATTTCGGCGGTCTGCCGTGGCTTCTCATCGACGCCCAATATGTCAGCAAGCGCACGCGCCCGCTGATCGTCACCGGTCCGAGAGGCATCGAGGCGCGCTTCC
>JBAUEK010000124.1:0-12079 GCA_049678565.1 Methyloceanibacter sp. | reverse complement strand
ATCGGCCAGGGCAGGGGGCCGGTGCACCATTTCCATGCCTGGTGGGATCGTCGAGACTAGGCTAGGCGGCGCCCTCCGCCACCACGCGACAGTGCTGCTCGCCGAGACCGGAGACGGTCAGGCGCAGCTCGTCCCCCGGTTTCAGAAACACCCTCGGGTTGCGCGCCATGCCGACACCTGGCGGCGTGCCCGTGGTGATGACGTCGCCCGGCGTCAGGGTCATGAACCGGCTGATATAGCTCACGAGCTGGGCCACGCCGAACACCATGGTGGAACTGTTGCCGGTCTGCATGCGCGCGCCGTTTAGATCGAGCGCGAGATCGAGCGCCTGCGGGTCCGGCACCTCGTCCTTGGTGACGAGCCACGGTCCGATCGGCCCGAAGCTGTCATAGCTCTTGGCCTTGATCCATTCCCCGGGGCCCCCCTTTTGCAGGCTTCGCTCGGAGATGTCGTTGCAGATGCAATAGCCCGCGACATGGGACAGCGCGGCGGCCTCCGTCACCTTCTTGGCCCGACTGCCGATGACGATGGCGAGCTCGACCTCGAAATCCATGCGCTGCCACTCCTCCGGCATGAGGATGGGGTCGTTGGGGCCGGAGACGCAGGAGCTGGCCTTGGTGAAGACGATTGGCACTTCGGGCAGCGGCAGGCCGGTTTCCGCCGCATGGTCGCGATAGTTGAGACCGATGCCAAGAAATTTCGGCACCCGCGCCACCGGCGCACCGATTCGGGGGTTGCCCGGAACCAGCGGCAGCTGAGCGAGATCGAGACTGCCGAGACGCGCGAGGCTCTCCGCTCCCAGCGCTTCGCCCTCGATATCGTCCACGATCCCTGACAGGTCGCGGATGCGGCCCTCTGGGTCCAACATTCCGGGCTTTTCCACACCCAGTTCGCCATAGCGCAGCAGCTTCATCGATCTTTTCCCTGCCATGATTTTTTTGCATGATGCACGCGGGCGCGGGGGGCGGCAACATCCCGCCATCGCAAGACCAGTTATCCAGGCTCATTTCCGACCTGACCAACCAAAGGGATAACCAATGGGACATCGCTTATTATTGTCATTCACCCGCAAATCGCTGCCGTTCGCGGCGCTCATCCTCGCCGCGAGCTTGGCGGCGCCGGCGTCGATCGCCGCGCCGGGCGGGAACCCGTTCGATCAGCTGAAAGGCTATTGGCGTGGCGGCGGCACGATGACGCCGACGAATGGCAAGGCCGAAAAGGTGAGCTGCCGGGTGACCTATAACGTGGCGGGAAGCGCCATCTCGCAGAACATGCGTTGCGCCGGCACCGACTACAAGATCAGCACCAGCACCAAGCTGACCTATAAGAGCGGCAAGATCTCAGGCTCGTGGAACGAGAGCACCTATGACGCCAATGGCGGCGTGAGCGGCACGGCCAAGGGCAACACCGTTCATGCGCGCATCACCGGCGACAAATTCTCCGGCCGTATGAGCATCAACATCTCCGGCAACGGCCATTCGATCAATATCGTGCAGTTCGATCAGAAGTCCGGCGCCTATCGCCCGGTGGCGAAAGTCTCGCTGCGCCGCTAGGCGCTCTCCAGTCTCATGTGTGAGTTCGGCCCGTGGCCGATGGGTTCAAGCGCATCCCGCGTTTGACCCATCGGACGCGCGCCTCGGCTTCCACCCCGATCCTGGCCGCGCGGGGAGAATCACTCCGAAGCTCTCCCAGATCCCCCGGATCGGGTGCCGTGGCCGAGGTGCCACAGAGCCCTGGATAGTTTTCGCCACAATAGGCCGGCGGCGAGCCGAAAAAGGCTGCCGGGGGCGGCCGCCAGCGAGGCCGCGACGCAGCCGCTCCGCTCTGATAACAAATTGATTTAAATCTATAAAAGCCCTCGGTGCGGCGGGATTGCCCGGCCGCGATGGCGGACATTTGCATTTCGGCAACAGTCCCCGACAGTTCCGCGTCGGGGCCCTTCCGCGATGTTGAATGAACCGCCCGTGATGGGTAGCTTTTCATCACGACCACGGCGGGCCGGGGGGCTCATTCGCCAGAAGCGTAAGACAGACTGCAGCGCGCAAATAAGACTGAGGGAAACTGAATACTCCGAACCTAGCGGTTGGGAATGAAATGGGGGGGCGAGCCAGAGCCCATCTAAAAGGCAACGCCTTTGGAGTTCGGCTCGTTTCGCAGGGAAGACCGGCCCGGGTATCCCGGGCCGGTTCTTTTTGTGCGGCACTAAAATCCAAGCTTGTTGAGCGTGCGCTCGATCGGGGCGAGATAGCCCGACCCGAACAGCCTGACATGCACGAGGGTCGGGTAGAGCTGGTAGAGGTCCGAGCGGATTTCGTGAAAACCGGGCTCCAATGGCAGCAGCGCTTCGTAAGCCTCGAAGAAGGCGCGGCCGAACGTTCCGAACATGGTGGTGAAGGCGAGCTCGATCTCAGGGTGCCCGCAATAGATGGCGGGATCGATGAAGCCGGCAACCCGGTCCTCGCGCAGGAGCAAATTCCCGGTCCATAGATCGCCGTGAAGCAGGCTCGGGGCGCTGGGCTCGACCAGATAGTCCTCAAGCCGCGACGCGAGCCGCTCGACCCGGCCGAGAAGCGTCGCGGACAGTTTCCCCTCAGCCGCCGCCGCCTTCGCCATGGCCAGAAGCCGGTGGTCGCGAAAGAAGGGGATCCAGCGCGTCGTCGCCGGGTTCGGCTGCGGCAGCGGTCCGATCAAAGTGTCGCGCTCATAGCCGAAAGTAATTCGCGGCGTG
This sequence comes from Methyloceanibacter sp., assembly GCA_049678565.1. Taxonomy (GTDB): domain Bacteria; phylum Pseudomonadota; class Alphaproteobacteria; order Rhizobiales; family Methyloligellaceae; genus Methyloceanibacter. The sequence continues at coordinate 9,351 of JBAUEK010000124.1, read as the reverse complement.
GCATGCAGCCGCGCGATCAGCTCGGCCGCGTGACGCTCGACCTGAGGCGTAATGCCGCTGCCGTCGGTCTCGATGTAATCCATGACCAGCAGGTCTGGCTCCGCCACATGCACGGCGGGAACCGGCAGCTCCGACTGGCGTGCGAGTTCTCCCAGCATATAGGCCTCGAGGCTGAGGTCGGCTCGTGAGCCTGCTTGCCGCGCTTTGACCGCAAATCTCCGCCCATCGGCGAGATCGACCCTGAAGCCCGCGAGCCCGAAGCCGACGGGGAGGGGAGAGAGCGCCGCGACGCGCGCACCAAGGACACTCTCCAGCCGGTCTTTGATCTCGAGCGGCATGGTTGGTTAACGCCGGAAATTGCTGTCACAAGCCTGAAACAAAAATCACCTTAAGTCCCGCGCATCGATATGAAAACGAACGCCCACGACGAACAGCATTCCGAGGCGAAACGCTACCGTGCTCTGTTCGTGTCGGATTTGCATCTCGGCACCAAGGCCTGCCAGGCAGAGGCCTTCCTCGATTTTCTCCGCTCATGCGACGCCGATCGCATCTATCTCGTCGGCGACATCGTCGACTTCTGGCGCATCAAGCGCGGCGCCTATTGGCCTCAATCCCACAACGACGTTTTGCAGAAGCTCCTGCGCCGGGTGCGCAAGGGCAACGATCTTATCTTCATCCCCGGCAATCACGACGAGGCCATGCGCGAGTATTGCGGCGCGCGGTTCGGTGGCATCTCCATCGAGCGTAACATCATTCACACCGGCGCCGACGGCAGGCGCTATCTGGTCATGCATGGCGATGAGTTCGACGTGGTGGTGCGCTACGCCAGATGGCTCGCGCTGTTCGGCGATTGGAGCTACACGCTCGCGCTCTGGGCCAACACCCATTTCAACGCGGTGCGCCGCTGGTTGGGCATGCCCTATTGGTCGCTGTCGGCTTACCTCAAGCAGAAGGTGAAGCGGGCGGTGAATTATATCGGTGAATTCGAGGCGGCGCTCGCCGCCGAAGCCCGCCGTCATGGCGCACAGGGCGTGATCTGCGGCCACATCCATCACGCCGCCATCCGCCAGGTCGGCGACGTGCTCTACATCAATACGGGCGATTGGGTCGAAAGCTGCACCGCCGTGGCTGAGACCGAGGAAGGGAGCTTCGAGATCATCCATTGGACGTCCCATCTCCACGGCATGAGTAGGGTGGAGGAGCCCGTCGAGGAGTTCGAGGCTGCCGCTTGATGCGCGTTCTCGTAGCGACTGACGCCTGGCACCCCCAGGTGAACGGGGTTGTCCGCACCTATGAACGGCTGGCATTGGAGGCGAGCAAGCTTGGATTCGAGATCAGCTTCCTCGCACCGTGCGCCTTCCGCGCGCTTCCCTGTCCCACCTATCCGGAGATCAGATTGGCGCTCGCGACCCCAGGCGCGATCGCGGCGCATATCGAGACCGCGCGACCCGATTTCATCCATATCGCCACGGAAGGACCGATAGGGCTGATGACGGGGCGCTATTGCCGCAAGAGGAAATGGCCGTTCACCACGAGCTACCACACGCGATTCCCCGAATATGTTTCGGCTCGCCTGCCCATCCCGGAATCCTGGTGCTACGCCCTGCAACGCCGGTTTCATAATGGCGCCACCGGAACCTTCGTCGCCACGCGGTCGGTGGAGAGCGAGCTAGAGGCCCGTGGCTTCGAGCGGCTGATGCTGTGGTCGCGGGGGGTGGACACCGAGCAGTTCCGGCCCCGCGACGTCCGCTTGTTCGGGGAGCAGCCGGTTTTTCTCTATGTCGGCCGCATCGCCGTGGAGAAGAACATCAAGGCCTTTCTCGATGTCGATCTCCCGGGGCGCAAGGTGCTGGTTGGCTCCGGGCCGCAGGCGGCCGAGCTCGAACGGCTCTATCCCGATGCATTGTTCACCGGCCCCAAGCAGGGTGAGGATCTGGCGCTGGCTTATGCCTCCGCCGATGTGTTCGTGTTTCCGAGCCTCACCGACACCTTCGGCCTTGTCTTGCTCGAAGCCTTGGCGAGCGGGCTGCCCGTGGCCGCCTTCCCGGCCAGCGGGCCGAAGGACGTGATCACCGAGCCCAATGTCGGCGTGCTGAGCTGGGATCTCAAATCTGCCCTGGCCGGAGCGTTGACGCTCGACCGCGAAGCCGCGCGGAAGCATGCCTTGCGTTACAGCTGGGAGAATTCGGCGCGGCAGTTCATCGACAACGTACTTGCCGCCCACCACGTGCAGCTGCCTGAACGGAAGCGGCGGTGGCGTAGACAAAAAGAAAGCGGCCCGGTTGGGGGGAAACCGGGCCGCTTCACTCTCATGCGTCAGTTTGGGGGACGCTTGGGGGATCTTGCGTCCTCCCAAAAGTGGTTAGCGACCGATTAATTTTCAAGGTCCCGGCAAAAAATCTTCTGTCCGGTCGCTTAAAGCCCTGATAGAGCACGCAAAAACATTTTTCTAACCGAACAACGCCTCACGTTTTACGGCGCTGAGCTGGGCCAGAGTCAGGGTCTCCGGCGCCGTCGCCCTGCCGCCATGGAGCATGATCGCGGCCGAGGGGGCCGGAGAAAGCGCCGGAGCGTGAGAGAATAGCCCTTGGGTCTCGCCCTCGACCGGGTCCGTGGGCGCCTCCGCCGGCCCGATGCCGTCTTCGTACGGTCCGCTGACCAGAGCTTCCGCGCCCGTCGGCTCTTGCCGGGCATCCCTCCTCAAGCCGATGTCCTCGAGGCCCCAAATCTCGATCATGGCGTCCAGGCGCTGCTCGATGAAGCGCAGCACCGTCGTCATTTTCTCCATCCGCTGCATCGCAATGTCCTGCCGCATGCGCTCGATGGCCTGTCTCATCTCGACGAGATCGCCCAAAGCATGACCCGGGTGCCGGCGCGGGGGGCGCAACAGCACCAATTCGAGCCTGGTGATGGCGTCGAGCAGCATCTCGGTATCGGTCGCCCGGCTGCGGCGGCCATGTTCGGCTAGAAACCAGCGGCCACGCACCGAGCTGAGCAACGTTCTCTCGATCGCGGCATAGTCCGCGGCGCACCTCGCGGCCTCGGAGGCTTTGGCGTGCGGGGCGGCCTCGGGGGCTTTTTCCGGCATGGTGGCGAAGCTAGCGTGATTCGGAGTAAGGGCCTCAGCCTAGGGGGCCAGCTCACAGGGATAAAATTCGGCCATGATGCAGGCTCTGGGGCGCTTGAAGGTCACGCCGCTCGCCTGGCGCCTGGCTTTTCTCTATGCCGCGCTGTTCTTCGTGGTCGGCTGCTATTTGCCTTACATGCCGGTGTGGCTGCATTGGCGAAACCTCGATGCGGATTCAATCGCCTTTCTGCTCGCGACGCCGCTCTTCGCCAGGACTCTGTTCACGCCGGTGATCAGCTTTGCCGCCGACTGGTCCGGGGCTCGCCGCGCCGTTCTCATCTTCCTCGCCTGGGGATCGCTCCTGTCTTTCCTGCTGCTCTGGGCTTCGGGAAGTTTCTGGCAGATGTTCCTGGCGACGCTGCTGCTCGCCTTCAATTGGACCACGATCATGCCGCTGATCGAGACGGTTGCGGTGAGCGGCATCCGCAGCGCGGGCCTCGACTATGGGCGCGTGAGGCTCTGGGGCTCAGGTAGCTTCATCCTGGCGAGCTTTGGCTGCGGTCTGATTATCGGCGCGCTGGGCGCGGCTTCGGTGCTTCCGCTTCTCGTCGGCGGGACCGTGCTCATGGTCTTTGGCGTGCATTTGTTACCGCGAGACATAGCCAGCCGCCCGCCCTCGAAGGCTTCCGCCCTCCGCCGCATCAGCTTGAGCGATGCGGCCAAGCTCGCGCATTCGCCATCCTTCCGGCTGTTCCTGTTGGCGGCCGCCTGCATTCAGGCGAGCCATGCGCTCTATTATGCCTTCGGCACGTTGCATTGGCGCAGCCAAGGCTTTGCCGATGGCACCATCGGCGCATTGTGGGCGCTTGGCGTCGTGGCCGAGATCGTGCTGTTCGCCGTCTCGACGCGCATCCTCGCCTCCTGGGGCGCGGCGAGGCTATTGCTGGCCGCGGGTCTGGCGGCGTGCTTGCGCTGGGGCCTGATGGCGTTCGACCCGCCGCTCTGGGCGACCTTGCTGCTGCAATGTCTGCACGCCATGAGCTTTGGCGCGGCGCATCTTGCCGCGATCTATTTCCTCAGCAAGGCCGTGCCGGACGATCACGGCGCCACGGCCCAAGGCATCTACGCCGCCGTGGTCGCGGGGCTGGGCATTGGTCTTGCGACCATCGCCTGCGGCCCGCTCTATCATCACCTGGCCGGACAGGCCTATGCGATCATGGCGGTGCTCGCCCTCGCCGGGGGAATAAGCGCCTGGTTCCTGATGCGACGGTGGGATGGTGAACGCGTGGTCGGGCCCATCCAGGTTCAACCCCACAGCTCCGGGTCCGGCGGCAAGACCGTGCCCGAATTGTAAGTGAGGCCGGGTTCCCGATCGCGCTCCAGCAGCAGCGGCCCGTCGAGGTCGACCCAATCCGCCTGCTGGGCGATGAGCAAAGCCGGGGCCATGGCCAGCGACGTCGCCACCATGCAGCCGGCCATGAGCTTGAGCCCGAGCCGTCGCGCTTCCGCCGCGGTGGCCAGCGCTTCGGTCAATCCGCCCGTCTTGTCGAGCTTGATGTTCACCGCGTCGTAACGCGATGCGATTGCCGCCAGCGAGCCCCGGTCATGCACCGACTCGTCGGCGCAGACCGGCACCGGCCGGACGATGTGCTGCAATATGTCATCCTCGCCGGCGGGCAGCGGCTGTTCCACCAGCTCGACCCCTGCCGCATGCGCCAGCGCCAGCAGCCGCTCGAGCTTGGCTGCGGGCCAGGCCTCATTGGCGTCGGCGATGAGGCGAGCCGTGGGCACGGCCGCGCGTACGCTCGCGAGCCGCTCCTCGTCGCCATCGCCGCCGAGCTTGAGCTTGAGCAGAGGATAGTGCGCGGCGTCTCTGGCGCGCGCCGCCATGATTTCGGGCGAGGCGAGCGAGAGGGTGAAGGCCGTCTCCACCGGGCGGAGCGGCGCCATCCTTGCGAGCGCCGCGACGCGCTTGTCGGATTGCCTGGCCTCGAGGTCCCACAGGGCGCAATCGAGCGCATTGCGGGCGGCACCTGAAGGCAGAAGCGTCTGCAGCCCGGCGCGGTCGAGACCGGCGGCGATTGGACCGGCGCAGGCCTCGATCGCATGCACGACGCCCGCGATGCTCTCGCCGTAACGGGCATAGGGGACGCACTCGCCTCTGCCGCTATGCCTGCCGTCGTCGATCCTCGCCATCACCACGACGGCCTCATGCTTGGCGCCGCGAGCGATGGTAAACCCGCCTCTGATCGGCCAGTGCTCGACGCCGACGCTGAGTTTTCTCCCGACCTGCATCTCTTCCCTACAGAGCGGTCGCGAACCGCCTTTCTTTCTCCGGCTTTTTCGTTCAAAAACAAGCCGCTCTCATGCGAGCGTCGACGGTCCTCGTCACCCGTCACCAGATTCGGGCGAAGCCATGCTGAAACGCGACCATACCTTAAGTCTTTCCACCCAGGCGCGCGCGCCCGGCTTCCGGGTCGAGCTGAGAGGCACGACCTTTCGCCTGATCGCGAGCGGCGCATGGACGGTGCTCGAAGCCACGCGGCTCGACGCCGCGCTCAGGCGCTTGAGGGTGCCGATCCCGCCCACGCCCGACTTCACCGGGGAGATGGACATCGCGGCCATCGCCGAGATCGACACCGCCGGCGCCTGGCTGTTGCAGCGGACCGCGGCGGCCTGGGAGTCCGGCGGCCTGCGCACCCGTTACGCCGGGGCGACGGAAAGCTTCCAGATCCTGATCGAGGAGGTGCAGAGCAAGGGCAATGCCCCGCGGCCGAAGCTGCAGAAGCAGGGCGCCCTGGACCGGATGGTGGAGGACGTCACCAAGGCGCTGACCGGCGTGTGGAGCGACGCGGTTCAGCTCACGAGCTTTCTCGGCGAAGTGACGGCGGCGCTCGGGCGCATGATCGTGCAGCCCTGGCGCTTCCGCCCTACCTCCTTCGTGCACCACCTCGATCACGCCGGTTTGCGCGCAGTGCCGATCATCGGGCTGATCTGCTTTCTGATCGGCGCCGTGGTGATGCAGCAAGGCGTGGTGCAGCTTAAGCCCTTCGGGGCCGAGCCCTTCGCCGTCAACATGGTCGCCATCCTGGCGCTGCGCGAGGTGGGCATCCTCTTGACCGCGATCATGGTCGCCGGCCGCTCGGGCTCCGCCTTCACCGCCGAGATCGGCTCGATGAAGATGCGCGAGGAGATCGACGCCATGCGCACGCTCGGCATCGATCCGATGGATACGCTGGTGCTGCCGCGCGTGCTGGCCCTGATCGTGGCGCTGCCGCTCCTCACCTTCATCGGCGACATCACCGGGCTGATCGGGGGCGGGGTGATGGCGATCGCCGTGCTTGGCCTCGACATCCCGACCTATATCGACAAGCTGCACGAGGCCGTCGACTTCCAGCACTTCATGGCCGGCATGATCAAGGCGCCCTTCGCCGCGCTGATCATCGGCTTGGTCGGCTGCCTCGAAGGGCTGAAGGTCGAAGGCAGCGCCGAGTCCCTCGGCACCCATGTGACCAGCGCCGTGGTCAAGGCCATCTTCCTGGTGATTATTCTCGACGCGGTGTTTGCCATGTTCCTGTCTACGATTGGGATGTAACCTTGGACAACGGCAGAGAAGTTCTGATCCGGGTCAGCGGGCTCGCCAAGAGCTTCGGCGGCTATCAGATCTGGGACGGCCTCAATCTCGACGTCTATCGCGGCGAGATCCTCGCCATTGTCGGCGGCTCCGGCCAGGGCAAATCGGTGCTGCTCCGCGTCATCACCGGCCTGGTCAAGCCCGACGCCGGCGAGGTCGAGCTGTTCGGCCACAACGCCAAGGCGCTGTCGGCCAAGGATCGCATCGACATCGAGAGCCGCTGGGGCATCCTGTTTCAGGACGGCGCCCTGTTCTCCTCGCTCACCGTGCTGCAAAACATTCAGGTGCCGATGCGCGAGCACCTCGAATTGCCGCAAGGCATGATGGACGACCTCGCCTTTCTCAAGATCGGCATGGTCGGGCTGCCGCCGGAGGCCGCGCATAAATACCCATCGGAGCTGTCCGGCGGCATGCGCAAGCGGGCGGGGCTGGCGAGGGCGCTTGCTCTCGACCCCGAGATCGTGTTCCTGGACGAACCGACCGCGGGGCTCGACCCGATCGGGGCGAATGATTTCGACCACTTGATTAGCAAGCTACAGCAGACACTTGGGCTCACGGTCTATATGGTGACCCACGATCTTGATACGATCTTCACCGTGTGTGAGAGGGTAGCCGTGCTGGCCGACAAGCGCATCGTGCGCACCGGCTCGCCGCTCGAGCTCCAGCGCCAGCCCAATCACCCCTGGATCGAGGAATATTTCTGTGGCGAACGTGCGCGCGCGGCGCAATCTGGCGAGCAGCCAAGACGGCTCGTGGTCTGAGGAACCGGGCTCATGGAAACCAAAGCCAATTATCTGATGATCGGCGGCTTCGTGCTCGGCGTGTTCGTGCTCGCCTTCATTTTCGTCTTCTGGATGACCAACCTCGCCGGCGGCGGCAAGCGCTATTACATCGTCTTCGACGGCTCGGTCGCCGGCCTCACCAGCGGCTCCAGCGTTGGCTTTAACGGCATCAAGGTCGGTGAGGTTCAGTCTCTCGCGCTCGACCCCGCCGACGCGCGCAAGGTGCAGGTCTTGATCAGTGTCCATGCCGACACACCGGTGCGGGAAAATTCCCACGCCAATATGCAGTCTCTGGGGCTCACCGGCGGCACTGGCATTCAAATCAGCGCCGGCACACCCGATTCGCCGTTTTTGGTTGCTACCGCCGAGAACCCGATTCCGGTGATTCCCGCCGATCGGGGCGGCGGCCAGGGCCTTTTTGACGCCGCACCGGCGGTGATGAACAACGCCAATGCCTTATTGTTGCGGCTGAACGATTTGGTGGCGGAGAACCAGGATTCGATCCACCGGACGCTGACTAATGTCGAAAGCGTCACTGCGATGCTTGCCGAGCGCAAGGACGACATCGCCATGACCATCACCGACGTCCGGGGAGCAGCCAAATCTTTCAATGACTTATCGCAAAAGCTTGAAGTCTCGCTGGGCGAGAATCTTGACGGTTTGACCCGAACCGCCAAGGACAGCCTCCAGGAATTCGGGAATTTCATGCGCGAGGGGCGCCGCGCCGCGGCCTCATTCAACCGCGTCATGGAGAAATTTGAGGCCAATCCCAAGAGTTTTTTGCTTGGTGGAAGCCAAGTCCCGGAATACAATCCACGACGGAATTGACACACCCCGAGGGTCTTCAACGAGGGTGCGCAATTTAACAGGACAGGGGGCGATCGGAATGACTCGATCCGCGCCAATTATCGCCTTAGGCCTCATGTGCCTGGGGCTTGCCGGCTGCGCCTTGGCGCTGGGCGGCAGTGCTGCGCCCACCACCTACGACCTCATTGCCCCACGCTCCTTCGCCGCGACGGCTAAGCCCGCACGCTGGCAGCTCGTGGTGAACGAGCCCACGGCGGTGCATGCGCTCGACACCGACCGCATCATGGTGCGTCCGCGCGCCGACCAGATTTCCTACTATAAGGGCGTGGCCTGGTCCGATCGGCTGCCGCATCTGTTGCAGGTGCGGACCATCGAGACCCTGCAAAATTCGGGCGCGGTCAAGGCCGTGACCAGCAGCTCCGATCGCGTCGATGGCGATTATTCACTCTCCATGGAGATCCGGGCCTTCCAGATCGACGCCGGCAATGGCCGGCCCGCGGCCGATGTCGATATCTTCGCCAAGCTGATCGACAATAATTCCTCCCGGGTCGTCGCCACCAAGGGCTTCAGCACGCGAGTGCCGGCGGCCAGCGACGCCCCCGCGGCGGGCGTGGCCGCGCTGAACCAGGCGCTGGCCGAGGTGCTGCAGGACACCTCAACCTGGGTCTCCGCACGCCGCTAGGCTTTCCAAGATTACGAGATTGCGTCATGGCCGGGTTCGTCCCGGCTATCCCCGTTTCGCGCCCGGCCGACGCCGGTGCCTGGTCCTTGACGACGCCGGCGCCTGGTACTTGACCCGGAAGGCCGCGCCGTCAGCGCCGGACCTGGGCCGGCGAACCGGACCGCTGGCTCCCGCGTATCTGACCGGCGACAGTGCCGAAGATATCCGGCGTATTGCCTATCACGAGCGGCGGCGTGCAATACGGTGCGCAATGCAAAGTCTGCCTTGCGCTTTCGTCGGGAGAGCGGCGCGCGTCGTTGTTCATGCCGCGGGCGCTTTCTGCCACGCCGGAACCACGTTTGGCAGAAGAGAAACCGGCCGCGCCGTCAGCGCCGGACCT
>JBAUEK010000123.1:0-4121 GCA_049678565.1 Methyloceanibacter sp. | reverse complement strand
CGCAATGACGAGGCGCGCCGATGCGTTTGATCCTCATCGGGGGTGCGCAACGTTCCGGCACGACGCTGCTTCAGACGTTGGTGGCGAACGCGCTCGATGCTCCGGTCCTGCCGGAGTCGCATATTCTTTGCGATATTCTTGCGGCCTATAAGCGGGCCAAGGACGCCGGCCAGAAGACGCGCTACTTTTACCGCACGGACGCGGCCCTTCTCGCTTTCTTCCGGTCTTGCGCCAGCCGGCACGTTGGCGACATCGCCGAGACCATCGGCGCCAAATCGGTGCTGGTGCTGAAGGACCCGAACCTGGTTCAGGCCGACGCCGAAGCCGCCGCGATCTTCCCGGACGCCATTCGCATTGCCTGCTTGAGGGATCCGCGCGACATCGCCGCGTCCTTCCTGCGCATCGGGCAAAGGGAGCGGCCGGAGGGTCAGCCAGGCAAGTACCGGCGGCGGGATATCGACTTTATCGGCAAGAAAATCCTGGCATCCTATGCGCCCTTGATGGGCGGGGAGGAGAGGTCAAACCTGCATTTGGTGCGCTATGAGGACGTGGCCACCAAGCCGGGAGAGACGCTCGAGATGCTTGCCCGCGCGACCGGGCTTGAGCTGTCCCTGGAGCGGATCGACAATCCGGTTTGGCTCGATGCCGATGCGCGTCACGAGGCATCATGGATAAGCGAGCTCGAGGGGCAGGGGCCAAGTTCCGCCAGCGTCGGCGCCTATAAGACTGTCATGCGACCGAACGAGATCGCGCTTACCGAGCAGATTTGCTCGCCCTTCATGGCCTGGGCGGGGTATGAACGCTCGACATCGCAACTCTTGCCACCGGAATGGGGTCCGCGCAGCCTCGCGCGGAGGGCCCTGAATTGGGCCAGGAGGGGCTGACCGAGCAAGCCGTGTAACCGGCTTTGAGCAACTCGTTCGGCCATTAGCGTGAGAGAAGGCAGCATGCCGCCAGGCAACACCCCGTCAGACCGCCGCCTCCTGGTCGTCACCGAATCGCTGGGGGTCGGCGGCACCGAAAGCCATCTGATCCGCACGCTGCCGCGGCTGGTGGAGTATGGCTGGGACGTCATGACGTTCTGCCTGACTGAGCGCGGAGAGTGCGCCGGGCAGTTGGAGGCAGCCGGGGTTGAGGTGCTCGCCTCGCCGCGGCTCGCCAAGCACAAAGGGTCGTTCTTGCGCTATCCGGCGCACGTCACCCTGGCCTCCAGCAAGCTCTATCGGTTGATGCGCAGCTGGCGCCCCCAAATTGCGCATTTTTATCTTCCTGGGCCCTATCTGATCGGCGCGCATGCGGCCATCGCCGCCCGCATTCCGATCAAGGTGATGAGCCGGCGGAGTCTTTCGGACTATCAACAGAACTGGCCGTTGGTCGCTCGCCTGGAGCGGAGCCTGCACGCCAAGATGGACGCCATCGTCGGAAATTCGGCCGCGGTGGTTCGCCAGCTGATCGAGGAGGGCGTTCCGGAAGAGAAGGTCAGGCTGATCTACAATGGGATCGATGCCTCGCGGACCCTTCCCGATCGCGGCGAGGCCAGACGCGCCCTGGAGCTCGACGACGATGAGTTGGTCGGCGTCGTCGTCGCCAATCTGATTCCCTATAAGGGCCATCGCGAGCTTGTCAGGAGCCTTTCTCACGTCGAACCGGAGCTCTCCTCGCCTTGGCGCATTCTGGTGGCAGGACGAGATCACGGCATCCGAGCCGAACTTGAATCGCTCGCGGCTGCCAGAGGCATCAGCCACCGCATTCAGTTTCTCGGTGAGCACTCAGACATCCCCCTCCTGCTCGCCGCCGCGGATTTCGGCCTACTGACCTCACGCGAGGAGGGTTTCTCCAACGTCATCCTAGAGGGTATGGCGGCGGGACTGCCGATGATCGTGACCGACGTTGGCGGCAATGCGGAAGCGGTGATCGACTCCGTGACTGGACTTGTCGTTCCGCCGCTCGATCCTAAGGCCATTGGCGATGCGGTTCTCCGCCTCGCCCGAGATGCCGAGCTTAGGAAGCGGTTGGGAACAGCCGCCCGCAAACGCGTCGAAGAGAAGTTTTCGATCGACCAATGCGTCAGGGCGCATGCCGAGCTTTACCAAGATCTGCTCGACAAAGCTGAGCGAGCGGGAATTGCCGCATAATATTGGTTGGGTCCCGAAGCTCTGATAGCGCCTCAAGATGGCTCTTGCCGGCATAAGACTGTCACACACGATGTGAAGCGCTGGTCGGAGGCCCAAGTAAGGACTTGCGTTTCCTCGGGCGCTCTTCTTTGATAAGTGCTCCCCCGAAGATGTTATGAAAACGAGATGGTTGGACTCATGACCACTCTGAGAGAATGTGCCAATACGGCCGCGGTCGCGCTGGTGGAGAAGCTGCGGGCTTCCCGGGGCAAGCTCGACACCGAAGCCTTGAGCACGCGCGCCCCGCATTGTCACGACTCACAGCAGAGACAGCGTCGTGAGCAAGGCGAATAGCGGCAGCAGAATTCCGCCGGACCAGAGCATGTAGCCGAAGAAGCTCGGCATCCTGATGCCGCGCTCTTCGCAGATCGATTTCACCATGAAATTGGGGGCGTTGCCGATATAGGTGATGGCGCCCATGAACACCGCTCCGGCGGAAATGGCGCTGAGCGTTCCGGCGAGCGGCCCCATCAGCTCTTGCGGATCGCCGCCGGCCAAATTGAAGAAGACGAGATAGGTCGGGGCATTGTCGAGAAAGCTCGATAGGCCCCCGGTCAGCCAGAAATAGGCGGTTTCGATGGGCTTGCCGTCAGGGCCCGTAACCAGATCGAGCAGCGGTCCAAACGGACCTTGGTGATTGGCTCGAAGCATCTCCAAGACCGGGATCATGGTGATGAAAACGGCGGCGAATAGGATCGCGACCTCCTGGATCGGGGTCCAGGCGAAGGCGTTCTCGATGCGGATCGACGGCCGCGTGGTCTTCCAGGACAGGTAGCTCAAGACGAGAAGCGCGATGTCGCGGGCCAAGCCCGTCACCGGTATGCCGCAACCGAGGCCGATCGGAATGGTGGCGCCGTTGTCCCAGACCCCGCTCACCAGCACCGCCGCCACCACGCCGGCGAGGTAGAAGACATTATGCAGGCCCTCGATGCGCACTTGGCGGGGCACGCGGCTTTTGGCCCTGACCTCCTCCGACTCCCGCTTCCAGGCCAGGCGGTCCGCCAGATAAAACAGGACCAGCAGGATTGCGCTCACGATCAGCATCGGCCGCAACAGGGCCTCCAGCGGCCAGAGAAAATCGATGCCCTTGAGGAAGCCCAGGAACAGCGGCGGATCGCCGAGCGGGGTCAGTGAGCCGCCGATATTGCAAACGAGGAAGATAAAAAAGACGAACACGTGAGTGTTGTGGCGGCGGTCCTGATTGGCGCCGATCACCGGCCGGATCAGCACCATGGCCGCGCCGGTCGTGCCGAGCAGGCTCGCCGACAAGGTTCCGAACGCCAGCAGCGCCGTGTTGGTCGTCGGCGTGCCGACCAGATTCCCGACCACCCGGATCCCGCCCGCCACCACGAACAGCGTGAACAGCAGCAGGATGAAGGGCAGATATTCGACCATGAGCGCGCGCCAGGCCTCCGCCGCCGCCGCGGTGCCGCCGAACACGGCCGCGGCGGGCAAGATGAAGGCCAGCGCCCAGAAGCCTGCGATCTTGGCGAAATGATGCTCCCACAGACGCGGGGTCAGCAGCGGCAACAGGGCGACAGAGAGCAGCATGCCGACAAAGGGGAGCGCCCAGAGGAGGCTGAGGTCTCCGCCGTCGATCGTCGTCGCCAGCGCCTCCCCGCCGAGCGTCGCCGTGCTCACCTGTCCCCCGGCACAGAATTGCTTCCAGTTTGCTTCATCGCATCTATCCGAGGGCTACGCCGTCGCAACGCCGATCCTTGGCCGGTTGAAGGTGACATCCCCCCACAGGCGACGCCAAACCGTCTTATCATCGGCTTTGGGGGCCGGATAATGAGCGGCCGCGCCGGAACCGACGACTACATTCATGGATTGACTAATTGCTCTAAACCCGCATTACCCCGATGAACCACTGAGTTGCTGCTCGCCTTGGCCGATTCAGATATAAGATTCAGCAGCTTATATCATTGGATCGGGGGCAATCATGGC
>JBAUEK010000122.1:0-2289 GCA_049678565.1 Methyloceanibacter sp. | reverse complement strand
TTTGAAGACCTTCTTCCGGTACGGGAGCGTGTCGTGCATGTAGACGACGTGCTTGTTGGGGTAGAGGAATTTCGCCTTGCCGAGAACGTTGCTCGGTCCCCCCTTCTGGCTGAAGGTGTAGCTGAGCACGTTGCTCCGGCTCCAATTGACTCTGCTCACGTCAACCGGCTTGCCTTGGTAACTCACCGAGAGCTTATGAGTTTTGAGGATCGAGTAGTTCCCCCGCTGCAGATGCGGCAGCAAATTCTCCACCACGACCGTCTCGGGCGCGTACCAATCTGGATTGAAGACGATGGTCTTCATGTCAGCGGAGAAGACGGGCGTCGCATAATTGAGCGTGCCGACCAGCGTCTTGTCGGCGTAAATCGCCTTCCCCTCCTTGACCACGTAGAGCATGAACTCCGGTGAGTTGTTCCAGACATAGATCGCGCCGAGGTCTTCCGGCATCCAGCGCCAGCGCTCCATATTGATGATGAGCCGCTTGATGTCCGGATCGCTGTCGGCGGACTTGGCGCCCTCCCCGCTCTTGCCGCGCGCCGCGAGCAGCGCCTGGCGCAAGCGCTCGAATTGCTCGTGCTGAGGCTGCAGCGCACGGAGATAGGCATCGACCGCGTCCGCCGCTTCGACCCCGGTCAGGACGGTGTCCGGGTCGCGCACAGGCGGCACCTGGTCGAGCAGCTTGCTGATCTGTTGCGGGTTGAACCGCCCGCCGCGGGCAAAGCGGGCATATTTGAGCATAGCGAGGTCGAGCTTGATCTCGGCGATGGCTTGCGCCTCCAGGCTCGACGGCAGCGCGTCCGCGGGCGGCAGATCGAAGGCGGCGGGGTCGAGACCCCAATCGGCTGCCTGCTCGATCTCGAACAGCGCCGCTTGCGCCTTGGCCGAGAGACCCATCTCGGTAACCCACATGGGCAAGCCGGTCCTCCGCGCATAGAAGGCCTCGAGCGCCGCGACATCTTTATCGTCGGCGCCCTTGCGCAGATCGGGGTCGGCGAGCTTCGAACGAATGATCGCAACCACCGGATCCACCGGGGTTGGCGGGGGCGCCTCCGCCGCCAGCGGCTCCACTGGCGCCGCCGCCGCTGGCGTTTCAGCCGCGGGCGGTGGCTGCTGAGCTGCGGCGGTCGAAGGCTCGGGCGAGGATGGCTGGGGCGACGGGGCCGCCGCATTGGCCCCTATTTCGGGGGCGGTGGCGGTCTCTGCGGCCGGGGCTGGAGCCGATTGGTCAGCCGCAGGCGTCGACCCATCCTCGGCCCAAGCCGGCAGGACGGCCGCCACGGCCAAGGCTTGAGCCGTGCACAGCAAGATAGCGACTAGGTAACGCCCAGGCATCCCCGTATCCCTCGCGGCCTCCCTCGAAGTTACCGCGAGAAGTCCCCTGCGGCCACCCCGATCTGGCGCCTCGCGAGCGCGAGCAAGGCCGGCGTTGTTGCACGATTAGAGGTGAATTTGGGGATAGGCTTCAGCTATGTGTCACCCTCGGCCCTTGCGCTAGGATCCCGCACGACCAGACGCGCCGACCTTCCTCAGGATTGCCCTATGAAGTTGATGAAACAAGTCGCGGCGCTTCCCTATGTCGAGACCGGAACCGGCGCATTGGTTCTTCTCATCACCACCCGCGGCCTGGGCCGGTGGACCATTCCCAAGGGCTGGCCCAAACCGGACATGTCCGACGCTGACCTCGCGGCGCGGGAAGCCTTCGAGGAGGCGGGAGTCAGAGGCGAGATCGGCGCCCGGCCCATCGGAAATTTCCTCTACACCAAGCGCCTGCATTTGTTCTCCTGGGTCAGATGCAGCGTCGACATCTTCCCCTTGCGCGCTAGCTGCCAGCATTTGTCCTGGCCCGAAAAGGCGAGCCGCCGCACCATGTGGGTGGAGCCTAGCAAGGCGGCATCCATGGTTCGGGAATCGCAACTTGCAAGCCTCCTGGGCCAGTTCGAGGGCTCGCCCTAACCTGTTCGCGTTGAATGCGAGGCGGCAGAAGCTCCTCCCAGGTTGTATCCGAGCGGGTTCGCCTCCGGCCGATGAAAAGCTGTGGCGAACGGTGGGATGTGGTTGTTAGCGGCTCGAAGACTCCCTATGACCTCGGTAGCGATCTGGGGGCTGGAATCGCATGACAATCCGCGATGAAGACGCGTCTGCCGTGCCGGTTGCCGGGGTACGGAAGACGTCGCTCGACAAGGACCTCCGCAAGATCGAGCGGCTGGAAGAGGCGACGCGTTCCGTCTCGCGCAATCGCCTCGCCCTCGGGATCGCGCTGCTGTTCCTCGCCACCGCCGGCGTCTTGGC
>JBAUEK010000121.1:0-6754 GCA_049678565.1 Methyloceanibacter sp. | reverse complement strand
GTGCGCTTGGCGATGCTCGATTGCTGCGGTTGCGGCGCGGCCTCTGCTGTTGGCACGGCCTCTGCCGGCACGGTCTCGGCCACCGGTGCGGCCTCGGCCGGGGCCGCCGCTTGCGGTTCGGGCGCCGCCTGAGGCTGTGGCGGCAGAGCGCCGGTCACGTCGAGATTGAGTAGCTGGGGCGGCTGCGCCGCGGGCGCTGGGGCGGGCACCTCAGCCGCGGCGGCCTTCTGCGCCGCTCCAGGCGCCGGTGCCGCTTCGGCCTTCTGGTTGGCCGCCTCGATCTCGGTCGGATTGTATTCGGCTTCCTTGCAGGAGCAGCCCTTCACATATTCCTGGCGGTATTTGAAAGCGGCCGGGAGCTCCTGATAGGGAATGCCATTCAGCGAGATGGCCTGGTCGATCTCCTGGCCAGGGTTGCGGTAGACGTAGAGCTCGGCGGGCGCGGCACAGCTTGACTGGCATTGCGCCGCGTCTTGGGCCAGCCGCCCGGCATAGGTGGAATAGCTGACCGGGAAGAAGAAGCCGTCGCAGGTCCGGACGCATACCGATCGATAGCGGCCGTTCGGGTCGATACTGCGATAGACCGGCTGGTCGGGTTGCATCGGCGCTTCTTCTTCGCCGCCGCGACCGAACCAGCCGAACAATCCGCCACCACCGCTATCGCGACGCGCCTGCTGCGGCCTGGCGCCGCCGCAGCCGTTGCGGGCGAGCGCATCGTTGAGCTCGGCCTGGCGGCGGCGGTTGCCGCCACCGCTCAAAATCGCATCGCGCTGCTGTTGGAGCTGGCCGACCTGGCGCCGCGAATCCTCGACGCGATCGTTCATCTGGAGGCATTTGGGGCTACGCACGAGCCCGCGGCCGAAGATGAGAAAACCCCGCTCATAGCAACCGGCATCCTCCATGGCCGCCTTGGTGCCCTGGAAAACGCGGGTCGTGTCCTGAATCTGCCGCTCGATCGCAGGCAGCGCCTCGCGGCCACCGCCACCATGGGCGCTGGCAAGCTCCTGCTGGAGCTGCATGCAGCGGACCTGCTGATCGTCCTGCGCCAGCGCAGTGCCGGCACCGGCGATGGCCGTACCGCAAAGGGCTAGCATCGCCAGGCGAGCCGGGCCGCCAACGCGTTGCGCCAAGGAAGCGAGCCAAAGCTCGTGACGGGTTTTCACTTCAATTTCCGACTGTTCAGATCCCCAACAGGCATCCCCGCCTGGGCCATCGGCCTGAGGCATTATGACCGGCCAAGCTTAGGGGTCAATGCGGCATCAATAAGATGCTTCGGCTTGACCTGGTTGAGGATTGCCGCCATAAGGCCGGTCATCATGGTGACAGAACAACCCATCCTTATCATTTTCTGGGGCATCATTCCGAGCTAGCAACAAGCTGGCCCGGTCGTTCTTCCCTTTACCTTTTTCTCCACCCAAGAACCGAACGCCGGCCGGCCGTAAGGCAAAGAGGCTTCCGTGGCGCTTAGGCTCTATAATACGCTGACCCGCAAGAAGGAGCTGTTTCAGCCCTTGGACCCGGGCAAGGTGCGCGTGTATGTATGCGGGCCCACGGTCTACGACTTCGCCCATATCGGCAATGCGCGGCCGGTCATCGTCTTCGATGTGCTGTTCCGCCTGCTTCGCCATCTCTATGGCGACAGCCACGTTACCTATGTCCGCAACATCACCGACGTCGACGACAAGATCAACGCCCGGGCGGCACAAGATTATCCGGACCTGTCGCTGAACGAGGCCATCCGCCGCGTCACCGAGAAGATTGAGAAGCAATTCCACGACGACGTGGCCGCGCTCGGCTGCCTGCCGCCCAGTGTCGAGCCGCGGGCGACGGAGCATATCGACGCGATGAAGGCCATGATCGAGGCGCTGGTCGCGAAGGGTTGCGCCTATGTGGCCGAGGATCACGTCCTCTTCCACGTCGCGGCGATGCCCGATTACGGCAAGCTTTCGGGACGGCCGCTGGACGAGATGATCGCCGGCGCCAGGGTCGAGGTCGCGCCCTACAAGCGCGATCCGATGGATTTCGTGCTGTGGAAGCCATCGAAGCCGGGCGAGCCCTCATGGGTTTCGCCGGCCGGCATCGAGACGCCGGGGCGTCCTGGCTGGCACATCGAATGCTCGGCCATGGCGGCGGCGCATCTCGGTGAAGTGTTCGACATTCATGGCGGCGGCATCGACCTCGTCTTCCCCCATCATGAGAACGAGATCGCGCAATCGCGCTGCGCCCATGGCACCAAGCTGATGGCGAATTACTGGCTGCATAACGGCTTTCTCCAGGTCGAGGGCGAGAAGATGGCGAAGAGCCTCGGCAATTTCGTCACCATCAACGAGCTGCTGACGGGTTGGCAGGGCTATGCCTGGCCAGGCGAGGCGCTCCGCTTCAATATGCTGCGCACCCACTACCGGCAGCCCCTCGACTGGACCCTGGTTGGACTCAATGAGGCGCATAAGACGCTGTGGGAGTGGTATGGCGACCTCGAAGGCAAGGCGGCCGCGACCGAGGGGGTCCCTGGTCACGTTCAGGATGCGCTCTCCGATGATCTGAACACGCCCAAGGCCATCGCCGCCATGCACAAGCTGCACAGCGCCGGCAAATGGGCCGAGCTCCGCGCCGCACTGCGCCTCCTCGGATTCTCAGGTGAAAAAGCACGTGTGCGCAGAGGTATTGAGGTCGGGGTCGAACTGGGTGTGAAAGCCGACGGCAACGCGCAAGTCGATGTCGAGGCCCTGGTCGCTGCCAGAGTCAACGCGCGCAAGGCGAAGGACTTCAAGGAGGCCGACCGCATCCGCGACGAGCTTGCCGCCATGGGCATCGAGCTCAAAGACGCCAAGGACCCCAAGACCGGCGAGCTGGTCACCACCTGGGAGGTGGGGCGATGAACGCGCAAGCCCATCCCACGCTGGCGCTGCGGCCGATGCTGCCGTCGGATGCGCCGATGCTGGCCGAGATATTCCGTGAGAGCATCATGGGGCTGACGAGCGAGGATTATAGTGGGCCACAGCAGGAGGCCTGGGCGGCGTCGATCGACGACGAAGCGGCGTTCGCCAAGCGGCTCACGCAGGGTCTGACCATTGTCGCAACTCTGGGCGGCTCACCGGCGGGTTTTGCCTCGCTCGAAGGCAACGACAAGATCGATTTCTTCTACGTGCACCCGGCGGCGAGCGGGCAGGGGGTTGGCGCGATGCTGGCCGATGCGCTGGAGAAAGTCGCGGGCGGACGCGGGGTGGAAAAGCTCAGCATTGACGCCAGCGACACGGCGTCCGGCTTCTTCGTCAAGCGCGGCTATGTCGCTCAGCAGCGCAACAGCGTCCGCTGCGGCGACGAATGGCTCGCCAACACCACCATGCAAAAGCTGCTCGGGGCGGTGTAGAGGAACGTCATGGCCCGCGAACGCCTCTATCTCTACGACACCACGCTCCGGGACGGCGCCCAGACGCAAGGCGTCGACTTCTCGTTCGAGGACAAGGCGTTGATTGCCGGGCAGCTCGATCGCCTTGGGCTCGACTATATCGAGGCCGGCTATCCCGGCGCCAATCCCACCGACACCAAGCTGTTCGCGGAGGAGCGGCCGCTCCATTCCGCAACGATGACCGCCTTCGGCATGACCAAGCGCCCCGGCCGCTCGATCGCTAACGACCCCGGATTTCAGGCGGTGCTTGCGGCCAAGGCCGGCGCCATATGCCTCGTGGCCAAGAGTTGGGATTTCCATGTCGAGGTGGCGCTTGGCATCACGCTCGATGAGAATCTCCAAGGCATCAAGGAGTCGGTGGCGGCGGTCGTGGCGAGCGGGCGCGAGGCCCTGCTCGACTGCGAGCATTTCTTCGATGGCTACAAGGCCAACCCCGCTTACGCGATCGACTGCGCCAAGGCGGCGAATGCGGCCGGGGCCCGTTGGGTGGTGCTATGCGACACCAATGGCGGCACCTTGCCGGAGGAGATCGAGAGGATCGTGGCTGAGGTGGTCAAGCATGTCCCCGGCGACCGGCTCGGGATTCATGTCCATAACGACACCGACAATGGCGTGGCCAATTCGCTTGCGGCCGTGCGCGCCGGCGCGCGCCAGATCCAGGGTACCCTGAACGGGCTCGGCGAGCGCTGCGGCAATGCCAATCTCACCTCGATCATCCCGATCTTGATGCTCAAGTCCGATTATGCCGAGCGCTTCGAGACGGGGGTGACGCCGGAGAAGCTCCGCACCTTGACCCACGCCTCGCGCATCCTCGATGAGGTTCTAAACCGCGCGCCGAACCGGCATGCGCCTTTTGTCGGCGAGGCAGCCTTCGCTCATAAGGGCGGCATCCATGTCTCCGCCGTGCAGAAGGACCCGCGCACCTATGAGCACGTGCCGCCGGAATCGATCGGCAATCGGCGCAAGCTGCTGGTGTCGGATCAGGGCGGCCGCTCCAATATCCTGGCCGAGCTTGACCGCATCGGCATGGCCGTGCCGAAGGACGATCCGCGCATCGGCAGGCTGCTCGACGAGGTGAAGCAGCGTGAGGCCAAGGGCTATGCCTATGAGGCGGCTGACGCGTCGTTCGAGCTGCTCGCCCGCCGCATCCTCGGCAATGTGCCGCAGTTCTTCGATGTGGATTCGTTCCGCGTCATGGTCGAGCGGCGCCACAATGCGGTCGGCGATCTGGTCACCGTGTCGGAAGCGACGGTGAAGGTGCGCATCGACGGCGAGACCATGCTCTCGGTCGGCGAGGGCAACGGCCCGGTGAACGCGCTCGACACCGCGCTCAGGAAAGACCTGGGCCGCTACCAGGGCTTCATCTCCGACCTTGAGCTGGTCGACTATAAGGTGCGCATCCTCACGGGTGGCACCGACGCCGTGACGCGCGTTCTGATCGAGAGCCGCGACGGGGAGGGCAAGCGCTGGTTCACGATCGGGGTATCCCCCAACATCGTCGACGCCTCGTTCGAGGCGCTGCTCGATTCGATCAATTACAAGCTGATCCGCGACGGCGCCGCCGCGCCCTGAGCCCGATGGTCAGAATTTGGCGATGACCTGCGCCTCCACCGTCTCGGCGCTGGGAACGAGCGCGCGCAACACCGCCGGAAGGATTGCTTCGACCCGATCCACGGCTTCGAGGTGAAGCTCAAGCCCGGGGCGGATGAAGCCTTCGCTCCGCATGTGCTTGAACAGGACCAGGAGCGGGTCCCAGAACCCATCGATATTGGCCAGCACGATCGGCTTCTGATGCTGCTCGAGCTGGGCCCAAGTCAGCTGCTCGACAAACTCCTCCAGCGTGCCCAGGCCGCCGGGCAGCGCCACGAAGGCGTCCGACTTCACGAACATCAGATGTTTCCGCTGGTGCATGTTGTCGACCACGACCAGCTCCTGGACGTCGCGCAGCATGTGCTCGCGCGCGTTGAGGAAGGCCGGAATGATGCCGGTCACGTTGCCGCCATGGTCGAGCACCGAGCGCGCGATCTCTCCCATCAGCCCGATGCTGCCGCCGCCATAGACGAGGCCGATGCCTTCCTTGGCCAGGATTTCGCCGAATGCACGCGCGGTCTCGGCAT
Source organism: Methyloceanibacter sp. (assembly GCA_049678565.1). Lineage (GTDB taxonomy): Bacteria > Pseudomonadota > Alphaproteobacteria > Rhizobiales > Methyloligellaceae > Methyloceanibacter. The sequence continues at coordinate 1,228 of JBAUEK010000121.1, read as the reverse complement.
AGGCCGGGTTGCGGCCGGGGCCGGAGCCGCAATAAACGCAAATATTCCGAATGTTAGCGGCGTTTTGCATCGGGCCATCTGGCATCGGCGGCTTCCGGGCGTCAAGAAAAGCCTCCCCATCAGGGTGGCAGCGGGCCGAGCGATTCGATAGGTTGCTGCATGAGCCTGGCCCAAGGACTCCGATTTCGGTCCTGGCAGGCTTCAAGAACATGTCGCGGGAGCGTTTCGCCAAAGGATCGAGCGTGTCATGGGCAACAGATTCGTCGCGTTGTTAGTCGCCGTGCTTGTCGTGGTCGGCCTCGCTGGGGCAGGGATTTACCTTTATCGCCAGCAGCATGCGGGCCCTCCCCACGTCGAGGACAAGTTGGCCCAGGGTGAGAGCCCGACGCCGGGCCCGATCCCAGCCGAGCCCGACGAACCGGCCCAATCCAAGCCCACGGCGGTGCCGGACTTCGATGTGGTCCGCATCGAGCCGACCGGCGAGGGCGTGATCGCCGGACGGGCCGAGCCCGATTGGACGGTGAGGGTGGAGAGTGGTGGGGCCACGATTGCGGAAACGACGGCCGACGAAGAGGGCGCGTGGACCATCGTTCTCGAGCAGCCGCTCAACGCTGGCGAGCATTCCCTAAGCTTGCGCGCCATTTCCCCTGACGGGACGCGCGCGCTGACGGCGCAGCAATCGGTGAAGGTCGCCGTCGGCGAGGCTACGGCGCCGGGCCAACCGGAGGTCGCCGCCAAGCCTGACGAGCAGGCCGTCGCCGCCGCGAATGACCTCGAATCGCAGCCCCAGCCAGTTTATCCAGACGAGAACGCAGCCCGAGAACAGGCCAAGCCCCCGGTCAAGATCGGCAAGCTGCAATATCGGGACACGACCGACGACACCGGTAAGATCTCGCTGTCCGGCGTCGGCGAGCCGAATGTCCAAATCTATCTGTTCTTCGACCAGGAACCGCTCGGACAGGTGATCGTCGGCGAGGACGGGACCTGGGCCTTCGAGGTCGAGAAGAAGCTCGATGCCGAAGAGCACACCATCCGCGCCGACACCTACGACGAGAAGACAAGCGTGGTGCAAGGACGTGCGTCGGTCCAGCTTGGGCGCGAGCCCGCGATGGCCCAAGCAGGACAGCCCTCCCGCCAGCCTGAGCCGGTCTATCCCGACGGTCCTCCTGAGGCCGAAGCGTCCGTCGCGAGCCCTTCCACCTCGCTGGCGGCGGCGGAGCCGGTCAGT
>JBAUEK010000120.1:0-1822 GCA_049678565.1 Methyloceanibacter sp. | reverse complement strand
TGGCCAGCCGCCCTCGATGTCTTCGCAAGCCGCCGCAAATCACTCCCGGAATAATCCTCCCGCAACGCAAGCGCTCGTCTCATGGCGAATCACCTCCCACTTCGCCACAAGAGAATCAGCGTTCCCTGTCCGCGGGAATCCCCAATGAGTCAGCCTTCACGCAAGCGGGTATAAGTGACCTTACAACTGAATGGCCGTGCGCGGCCTTCCCTATCCCTGCTCCTCCAAACCTCGCCTACAATCCATCCATCCCTCGTCCGTGAGGAAGCGAGCTGCAGAGCGTGTGCTTCTCGGGACATGGACCCAAGTTCCGCGTTCCCCCCTAAAGCCCCGCCTCGATGGCCTGGAGCAGCTGGAAGCGCAGCGCGCCGCTATTGCCCTTGAGCGAGATGACGAAGCGCACGCGGCCGTGACTTTTGGTGTCGGCGTAGCCCGCCAGCGTGCGGACGCCGGAAAAGGTGCCGGTCTTGTTGGCGCCGCCGTCATGGCCGTGGAGCAGGTCGGCGTGAGGAGCGAACAAAGTGAGCACCTTGGCCAGGCCGCGCGCGGTGAAGCGGGTGCCGCGGCTGATGCCCGAGCCCTCCTCGAGATGAATGTCCTCGGCGAGCCCGTTCGCGGCTAGGATTCCGTTCGCGACCTTGAGCGACTTCTCCAGGCTGACGGACCCGCCCAGGGTGCCGCCGATCTCCAGGAAGACCTGGTTGGCGATGTAGTTGTTCGAGGCGATGAGAAGTGCTGCGAGGATTTGCGACAGGGGGCGCGACTTGTGCACGTAGACCGGCTCCAGGCCCTTTGGCACGGTTCCGGGCGTGATCTTGCCCTTGACGCTGCCGCCGGCTTTCTCGATGAAGGCGGCGATCAGCTCGCCGGCATATTGCAGGCTGACCGCGGGGTCCTGGCTCAGGCTGATGCGGCCGCGTCCCTTGGGGCCGCGCGCCCGGAACTGGCTGATGGCGAGCGGCGTGATCGGGGTCTGCTTCTCGGCCGAGCGGACCGTCTTGCCCTTGCGCACGGCGGCGATGGTGTTGAAGTTCACCGCGAGCGCTGAGTTCAGCGCGTCATAGGCCTCGCCGGTTTGCTCGATGCCCGGGATGCGGAGGTCGGAAGGGTAGTAGCTCGCGTCGAGCACAGTGCCGGTGATCGGCTCCTTGCCGATGGCGGCGACCAGCTCCCGCGCGAGCTCCGCCAGCTCTTCGGAGATGAGGAAGGGGTCGCCGCCGCCGCGCACATACAGCACCCGGTTCTTGTCGAGGTAGAATTTGGTCTCGAAACGGTAGTCGCGGCCCAGGACCTCCATCGCCAGCCAGGCGGTGACGATCTTGGCGACCGAGGCCGGGACGAAGGGCTTATCCGCGTTCTGGGCGATCAGCTCGTTGCCCTTCTCGTCCAGCACGAGCACCAGCCCCGACGGCGCCAGCGCCGCAACCTTCTCCTTGGCGCCGGCCAAGGCCGGCACGGGTGTCAGGAGCAGGGCGAGGGCAAGCAGGCGAGACCACATGGCGACTCCAGGCGATCCTACTTACAGGCTCAGGACCTAACCCGGCAAACCAAACCCGGCCAAGCCGGGCTGACGCGGGCCTGGGCTGCTGCTACACTGGCGTCCTAGGGGCCGCTTCGCATTGAGGGAAATTGCCAGGATGAAACCGCTCCGGCTTGTAGCCGTCACGTTGCTCGCGCTTATTCTCGCTGGCGCGGCGAACCGGCCCGCGCTCGCCAATATTGTCATCCAGATCGACAAGCCGAGCCAGACCATGACGGTCTCGGTCGACGGCGCCGTGCGCTATCGCTGGTACGTGTCGACCGGAGCGACCGGCTTCTCGAC
>JBAUEK010000119.1:0-11740 GCA_049678565.1 Methyloceanibacter sp. | reverse complement strand
CACTCCCGGAATAATCCTCCCGCAACGCAAGCGCTCGTCTCATGGCGAATCACCTCCCACTTCGCCACAAGAGAATCAGCGTTCCCTGTCCGCGGGAATCCCCAATGAGTCAGCCTTCACGCAAGCTGGTATCAGTCACTCTTGAGCGAAGGCTCGAGGCTACCCGAGGGAAGTGCGCCCGTTGCCAAACCGGTGTCGGAGTTGATGATCTCCTTGACCCGCGGCACCATCAGTTCGCCGACATTGCGCGAGACATCCGCCTCCTTCCATTTGATACTCTCGGAGGAGGAAAAGAGCGTCGGCAGGTCTCGCCGGAGCTGATAGGCCACCGCCACCGCCGTGCCCTTGTCCGGCGCCACGCCCTCGACGGTCAGCGCGACACCCGACAGCGATATCTTGCCGGAGTCGAGCTGGCTCAGCGCGCGCAGCGACGTTTCGACCGCGTTCTTCCAGTCCTTTGGCGCCCCGGACGCAAGCTCAAGCTGGTCGTCCAGCGTCGGACGGGCGAAGAGGCGCCGCGACAGATCCTTGAGTTGCTTCCGCGTGTTCTCATTCGGCACGCCGCCGGTCAAGGTGAGGGCATTGGGGCCCAGCGCGGCGACGAAGATAAATGGGTTTGCCAGCGGAGGCCGCACATTGTCGTTCAAGACCGTAAGCCCCACCGGCATGGGCCCGGACAGCGCCTTCTTCACCTCGGTGTAGTCGGGGCCGCTCCGCGCCTCGCCGTCGACCTTAAGACCGGCATTCAACAGCCGCGCCGATCCTTGTTTCAGATGGGAGAGCTGCTTGAGGCCGAAGCTGACGGCGCCGAGCCATTGCTCCCTGGGCGGTCCGCCTTGCGTGATCTTGAGGCGATCCTCGACCTCAAGGTCGGCGAAGTGGGCCTTGACCATGCCGAGCACCGTGCGCCGATCCTCCTCGGAGGGCACAAGCCCCCTCAGCCTCAGAGTCGAGCCGCTGCGGGTCGCCGACCAGACATAGTCCGATTCGGAATGGCGTTTGCCGGCGCTCCGATCGTCTTTCTCGCGTGTGCCGGCGAGCACAAGCGGGGCCGCGCTCGAAACCCCATAGGCGTCGAGAAGCGCGACCGATGTCACGGACATGACGGCAATCAAACAGAACAGTAATTGTCTCGGCCGGACTCCCGGCATGAACTTCTCATCCTTCCACAACGTCGCACCCTGTTTCGGGTGTTTGCCCTCGCCAAGATGCTTGGTCTCTGCTCGGCCTCGAAATTGGCTGAACCCGAACAGCGTCGGCGGCCAAATTTTCGCCATGTCACACGGCGCGGGTCCGCTCCTTGCGAGGGTCGCGGCCCGCCCGCGCGGGAGGACTCCCCCAGGTGTTGAGCGTGAGAAGGGAACTATAGGTCATCGGAAAGAACGGTTCCAGTTGGTCTTTATCAAAAGGAGCGCGATCCTAAACTCAACCATCCCTCGAGCCTTGTTTTAGTTGAAATGGTGCATGAGCCCGAGCAAGCCGATGACGATCAGGTAAATCGCCACCACATAGTTGAGCAATCGAGGCATGAGCAGGATCAGGATGCCCGCAATCAAAGCAATGAGCGGGTTGATCACTTCTGGATTCAAGTTCGGCATTGTCTCCCCCCTAAAGCTGCCCACGAATTCGTCCGATTCGCCGGCCCGGACGAAGCCGAGCATAATTCATTAACGGTACGATGTCCCAGCCGGAGACAAAGCGAAAAGCGAATAGCCGGGACCTGCCTCGGCGATAAAGTCGGCGCCGCTCCTTCTATCTGGCACCGGAAGGCTTATATCCGGGCTGTATCCGTCTTGCCCTTGCCGTTTTTGGCGGCAAAAGGTAGGCACGGCCTTAGCCGGATTCGGTGTTCGGCCGGTTCGTGCGGATTGGGGGCAGAGCAGCTGCATGACCGTTGAAGAACCCGGCTTCTGGCTCGCCGTATTGCAGATTGTCTGGATCGACATTCTGTTGTCGGGCGACAATGCCGTTATCATCGCGCTCGCTTGCCGCAAGCTGCCGCCGCGTCAACGCATGTGGGGTATCGTAATCGGGACCTTGGTCGCGATCGCGCTGCGCGTGGCGTTCACCGGCATCGTCACGCAGTTGCTGACGATGCCCTACATCAAAATCGTCGGCGGGCTGTGTCTGTTCTGGATCGCGGTTAAGCTGCTCGGATGCGACGAGAATTGCCGGGACGACGAAATCCAACCCGTCAATAGCCTGTGGCAAGCCATTAGAATCGTTGCGATCGCCGACGTCGTCATGAGTCTCGATAACGTCATCGCTGTCGCCGCCGCGGCGCGCGGCAGCTACGCCTTGCTCATGTTCGGATTGGCTTGCAGCATTCCTTTGATCATGGCCGGGGCGGCCGCCGTCATCTCGCTCCTGGAGCGCTTCCCTGTCATCGTTTGGGCCGGTGCTGCGCTGCTCGGCTGGATTGCGGGAGAGATCATCCTCGGGGATCCGTTATTCACGCACCATCTTGATCCCGCGACCATCCACTCGGCTCAGCTTGCAGCGGCCACCGGTGGCGCCCTCCTGGTGCTGTTCATCGGGATGGTGCGACGCCGTTGGACCCGGCGGAGCGCGCCAGACCAAGTCTAGAGGCGGCTCGGGACGAGCGCCCCCCGGCTGTATTCAAGGCTGCCGCGGACCGCAAGATCTCGGCGACCTTGGGCAGGGTGGCGCTGAGCGAGAACGATTCTTCAACCGTCTCGCGCGCGGCCGCGCCTAATGCGGCGCTCAACTCGAGATTGCCGCGGAATTGTTCAAGCCGCTCGACCCACTCTTCCTCGGTCGCGGCGAAGAAGCCGTTCACGCCATCCTGCACGACGTCGCAATTGACGCCGACCGGCGACGCGACGACTGGCCTGCAGGCGGCCATGTACTGCACGAGCTTGTAGCCAGACTTTCCGTATTCCCACGCGCCCTGAGCCAGAGGCATGATACCGACATGCATGCGGTTGAGCAGGCTTGTCTCACTGGCCTCGGACCAAGGTTGGGTCTCTACGTCGTGCTCCGGCAGAAATGGCTGCTTCGCACCGACCAGCAACAGACGGGTGTTCTCCTTGGCGAGGACCTGACGCAGCGCCCCCTTGATCGTGTCGAGATAGGGCGCGGTCTCCGGCGTTCCGATCCAGCCGATGGTGAAAGGCTCGGCCGGGGGAAGCGGCGCCCGCGGATATCGCCTCAAATCCACGACGGTCGGAATGCAGGCCACTTGGCGGGCGCCGGCATTCTCGGCCCAGCTTTGCAGGAATTTGTTGGCGACAATGACAAAGTCGGCCCGTTTTGCGATATGCTCGAGCTTCTTGCCGAGCGCGCATCTGACGAGTGGGTTGGGGGACTGGCTGTAGCGGAGATGCCAAGCGTCGTCGCAATCGACGACCGTGGGAAGCGAGCCGAGTGCGGTCATCCCCACCCAGTGCGGCACCCAAGGCAGGACTTCCTTCTCGATCCAGACGACGTCGAAGTCTTGAGCCCTGACGAGCTGCCGCAGTCGCTCCGAATAAAAGCCGAGAATGCGCTTCATCGACGGGCGGCGCCCGGCATAAAGTTCCCTCAGATAATCGTCGTCGAGGAAAGGAGCCGGATGTACGTCGATATCGTACTCGTCCAACCCGGCAAGATATTGCAGAAAGCGCAAGCGGCTACTCGCGCCGGTGCGGCCGTATCGGGTGAATAGAAGGACCTGCAATGCCATCCGGTTTTGCCCCGGTCAGTCTCACCGCCGACCCAGGAATTGAGGCTAGTACGGATTATCTCTACGCGCTATAGGCGAGTTACAGGGCCGTTGCACGCGGTCCGGGAGCGTCGATCGATGAGGTCTGTTGCGCCTTGGGCGCGGGTGATCGTGGTTAATCACAATGCCGGCTCCCTGCTGCAGGACTGCGCCGACGCGCTTGCCGCGCAAACGCTCGCCGATTTCGAGGCGGTCATCGTCGACAACGCCTCGCTGGACGGTTCCATTGAGGCGCTGAGCCTCCCCGACGACCGGTTCCGGGTCGTTCTCGCCCGCGCCAATCTCGGCTTTGCCGCGGCGAATAATCTTGCTGCCTCGGATTGCGGCACGGACTGGATCATCACCCTCAACCCCGATGCGGAGCCTCGGAAGGACTGGCTCGAGCAACTGCGCCGGGCCAGCGTCCGGTATCCGGATGCGACCATGTTCGGCTCGACCCAAATCGATGCGCGACGGCAAGATCGTGTCGACGGCTTCGGCGACGTCTATTCCATCTTCGGCACGGCTTGGCGCGGCGCCTCGGGCCAGCTCATGACCACGCTACCGGACGGCGACCGGGATGTCTTTGGACCTTGCGCCGCCGCCGCGCTTTACGCCCGCGAGGCATTTCTTGCGGCGGGTGGCTTCGACGAGAGCTTCTTCTGCTATCTCGAAGACGTCGATCTAGGGTTCCGCCTGCGTCTCCGCGGCGAGCGTTGCGTCCAGGTGCGCCGCGCCGAAGTGCTGCATGTGGGCTCGGCCATCGCCGGCGCCGACAGCGATTTCTTCATTTTTCATAGTCAGCGCAACCGTCTGTGGCTCATGGCCAAGAACGTGCCCTCACCCCTGATCTGGCTCGTCATCCTGCTGCAAGTCGCGGTGGTGCCGCTGGTCCTGTTGCGGCGGGGCATCGCCGGATGGCGGCCGGCGCTCAAAGGGTTGCTGGCGGGGCTCAGGGGACTTCCTGGCGCACTGCGCCAGCGGCGCCAGGTCCAAAGCGGCCGCGTCCGCTCCAATCGGGACATTGCCCGCATGCTCGTCTGGGATCCCCGCAAGGCGCTTCGCCACGCTCCGCACTTCATCGAGTCCGGGCTAGCCGAACGTCAGGCTGCCAGGGAGGCGTGATAGAGCTCCAGCACCTCATCGACGCTGCCAAGGGCAACAATTCGACCCGCCTGCATGAGGACCGCCGTGGTGCAGGTCTTGCGCAGGAGCGCTTCCGAATGGGTGGCGACAACGATGATGCCCGCGGCTTCCGCCAGTCTCGCCAGGCGCTGATTGGCCTTGTCGATGAAGCTTGCATCGCCCGCACCAAGACCCTCGTCCAGGAGCAGGATCTCGGCTTCGATCGCGGTCGAGATGGCAAAGTCGAGCCTTGCCCGCATGCCGGCCGAGTAAGCGCGGAACGGCATGTCGATGAAGGCTCCGAGCTCGGTAAACTCGACGACATCGTCCATCCGCTGGCCGATCTCCGCCTTGGACAGACCGAGATAGAGGCCGCGCAGCTCGATGTTCTCGCGGCCGCTCAGTTCCGGATCGATGCCAAGACTGCCCCCGAACAGCGACGCAATCTTGCCATCGACGGCAATCTTGCCGGCCTCGGGCGTGTAGATGCCGGCGATGACGCGCAATAGCGTGCTCTTGCCCACACCGTTGCGCCCGACGAGGCCAAGACGCGTGCCGTGCTCGATGGTGAGGTCGACGCGATCCAGAGCGCGGATGGAGACGCGGTGACTGGCGTTGGTGCTGATCCGCCCGGTGGGATCGCTTCGCACGCGCCCGCCCGTGACCATCGACATGGCGCGCCGCTTCAGCGACCGGCTGCGCGAATCGTAGATGGGAAAACTGACGGTTACGTTGGTGAGGTGCACCGAGGCCATGGCGGCATCACAACCAATAGACGACCCGGTCGCGAAACCGGGAGAAGAAGATGAGAGCGACGACGAATCCGAAGACGGTCAGCCCCGACGCCACCCCCCAGACAAACAGCGACGGCGCGTTTCCCTGGAGGGGCTGCCGAATGATCTCGACCAGATAATAGCAGGGGTTGAACAGGACCATCATCTTGCGCCCTGGAATCTGGTCGGGGTGCCACAGAATCGGGGTGAGCAGGAACAGCATCTGCACGATAGTCGACACGATGGGCGGAATATCGCGAAACCGCGCGCAAAGGGTTCCGAGCAACATCCCAAGCGAAACCCCGTTGATACTGACAAGGATCAGCCCGGGGATGATGAACAGGGTATCGAGGCTCGGCCAAAGACCGAAGACGAGGACGATGACGACGTAAATCAACAAATTATGGGCGAAGATGATCAGATGCTTCCAGACCGTCTCGTAGATATAGATGCTGAGCGGCGCTCGCAGCTGCTGAATGATCGGCCCATTGGCGATGAAGACGGTGCAGCCATCGGTGATCAAATGCGAGATCAGCTGCCAGGCGATGAAGCCGAAGGCGAGATAGGGCAGATAGCTGCTCGCGTCGGCGCCGACCAGCGGCAGATAGATGAGGCTCAATCCGACGATAAAGGCCCCGAGGCTGATCGTGATCCAAAACGGCCCGAGCACGGAGCGCCGGTAGCGCTTCCTGATGTCGTACCAGCCGATGGCAAGCCAGAGTTCCCGATAGTCGCGCCAGCCGCGCCAGAGATCCCGAATGCCTTTCGCCCAGGGAGAGGCCCATGCACGAGCATGGCGCGAGCGGTCCTGGTCCCGCCGTTCAGGCACGGCCGCCTCCGGTCTCACGTCCGACTGCGCCTCCAACGCCACCACTCGCTCCGATTTCCTTGGGCCCGGGGCCCGTCTGCGCATGAGCTCGATTGAGGGATCGACGCTAATTCAACCGCTTGCGCGGCACTAGAGTGAAAGCCTCGCTTGGACAATGGGTACTTTCGCCTTGTGCAGGCCGGTCAGACGTTTGGCTTGGCCTTTGCGGCTTGCGGCGGGGGACGCAAGGGTCGCTTGTCGCCGTCCGGTCCGCCAGCCACATGGTCGGCGACGAAAGCCCCCCGCTCGCCGAGGGGCCGCGGCGCGCCAGCGGTCGTATCCTCCGCCGTCTGTAGCTCGAGCTCGGCGTTGATCTCGGCGCCGAGCAGCACGATGTAGAAGGAGATATAGAGCCAGAATAGCAGGACGATCACCGCGCCAAGCGATCCATACATGCGGTCGTAATTGGCGAAATTGGAGACGTAAAGCGAGAAGCCAGCGGAGGCGAGCAGCCACACGGCGGTGGCGAACAGCGAGCCCGCGGTCACCCAACGCCATTTCGCCGTACGCCGGCACGGGCCATAACGGTAGAGAAGCGAAAGCAGGAAGAGAACCAAGACCGCAAGCAGTGGCCAACGTATCACCCGCACCAACAGTTCAAAGGTCTCGGAGTTGCCGGTGAAGGCAAACAGCAGCGGCACGTAGACGATGGCCAGCAGCATGGCCACGCCGCCGAAGATTCCGGCCAAGGTGAAGGTGAAGGCGCTCAGATAAAACCGGAACAGGCTCCGCCGCTCAGGCTCCTCATAGGCGATGTTGAGGGCCATCATCAGGGCCTGGGTGCCGTAATTCGCGCTCCAAAAGGCAATGCCCAGGCTGAGCGCCAGGCTCCAACCCAGCGACTGACTCGGGGTTTCGGCGATGCGGCGGATCTGCTCGATGACGACGCCATAGGCCTGCTCCGGCAGCACCTCCGCCAGCATGGCGAATTCCTGTTCGACGGTCGTAGGATTGGCCGTGAGGCCATAGACCGAGATCAGCGCCGTGAGCGCCGGGAAGATGGCAAAGAGGGCAAAGAAGGCGCAGCCGGCGGCGACCACCGAGAGATTGTCGCGGCTGCTTTCGGTCCACAACCTCTGCCCGACTTGCCACCAGCCGCGCCAGGGGATGTGGTGGGGGCGCTTTGCGTCGCGGCCGTAAAGGTCTGGGGTGCGGGTCATGTTCGGATTGAGAATCGGGCAACGCTGAAGGATAGGCGCATAATGCTGCCAGGAAGGTTGCAGTTCCAGGCTCAAGCTGCTGAAAAGGCGTTAATCGAAATCAGCAAGGTTCGGCGCTAGGCTGATCCTTGCTTGCCGCGGGCTTGCGAGGGCGTTCAGGACCCCTCCCCGTCGCGGCAAGTAGCGCTCATAAGGATGGGTGGCCGAGTGGTTGAAGGCACCGGTCTTGAAAACCGGCAGGCGTGCAAGCGTCTCGAGGGTTCGAATCCCTCCCCATCCACCAATCACTATCAGACGTGCCAGAGCGATCACTCTTCCTCGATCTCGACGTCGGAGGTGAGCTCCTGCGCGGCCTCCTCGATCGGCTGCTCGGTGAAGCCTTTGAGCGGCCCGACCTCCATCGCGTCGCGGGTAAAATCGACCGGGCTTAACGCATAGGCGGTGACGAGTTCCGCCAGCGAGCGCAGGGCGTGCACATGGATGCGCTCCCAGCCGTGCGAGGCGTCGATGCCGAAGCAGATCAGAGCCGTCCGCACGTCGTGACCGGCCTCGACCGCCGAGGCCACGTCCGACCGGTAATGGCGGAATACATCCTTCTGATAATAAATTTCATTCTCGATGCAGAGCCGCACGAGCTTCCGTGTCAGATGGTAGTCGAAGGGCCCGTTCTGGTCGGCCATGGAAATGGTGACGCCGAACTCGGCGCTGTTCTGGCCGGGCGCCGAAGTGCCGTTATCGACCGCGATCAGGGAGGCAACGTCCTCGGTCAGGATGTTGGAGGCGCCGACGCCCACCTCCTCTTCGATGGTGAACAGGAAATAGATATCGACCGGCAGCTTCTCTTTGTGGGAGGCAAGCGCCTGGAGGGCAGCCAACATCACCGCCACGCCGGCCTTGTCGTCGAGATGGCGCGAGCAGATGAAGCCGTTTTCGAGAAATTCGGCCTGCGGATCGATGGCGACGAGATCGCCGATCTCGATGCCGAGCTTGGTCGCTTCCTCATATGTCGACGACCTGGCATCGACCCGCAGCTCGACATAAGGCCAACCGGAGGGCTGGGTGTCGATCTCCTCATGGAAGGTATGGCCCGACGCCTTCAGCGGCAGGATCGTGCCGGTATAGCTCCCCTGCTCGGTGAAGACGGTGCAGCGCGCACCTTCGGCGAAGCGCGCATTCCAATGGCCGATCGGCACCAGCTCGAGCCGGCCGGTGTCCTTGATCCGTTTCACCTGGGCGCCCAGCGTATCGAGGTGCGCCGCGATCGCGCGCGCGGGCCGGCGGGTCTTGCCGCGCAAGCAGGCGCGGATGGCGCCGCGGCGCGTGACCTCGAAGGGGACGCCGAGCCGGTCGAGCTCGGCGCCGCAATGCCGCACGACATTGTCCGTATAGCTGGTCGGACTGGGGATGGAGAGCAGCTCCCCCAGACGGTCGGACAGATAATCGAGGTCGATATGCAGCATGGTCATGTCGGAGCCTTCTCCCGCCTCAGGCGGACTGGCCCAAGCTCGGTCGTACACCAACCCTGAATATCGCTGTTTTTCGGAGGTCAGGTGTTAAGACTTTCACGGACGGCGGCGGGCATTGATTGCGGAAACAAGAGATCGATGAACCGCTCGGCGGTAGGCTGCGGTTCGTGATTGGCAAGTCCGGGCCGCTCATTGGCCTCGATGAACCAGTAATCGGGCTCGGTTGGCGCCTTGACGATGAAGTCGATGCCCGTGACCGGAATGTCAATGGCGCGGGCCGCCTGCACCGCCGCCTCGACCAAGGTCAGGTGCAGAACGCCGGTCACGTCGTGGATGGTGCCGCCGGTGTGAAGATTGGCGGTTTTCCGCACCACGATATAGGCGTCCGCCGGCGGAATATCGTCGAGCGCATAGCCGGCTTCGGCCACGCAGCGTTCGGTTTCGGCATCGACCGGGATTTTCGATTCGCCACCGGTCGCCGCGGCGCGGCGCCGGGACTGATGCTCGATCAGGTCGCGCACACTCGCCTTGCCATTGCCGACCACCGCCGCAGGCTTGCGGATGGCGGCGGCCACGACGCGGAAGTCGATGACGATCAGCCGGAGGTCCATGCCGTCGACATACTCCTCGACCACAACCTCGTTGCAAATCTTGCGCGCCGCCTCGATCGCCTGTTTGGTCTCGTCCCAACTCTTGAGACCGACGGCGACGCCTTTGCCCTGTTCGCCCCGGGCCGGCTTCACCACCACGGCTTTGTGCGTGGCGAGAAACTCACGCGCGGTGTCGTCGTCGTCGGCATAGACCTGGTCGGGCACGTTGACATTCGCGGCCTTGACGATGCGGCGGGTGACGCGCTTGTCGTCGCACATGCTCATGGCGGTGGCGGTGGTCAGCGCGGTCAAGCTTTCGCGGCAGACGATGGAACGTCCGCCATAGGTGAGCCGGAAGAAGCCTCCCTCCGCGTCGATGATCTCGACGCCGATGCCGCGCCGGCAGGCCTCGTTGATGATGATCAGAGCATAGGGATTGAGGCCCTCGTCCCTGAAGCTCGCCTCCGTGAACAGCGACTCGTTGATGACGTTCTTGCGCTTGACCGTGAACGTCGGAAGGCGGGCGAGCCCAATCTTCTCGTAGAGGGCGATGGCGTGCTCATTATCGTGGATGACCGACAGATCCATGTAGCGTGCGCCGCGCGCTTGAAAGTGCTCGGCCAGCCGGCGCACCAGCGCCTCGCCGATGCCGGGCACGGTTGCCTGCGGATCGACGGCCAGACACCACAGCGACGAGCCTCGCTCATGGTCGCCGAAGGCGGCGCCGTGGTCGACGCCGGTAATGGTGCCGACGATCGCGCCGCTGGCCTCGTCCTCGGCGACAAAATAAGTGATCGCCTTGCTGTCGCGCTTGGTCCAGAAGAAGTCCGGCGAAACCGGAACCATGCCCCTGCCGGCGTAGATGCGGTTCACCTCCTCGGCGTCCTGGACGGATGAGAGGCGGCGGATGTAGAAGCCGCGCGGACCGTTTTTGGCGGGGCGATAGGTCGCCAGATCCAGCCGGTAGGTATGGGAGGGATCGAGAAACAGCTCCTGCGGCGCGGCGGCGAGAACGACATGCGGATCGCTGATGTAGAACGCGATGTCCCGGCGCCCCGGTCCTTCGGCGCGGATGCACTCGGCCAGCTCTCCGGCACTGTCGAAGGTCTGGCCGAACAGAAGCCGCCCCCAGCCGCAATCGAGCGCGACGTTCCTTTTATCGCCGTGTTCGTCCCCGTTGGACAATGGCGGCTTGGCCGTCATCGCGTGCGCAGCGCTTTTGCGGCGCTGCTCGGTCCGTTCGGATGGCGGATTCCCGCGTTTTTCGATGCTCATGGTCACGGCCTAGAGATTATGGGCCTGGAGCCATAGTTCCAGCAACGCGCATTGCCAGAGCTCCGACCCGCGCAAGGGGGTGATATGCGACCTCGGATCGTCGAATAGAAGATCAAGATACTCGGGGCGGAAAAGTTCACGCTCGCGCGCGGCTTTCGACGTCAGCGCGTCCTTGGTCATTTCCAGCACGGGCCCGTCGATATATTTCAACGCCGGCACCGGGAAATAGCCCTTCGGCCGATCGATGACTTCTGCTGGGATGACGTCCCGCGCCACGTCCTTGAGGATGCCCTTGCCGTCCTGCTTGAGCTTCAGCTCGGGCGGCACGCGCGCCGCGAGCTCCACCAGCTCATGATCGAGAAAGGGCACGCGGCCCTCGAGCCCCCAGGCCATGGTCATGTTGTCCACGCGCTTCACCGGATCGTCGACCAGCATCACGGTCGCATCGATGCGGAGCGCGCGGTCGAGCGCGGTGTCGGCGCCGGCGCGGTTCAGCTGCTCCGTGACGAAACAAGCGGGCTCGTCACGATCCGTCATCCAGCGTGAGGATAAATGCCGGCCGAGCTTGTCTCGGTCGCGGTCGAAAAAGAGGGCGCTGTAGTCGGAGACGATGTCGTTGGAGCTCTGCAGCTTTGGATACCAGTGATAACCCGCGAAGACCTCATCGGCGCCCTGCCCGCTCTGGACGACCTTGACGTGCTTGGACACCTCCTTGGACAAGAGAAAGAAGCCGACATTGTCGTAGGAGACCATCGGCTCGGACATGGCGGCGATGGCATC
>JBAUEK010000118.1:0-8658 GCA_049678565.1 Methyloceanibacter sp. | reverse complement strand
GGCGAGAGAGAGCGAGCCATTCCGGCTCCCGCAGGGCGGGCTCATCGACCGCGATCAGGCGGTTGGCTTCAGCTTTGATGGCAAGACCTATCGCGGTTACCCGGGCGACACGCTCGCCTCGGCGCTGCTTGCCAATGGCGTGCATCTGGTCGGGCGCTCGTTCAAATATCACCGCCCGCGCGGCATCTTCACCGCGGGCGCGGAGGAGCCCAACGCCCTGGTCGAGCTGCGCCGTGGCGCGCGGCGGGAGCCGAACATTCTCGCGACCACGACCGAGCTCTATGACGGGCTCGAGGCGCGGAGCCAAAATCGCTGGCCGTCGCTTGCCTTCGATCTGCAGTCGGTCAACTCGGTCTTGAGTCCGCTCCTGTCCGCGGGCTTCTACTACAAGACCTTCATGTGGCCGCCGGCCTTCTGGACCAAACTCTACGAGCCCATGATCCGGCGGAGCGCCGGGCTTGGCCGTGGCTCGCTCGACCCCGATCCCGATCACTATGAGAAGGCGAACGCCTATTGCGACGTGCTCGTCATCGGTTCCGGCCCCGCAGGGTTGATGGCGGCGTTGACGGCGGCACGCGCAGGCGCGCGCGTGATCCTGGCCGAGCAGGATTTCAGATTCGGCGGCCGGCTTCTCTCCGAGCGGCTCAGCATCGATGGCGCGCCCGCGCTGGATTGGGCCGAGGCGGCGATCGCCGAGCTCAACCGCCTCGACAATGTAAGGCTGATGCCGCGCACCAGCGTCTTCGGCGTCTACGACCAGGGAACCTATGGCGCGGTTGAGCGCGTCAACGATCATGTTGCCCTGCCGCCCGCGCATCAGCCACGCCAGCGTGGCTGGCGCATCATGGCCCGCCACGCGGTCCTTGCCTCGGGCGCTATCGAGCGCGGCATGGCCTTTGGCGACAACGACCGTCCCGGGGTGATGCTGGCCTCGGCCGTGCGCAGCTATGTGAATCGCTTCGGTGTGGCTCCGGGCAAGCGCGCGGTGGTGTTCACCACGGGCGATGACGGTTGGAGCACCGCCCATGACCTTGCCGCCGCTGGCGTGGAAGTCGCGGCCGTTGTCGATGCACGCGACGGCGCCGTGGCGTCGAGCGAAGACCATCCGTGGCGCGTCATCCCCGCAGCCATGGTCGAACATGCCTCGGGTGGACACCGGCTTCGAGCCGTCACCGTCCACCAAAAAATTGGTGCCACCAGCGAGATCGCTTGCGATCTGCTCGCGGTCGCCAATGGTTGGAACCCCTCGCTGCATCTTACCTGCCATCTGGGCGGCAGGCCGAATTGGGATGAGGGGATCGGGGCGTTCGTGCCGGGCACTCTCCCGCCCGGCATGAACGTCGCCGGCGCGGCCGGAGGCCATCTGACCCTGGCCGAGGCTCTGGCCGACGGGGCGCGGCTTGGCGCCGGGGCTGCGGCCGAAGCCGGCTTCGATCTGCCCTTGCCGCCGCTTCCCGTCGTCGATGGGAGCGAAAGCGCCGCGGTGGAGCCGCATTGGCGGGTGAAGGGCGGCAAAGGCAAAGCCTTCGTCGATCTCCAGAACGACGTCACGGTGAAGGATATCGAGCTCGCCACGCGCGAAGGCTATGGCGCGGTCGAGCATCTGAAGCGCTACACGACCCTCGGCATGGCGACCGACCAGGGCAAGACCGCGAATGTCACCGGTCTCGCGATCCTGGCCGAGATCGCGGGCCGCAGCGTTCCCGAGATCGGCACCACCATGTTTCGGCCGCCCTACACCGCCGTCAGCTTCGGGGCCTTTGCCGGCCACCATCGGGGCAAGGAGTTTCGCCCCATGCGGCTCCCGCCCTCCCACGCCTGGGCGGAGGAGCAGGGCGCGGTATTCGTGGAAGCCGGGCTCTGGCTCAGGGCGCAATATTTTCCGAAACCCGGCGACAAGGATATTGACGCCAGCATTGCCCGCGAGGTCGCAACCGTGCGCGGCGCGGTTGGCGTCTGCGACGTATCCACCCTCGGCAAGATCGACGTTCAGGGTCCAGACGCCGCGGCCTTCCTCGATCGCGTTTACATCAACAAGCTGTCGACCCTGGTCGTGGGCAAGGCGCGCTACGGCCTGATGCTGCGCGAGGACGGCTTCGTCCTCGACGACGGCACCGTGGCCCGGCTGGGGCCGGAGCATTATGTCACCACCACCACCACGGCGATGGCGGCCAGAGTTTTTCAGCATCTCGAATTCTGCCACCAGGTGCTGTGGCCAGAGCTTGACGTCTCGCTTGCCTCCATCACCGATCAATGGGCGCAATATTCCATCGCCGGTCCGCGTTGCCGCGACGTTCTGCGCAAGCTGGTCGATCCGGCCTTCGACATTTCCGATAATGCGGTTCCCTTCATGGGCGCGGTCGAGCTCACGGTCTGCGGCGGGATCGAGGCGCGCCTCTTCCGCGTCTCCTTCTCCGGCGAGCGGGCTTTCGAGCTCGCGGTGCCGGCGCTTTATGGCGACGCGGCCATGCGGGCGCTGATGGAGGCCGGCGCCGAATTCGGCATCACGCCGTATGGGACCGAGGCGTTGGGTGCGATGCGGATCGAGAAGGGGCATGCCGGCGGCCCGGAGGTCAACGGGCAGACCACGGCGGCGGATCTCGGCCTCGGCAAGATGATGTCGGCCAAGAAGGACTTCGTCGGCCGGGTTCTGGCCGGGCGTCCGGCGCTTGCCGCCCCCGACAGGGCGGTGCTCGTCGGCGTCAAGCCTGTCGATCCATCCAAGCGCCTCACGGCCGGGGCGCATTTCATTCCGCTTGGGCACCCGGCGCGGGTCGAGAACGATCAGGGTCATCTCACCTCCGTCGCCTGGTCGCCGAGCCTCGGTCACGACGTCGGCATCGGCTTCCTCGCTCTGGGGCGAGAGCGGATCGGCGAGCGCATCCGCGCCGTGGATTTGCTCCGCGACCGGGACATCGAATGCGACGTGGTCTCGCCGGTGTTCATCGATCCAGCGGGAGAACGCACCCGTGGCTGATCTAACGCTGAAACCTCGCAACAGCTTCGAAGGTCTGGCCGCGCCCGGACGCTACGGTCACGTCGTCGACGGCGACCGGCCGGTCGTCATCGCCGAGCGGCCGCGTCTGTCGGTCGCGCAGATTTCTGCCCAGCGCGGCAAGACGGCGCCCCTGGCGGAAGCGTTCCGCGCCGCCGGGCTCGATCTGCCGCAAGGACCGCGCCGCGCCGCCAATGGTGGCGTCGCTGCGATCGGCATGGGCCCGCATGAATGGCTGGTGACCGCCGAGGGCGAGCCGGGGAGGGCCACTTTCGCCCGCATTCGCGACGCGCTGCCCGGCCTCGCCTCCTGCGTCGATCAATCCCACGCCAAGGCCGTGCTCCGCCTCGCCGGGCCGCGCGCACGCGACGTGCTGGCCAAGGGCTGCGGGCTCGATTTGCATCAGCGTGGGTTCAAGCCGGGCGATGCCGCGACGACGCAGATCGCGCTGATCGCGTGTCAGCTCTGGCAGCTCGACGAAGTCCCGACCTTCGAACTCGCGGTGCCCTTAAGCTATGCGGGGAGCTTCTGGGCTTGGCTCACCGCCTCGGCCGCCGAATATGGCTTCGAGGTCCTGGCGCCCATTGCCGATGATGCCTAGTCCACGATGCCTAGTCCGAGACGCACCGAAACGTGACGCTGTTGCGTCCCGTCGTCGTGACCAGGAGCTTCAGCTCCTTCGCATGGCAATATTCGCCCGCCTGACCGACGGCGGCGGCCATCGCCTGCTCCTGGTTTCGGGCGTTGCCTAACCCTGACCCGGCGCTGAAGCCGATGGTGTAGGTCCCCGCTCCGACCTCCTTCACGTCCTCGATCTTTGGCGGCGACGCGGTGCAGCCCGCGGCCAAGGCGGCGAGACAAGCCGCAACCCCGGATGTCATGCGAAGATTAGCCATGGTGCGACGGTCCTCCACCGAATCCTACCACGGAAGGTTGCGTCGAAGGGAGACGGCACGTGATGGACATAAGGCGGGTGAATGCTGGCTCGAAGTCGTCCGGGGGGCGACCGTCTCAGTTTTGAGGACGCAATTGAGACTGAAAACGTCTCGCACGGTCATTGTCCACAAGCTGTCCACACGGACGAGCCGTCGTCTGGTAGCCAGCCCTCGATGATGCCGCCAATCACGCGCGCTTCGTCAACACGCGCTGCACGCGGTTGGTTTGTCGGCAGTTGCGGTTGTCCGCCGCCGAAGTAGCGGCATGCATTTGCTCCTCCAACTCGGCAATTCGGAGTTGACGCCGGTCACGGCCCAGTGGGATCTCGGCGAGGCCGGTTTCTCCTCGATGCCGATCGGCATTCCGTCCGGGCTGAATTCGACGATGCCGTAGCGCTCGGGATCCTTCACCAGATAGGCGAAGATGGTGCAGCCCTCTGGCCGCGCTCCCGCCGCCCGCAGCATCGGCGTAAGCCCCATGCCGTAGAAGATGTTGTCGCCGAGGATCAGCGCGCAGCTGTCTTGGCCGACGAAATCGCAGCCGATCATGAAAGCCTGGGCGATGCCCTCGGGCTCCGGCTGGACGGCATAGGAGAAGGACATGCCGATGCGGTTGCCGTCGCCGAGAAGCCGGGTGAAGCGATCCAGATCGTCGGGAGCGCTGATCACCAGCACCTCCCTGATGCCCGCGAGCATCAACACCGAAAGCGGATAATAGATCAGCGGCTTGTTGTAGACCTGCATCAGCTGCTTGCTCGTGGCAAGTGTCGTGGGATAGAGGCGTGAGCCCTTTCCGCCGGCTAGAATGATCCCCTTCACGCTTTCGACTCCTTCTTGCGGATGCGGGCGCAATCAAACAGTGCCGAGCCCTTGCTCAGTGTACTGGGCAAAATGTCGACGTGCACGCCCATAAGGGCCGAGTAGTCCGGCCGCCTGGGGCTGTTTTCCAATTTTGAGTTTTTGCCGCCAGTGTGACGCGGGCCCGCTACCGCCCCAAGACGCCCGTGCGCCGCAGCCACCAATACACCAGCGCGGAAACGCCGCCGATAATCCCCATCGCCCCGATGAGCCCGTATTCCACCTCGGTCAGGGGCAGCCCCTTGACGTTCATGCCGAAGATCCCGGCGACGAGGGTCGCCGGCAGAAACACCGTCGCCACGATGGAAAGCACCTCGAGATGGCGGTTGGTTTCCTCGGTCGCCTTCAGCGAAACCTCCTCCTGCAGGAGATGGGCCCGGTCGCGCAAGGCGACAATTTCGGTGTCCAGCCAATCGAGGCGCTGAGTCAATCCTTCCGTCGCCAGGCGGAGGATCGGCTTGGCGGGTTGCGTCTCGTCGCGATCGAACCGGTGGAGGAGCGAGCGCGACATCGCAAGCTGCCGGTGCAGCCGCACAATGGTTCGCCGCATGCGGCCGAGAACCAGACGCTCGTCGCTCACATCCTCACCCAGGATCCGCTCCTCGATATCATCGAGGGTTTCGGCGAGATCATCGGAATAGTCCTCGACCGCGTCGACGACATGCTCGACGATGGCCTCGAACAGTACGGCGACACTCGGGATCTTGCGGCCCTCCCGCAAGGCGTGGCGCGTGGCGTCCACGGCGTGCACGGCGTCGCGGCGGCTGCTGACCAGCACCTTCTCGTTCATGGCGAAGTGGAGAAAGCTGATGTCCCATGTCTCGGCATCTGGCCCCGAGACCAGATCGGCGAACACGCCATAAATGCAGGTATCGTCGGCATGGAGTTGCTGATGTTCGTCGTCGGCAACGAGCAAGTCCTTGGCTGGGTCCGAGAGGTTGGAAATGGATCGCAAAGACTGCGCCGCGCGCGCATCCGCCAGATCGAAATGCAACCACAGCCCGCCAGCATGAGGTTCGGGGACCGGTTGATCGACGGCGAGTTCTTCCGTGATCCCATTGGGGTGAAATCGATATGCCCACGCCAGGCCCGGCAATGCTTCTGTGGGGGTCCGACCGCGTTCGGCGGCGGCGAGGCTACCAGGCTTCTCGACCATCACTTCATCCTCCGCGAACTCCGCCAAAGCCACCGATAGCAAGGGTCGGCGGGAGACCCCAAGGCCAGACGCCGACCCCGGTACTTAGGTCGGATTGACCACAGTCACGAGGTATGGCTTCGGCCAGCAAGCTCCAATGTAACAAGCCTTGCCAACAGCGTTGCAGGATAAAGCTGACCGATGATGGACTCCACATTGGCCAGGCTACGGGCCAACGGAGACACCGGAACGATATCGCCATAGCCGGTGGAGGTGAGGGTGACGAAGCTGAAATAGATGAGCTTGCTCGCAAGCTCTGGGTTCTCCTCGATGCGGATGCCGGACAGTGCGTTCGGCTCCAGCGAGGCGATCAAGGTGAAAAGCCCGACAAACACGAGACCGATGGTCAGATAAAGCAGGATGGCGCCGATGATGCGATGATAGGTGACGCGCCCCGATCATATTCAAGCTCTACGCGGATGGGCGACCATTTGGGTCCGAGATATCGGCGCAACGCCCTTAGCATCGGATGAAGCAGATGATCTCGATGCTGTCGTATACCGAAACTGGAGGGGTCATCGGTCCGAATGCCCCACCGGGCCAGCCGCCCGGAAAATTCGAGGCTGAAATAGCATCCAGAAGCATGATAGTGCAGCGAACGAACCGAGCGCTGAATCATGGTCCGCAGATCCGGAGCGGACATCATGTACCGGACCACGGGACCGTAATCTTCCGGCTGCATCGCCAAGCCTACATGAAGCCCGAAAAGATCCTCGCCCATTTCGCGGGCGGCCCTCTCGAACAATCCCATCATGGAGCGCAGGGGGATATGGCTGCCTTGATCATGCGCGAGCCACAGCGGCAGGCCTTCCGCGTTGAAGACGCGCTCGACCGCTCGCGCGCCGTGTGCGCTCTCCAGAGTTCGCGGGAGCGGGCCCATGCCGGTGGCTTTGGTGAAGGACGCGGCCGTCATCGGGCAATTCCCCACTCAACTGATGCAATATACATCAAGCCCCGCAAGCAGGTTCACGCATAGTGGTTGGCGATGACGGCGCCGGCGATCTCCTGCACCCTCAGCGCCACGCGGTCAAGGATTGGACCACGCCGAACGCGGCAGGAAGATCGGCTGGGCAAGTTGGATGAGGGCGCGGGCCCGACTCAACCAGGAGCTGATCGCGTTGAGCGTTGAGGAACGCCGGTGATTTGGCGTGGAGTGGCTCGCCCAAAAAAGAGGCGCCGGCGATTGACCGCCGGCGCCTCGCTTCAGTCCTCAGACACGCTCATCTAGCGCTTTCAAGATGGACTCTTTGCTGCCGTGGAGCTTGATGTCCTCGGCATATTCATTCTCCTCATTGCGGATCTGGACGAAATGCCAGATCAGCCAGGCGAGGATCGCTACGATGACCATGATCACTTCAGTCCCGAGCCAGGGGTAAACCGCCCCGACATCGGCTAGGTCGACAGCCCATGTGCTACCCATTTTGAGTCTCCTTTGCCCGATCTGCCATGGAGTTAGGCCATGGCCTTTTCAAAGCGAATTACCTCTTCCCGCGCGACTTCCTCATCGTGCAGAGAGCGGAAGTCGAGTCCCATCAGCTCCACTTGCCGCGGCACGCGCAAGAGACCGAAGCTGTTCAGGATCGTCGCCATCGCCCAGCCCGGCAGAAAGCCGAGGACGAAGAACATGATGACCGCGCCGATGGTGTTACCGAGCGGGCTGACCGTGGCGTAGCCCTCATAGGGCGACGACGGGTATCCCCAAAGGATGAAGCCCGCGAAGACGAGGCCGATAAAGCCGCAATAGCCATGCACGGCGACCGCACCGACCGCATCGTCGATCTTGAACCTCCGTTCGACCCAATAGTGGAGGTAGTAAGCGAGATAGATACCCAGGCCGCCGACAAAGAAGGCTTGGATGGGGTGGTAGAGATCATTGCCGGCCGACGCGGTGATGATGCCGGCGAGTCCTCCCGAATAGGTCCAGAACGGATTCCCCTTCGAGATGATATAGGCGACCATGAGACCGCCGGAGAGCGACATCAGGAAGTTGAAGGTGATGGCGCTAAGCGTCGTTGGCGTCAGATAGATAGTGGTCGCCGTCCAAGTCGAACCGGTGACCTGGCCCGCGATCAGCTCAGGCGAGATGATCGGCACGTTGCACGCGGCATAAAAGCCCCAGAAGCCGGTATAGATCAGGAACAGTCCGACCGTCACCAGCCATTGGTTATGCGGCACAAATTCGCGTGGTGTCCCGTCCGCGGCAAAGCGACCGAGCCGTGGCCCAAGCACGACAAGGACCCCGAGCGCAGTACCGCCACCGATCGCATGGATCACACCTGACGCGTAGGCATCGTGATAGCCAAGCAGCTTCACCATCCACCCGTCGAAATGCCAGCCCCAGGCCGCGTCGATGATCCAGGTCACCGAGCCGATCATGACCGCGATGACCCAGAACGCTCCCGATTTGATCCGCTCGATCAGAGACCCCGAAACGATCGAGGCCACGGTCCAGGAAAAGAGCAGGAACGCGGCCCAGACCACGCCGGTGATGTGGTCTTGGAGATTGGGTCCCATCTTTGGGGACCAGGGCAGATATTGGTTGGCGCCGGTGGCGCCCTCCAGGATCAGGCCCTTGCCTTCATAGATGAACGGCCCGTTCGGAAAGGCCCAATAAATCCACCAGCCGAAGAAGAAGAAGGTGATGGTGACCAACGGGATCAACATCGTGTTCTTCA
>JBAUEK010000117.1:0-4046 GCA_049678565.1 Methyloceanibacter sp. | reverse complement strand
GATTCGTTACTTGACGTCGAGCTTGATCGCGGTCCGCGCCAGGATCTGGCTCGGCGCAGGAGCCCCGTCTTTGGCAGGCGCGCCCGCCTCCTTCGCCTGCTCCTTCTGGCCTGCGGCGACCTTCTCCTGTCCCTCCACCACGATCTGGCGCGTCAGGAACTTGCGGTAATTGCCGAGCGGGGTGAACTCCCGCTTCTTGAAATCGTGCTTGATCCCATCGGCCTGCTTGCCGGTGGCGTTGCAGATGGCGATCACCGTCTCCGTGCCCGGGTCCTTCAGGCGGAACTGGAAGGGAGCGTCCGCACCGGGAAACTGCGTCTCCTTGCCCGCAGTCAGGAGATTGTCCTGCTGGAACTTGTTCGGGAAGATCACCGTGCCGTCACCGCTCGCATCAACATTGATCAGCGTCAGGTGGCAGTCCTCCTTCGACTTGATCGTGAACACCGGCAGGTCGTTCACCTTGTAGCCGCTCTTGTCGGAGATCAGAGCGAGGTCGAAGTCGTGGGCCTCTTCCTTGGTCTTGCCGCCCACCTTCGCCACATCCAGCCCCGCAACGGCCGCGATGTCGATCGGCTCGTTGTCCGAGACCTTGACGATGAGATCCTTGAACTCGGCTTCCAAAATCTCGCGCGGCAGCACGCCCTGCTCGAGCCTGCGCTTGAGCTGAGCCGACTCGCCGCCGGCGGCGGCCAGGCCTTGCGCCAGCGCCTCGGCCGCAAGACCGAATTCCGCCGCGGCAAGCCTGAGGTCGATCGACTTCTCATAGGCCTTCGACAGGAAGTTGATGCTCTCCACGCCGACCTTCTGCGAATCGAGCTCCGGGTCTAGGCCGGCGCGAAGCATGGCGCTGCGGAAGCGGGCGGCGTCGTGGTCGAGCAGTTCCTTGAACTCCTCGGGCGGGGGATACAACGCTTCGACCTTGACGCGGAGGTCCTTGGAGAAGATGCGGTCGTTCACCACATGCGCGCGAATATCGTCCGTTGCCTGGCGGATGCCCTGGTTGTGGCACCCCATGCAGGAGATGCCGTTCGTGACCGCGCGGTCGAGCTGGCTGTCGTCGAGCACGATCTCCGTCGGTCCCTTGTCGAGCCGGTCTCCCTCCGCCGTGTTCAGGTAGTAGGCCTGAAATCCGTTGGGGAGGCTGAAGATCGACTCCCCGCCATCATGCTTGAAGGCGTCCTCGCCATCGGGCCCGAGCGGATGCACGAACAAGCTTTGCTCCGGCCGGTCTCCCTTGAAGTCATAGGAGGTCCAGAAATAGCCGGTGGGGATGGTGTGGCGCTCGATCAGGCGGTTGTGCTTGGAGACGCCGGAATTCTGGAAGCCTGCGCGCTTGACGAGAAACTTCTCGATATTGCCTTGCACGTCGACATCGACCTGCTGCTCGAGCTCGGCAAAGTCCGCAGGCATCTTGAGCAGCTCGTAATAGAGCGGCGGCCGCGACGCGGTGAAGGCGAACCAGTCGCCGCGCAGCCAAGGCAGCGGCGTGCCGGTCAGAGAGGCGACCGTCTCATAATTCGTCGTCTCCGGCCTCATGCCGTAAGGATAGAGACTCGCGATCAGGTTCCAATCGGCCTCGCTCCAGCTGAGGTCGTCGAGATTGAAGGCGACGATGGTCTTCTCCGCGTCGACCGCGCGCAGCTTCACCACGTCCGACTCGCGGCTCAGGCTGTTCAGGAGCTTCACCACGCCCTGGCGGTAGCGCACGATATCGGTCTCGGGCACGCAAGCGTTGTAGAAATTGGACAGCGTGATGTAGCGCATGCCCCTGCGCCGATGTTCCGGTTGCGCCTCGAGGTCTGAGGCCATCGCCGTGACGATCGTCTGTTCGTCAATCAGCTTGCGGCCGGTGCAGGCGGCAACGGCGATCTCGCCGAGGCTCTTGATCCAATCATAGATCGCCCGGACCTCCTCCTCCGTCGGCTCTATTTTGCAATCGAATTCCTGATAGCAGTCATAGGGCATCTCCTTCTTGGCGATCTGGATGAAGAGTTTGGAGCCGTCGGGATTGCCGGGCAGGATCAGGCTGGGCTCGGTCGAGATCTGCTCGAGATGAAGCACATTGCCGAAATTCTTTGCCGGCTTTTGCCGTTTCAAGGTCGGACCGGCCTGGTGACAGCGCGCGCAGTGTTTCTCCAGCACGTTGAAGGCCGTGACCGCGACCGCATCGGTGGGAACGGGAATGTCGCCAGACTTGACCTCCTCCGCCGCCGCTGCACTGTCGGCCGCAGCCGATTCTGGCTTGGCCACGCCCGCATCGTCCTCTGTGGCGGCGGGCTCTTCCGCCTTTGCGGCAGGTTCGGGATCGCCGTTGGAGTCCGAGGCCGCTTCGGCCGCGGGCGCGGGCGCGGGCTTCTCCTCCGAAATGTCGGCCCCAGGCTTCTGCTCATAGGCGTCGGACTTCGTCGTGGAGTCCGAGCTTGGCGACGCAGCCGGAGCCGCGTCGGCATCGCCGGGGCTTGCGCTCTCCGCGGGACTATTCTGATCCTCCTGCTCGGCGGCCCGAGAGGCGCCCGCGCCCAGCGCGCAAATCAGGGCCGCAAGCGCGCAGGCGGCGATCACAGAGTTCCAGCGCGACATCATCGGGGACCTCCCTTTGCGTGCAAAGCTAGCCATCGCATTTCCTTAACCGCCCGCAGCTGAACCCTGCATGAACAGGGGTTGCCCTTCGCCCGAGCGTCACAGAGCCCTCATCGCCGGTCAACCTCCCGGCCCCGTATAAACATCGATAATTCCGATCTGCGCCTCCGCCCCCGCGAGCGCCTGCTCCAGCACCGGCCGCAAGCCTTGCGCCCGCTGTGGCGTCGTCATGGATGCAAGCGCCGCGTGGAGATCGGGAAGCGCGTCCTTGGAGAAGATCGCCACCATTTGCTCCGCCCCATAAGGCGGCCGATCGACCCTGAACTCCTCATGGATGGGCTCGCGGCTCCAATCCTTGGTAGATTCGGCCGGCTTCGCCGGGTCGGGAATGAAGAACTCGACATGCCCGTCTGGAGGCAGATTGAACAAAGTGAGATGGGGGTATTTCGCGCCCTGCATCTCGATCTTGACGCGATCACCAATGGCATAGCGCTGATTGCCGCCGGTCAGTGTCGCCGGAGCCGGAGCCAGCGCCGCCTGCTGCTTCAACCATTTGAGCGCCGCCCATTTCGACACCACACCCTTGATGCTCGCCGCATCGACATTCTCGGCGACGATCCCGCCCACCACATGCTCGACCGTGCCATTGGGGACGGACCAGACGAGATCGGCCTCACCCGCCTCGGCCACGACGGTGACAAAGGGCAGATCGGCGAAGGCCGCGCCATCGCCACCCTCGACCGCAACTTTAAGTTTGAGCGCATCCGAGCCGGCCGGCTCCGGGGCGGGTGTCTTTGTCTCGCGCAAGGTGACGAGCGCGACCGAGCGCGCCCTGAGCGGCAGCACCTGCGGGGTTTGCTGGCTCTCGACCAAAGCATGCACGGCGGACACCAGATAGCCAAGCAACTCGAACTCGCTGACCTGTCCGTCGCCGTCCTTGTCGGCGCGGCCCTCGAGCGCGCGGGCGAAGGCCCAGCTCAACGCGCCCCGCTTCTTGCCCTCGATGGTGATTTCGGGCGCGAGCTTGTTCTCCGCCACGGCGCCGACGAAGGTGACACTCTCGAAGTCGTCCTCGCTGAGCTTCGAGATTTCCGGCGGCGGCAGCGGCAACTCGTCGGTCGTGATCGCCGGCACAGCCATCTTGCGGAAGCGCACGCCAGGGGCCGAGGCGCTGCGTTCCATGCCGCCGGAGTGACAGGCATCGGCCACGAACACGACCTTGACCTTTTTCTTGTCCGCCGCTTGCATCCATTCGAACATTTCGTCGTCGAGGATGCGCTCCCGCGTGCCCGGACCAAATGGGAGGAACCGGCCAAGCAGGAAATTCTCGTTGAGCCCATCGGCCTCGTCATGGCGGCCCGCCGGCTCCGGCTCCTGCCCGCCATGCCCGGCATAGCTGAAAATGATGGTGTCGCCCGCTTCCGCCTTCGCCAGCAGAGCGTCCCACGCGGCGGCGATACGGTCCT
>JBAUEK010000116.1:0-2371 GCA_049678565.1 Methyloceanibacter sp. | reverse complement strand
TCATCGGTGAAGTCGTGGTAGGATTCGTCATGGCGTTGCTCTCCTTCGCGGATTCGACACCCCGAGCCTAACGGCTCAAGGCGGGCAACGCCTCCCTTCTACTTCAACATCGATCGGGACATTCCCGTGATCTGGGTGAGGCTATCCGGTTAAAGCCCGACTTCGCGCGTGCCTACTGCAATCGTGGGCTGGGGTTAGTCCGCAAGGGCGACTACGGCAGGGCGCTCACCGACTTGAACGCAGGCATCCAAAAGGACCCCAATCTGCGCTTTGCTTTTACGCTCGGGGAGACCTGCATATTGCGAAGGGACAATTTGCGGCTGGGATTGACGACTTTACGAAGGGCCTTCAGTTAGCTCCGAACGTCGAAGGACTGACCAAGCGCGCTGAGGCATTTGAACGTCTTGGCGACCGAAAAAGCGCGCGTGCTGACTTCAAGGCCGCGCTGCAGATGGCCCCAAACTTTAACCCTGCGATAGAGGGTGCCAAGCGACTTGGCGCAGAGCAGAACTAGAAGTCGCTAATGCGCCCCTTGTGTCGGCCGAAGTTCAAAAGTTAATAGTGGTGCGTGCCCCGACGACCGCGGCATCCTTGATTGGGCGACCGTTTTCGTCCGCGGTGTTACCGCCAGGCTGCCAGATGTACTGGAAGTCCGGTTGTAGCGTCCAGCCGGGCTTGAGCTGCATCGTGTAACAGATTTCAAGGCCGGCCTCGTAGTTGCGTGCCACAGGCACACCAAGGTCGACGTCGAAGGCGTGGACGCTGTCGGAGATACCCACGTGAGGCATGGGCCGCTGCAAATTTCTGTAGGGTCCTTACGGCCCTGAACCTCTGCATCGCTCGTTCTCGCCGTCGGAACGGCTGGTGAGAATTCTCAGCCCGATTGTTGAGCCACCGGCCGCACTCCTGATCGGCAGCATTGCCGATTACTCTCATCGCCGATCGGTACGACCGAAGCCGGTCGGTTACAATTGATCGCGGTCGGCCATAGCGCTTCATCGTGCGCTTCAGGAATTTCAGCGCAGCCCTACGATCCCGGCGCTTCGTCGCGAAGACCTCAAGCACCTCACCTTCGTGATCTACCGCACGCCAGAGATAATGCGTCTCTCCATTGATCCTGACGAACACCTCGTCCAGGTGCCAGCGCCATTGCGAAAACGACCGACGATGAAGGCGTCGCTTGCTGATCGCGGCCGCAAACATCGGGCCGAACGGGTTCCACCTGTACCGAACCGTCTCGTGGCAAATGTCGATGCCTCGCTCGAACAGAATATCCTCGACCTGTCGCAGCGACAGCGGAAAGCGGACATACATTACCACCACGAGGCATATGTGGGTCGATTAGCTGGGCATTAGTTAGTGTGACAACGCCTGCGGGCCTATGCTATCCGTTTGACGATACTCGATGTCAATTTGGATTTCGATCATGCGTGCTGTTGGCCTACTCCTGCTGGTACTCGTCGCCGTCTCCCCATCTGTGGTTGTTGCGCAAGAGGCGCCGGCGGAAGAACAGGCGCAGCCGCAGCTTCTCGATCAAGGCGAACTCGATCAGCTCGTGGCACCCATCGCGCTTTACCCCGATCCCCTTCTTTCCCAAGTCCTCATCGCGTCCACCTACCCGCTCGAAGTGGTGCAGGCGGAACGCTGGGCCGAAAAGAACAAGGACTTGAAGGGCGACGCACTTAACGGCGCTCTCGCCAAGCAAGATTGGGACGACAGCGTCAAGGCCCTCGCCGCCGTGCCAGACGTCCTGGCAATGATGAACGAAGACCTCGATTGGACGTCGAAACTCGGCGACGCTGTGCTGGCGCAACAGGCCGATGTGATGGACGCCATCCAGCGGCTGCGTGCACTTGCCCAGTCGAACGGGAAGCTTGGGTCCAATGAGCAGCAAACGGTGACCGTCACGGAGGGGACAACTGAGCCAACCGCAGGGGAGGTGGAGCAGGCGGCACAGCCGGTTATCGTGATTGAGCCGACCTCGCCGGCGACCGTCTACGTTCCCTATTACCAGCCCTCAGTGGTCTACGGCGGTTGGCCATATCCCGACTATCCTCCTTATTATTTTGAGCCGAGGCCGGGCTATATCTTTGGCGGGGCAATCGCGAGCGGGATCGCCTGGAGCGCCGGGTTTGCCATCGGCAACGCCATCTGGGGCGATGGCTTCGATTGGCGTGGCGACAATATCCGCGTCAACGTCAATCGGAACGTCAACATCAACAATAACAACGTCAACGTCTCCAACTGGCAGCACAATTCCTATCACCGGCGCGGCGTGAACTACAAGAACACCGAGGTCCGAAACAAATACTCCAAAGGTAGCGCCGTCGACAAAAGGCCCGACTTCCGTGGCCGCGGAGATGGACTCGGC
>JBAUEK010000115.1:0-11044 GCA_049678565.1 Methyloceanibacter sp. | reverse complement strand
GGGTTGCTAATTTCGATATTTCGTAAAAAATGGCCGCTCAACCTTCGATAAGCGTAACGAAGGGGAGCGGGGTTGGATGGCTGTTCCGAGAAGGCCGGTAAGCCTGATGAGGCGTGCTGTTGTAGCGGCGCCTTCTAGCGCTGCCGCCGCCGGTGCATCCGGGCAGGCAAGGCCGCCCGCGGTCGTCCTCGATGCAGTCGATCTCACGATCATCCGCATTCTGCAAAATGATGGCCGGGCCGCCTTCACGGCGATTGCCAAGCAGCTTGGCATCTCCGAAGGCGCGGTGCGCAATCGGGTCGGACAGCTCATCGAGTCTAAAGTGCTGCGGATCATCGGCGTCGCCGATCCGATGTCGCTCGGCTACGACGCCTACGCCATGGTCGGCTTGAAGGTCGCGCCGGGGCACGATCCGCAGAAGGCCGCGCACTATTTCCGCGATCAAGACGACGTGACCTACGTCCTGTTCGTTGCCGGCCGCTACGACCTCTTGGTCGAAGTGATCTGCGAGACGCATGACCAGTTGGCGCTGTTCCTGCGCGAGCACTGCTACAGCCGCGACGATCTCGCATCGGTCGAGCCGATGGTCGGCCTCGCGATGTACAAGAACATGCTGAAATGGGGACAGCCGTAATCATGCTCGCGGATCAGCAAGTGATCCCAAAGTCGACTCCAGCGCCGCCGCCGAAGGCCAAGGCGCGCCGGTCGCGCTGGTTCGAGTATCACAAGCCCATCCCGCTCGTTTGGTCCCTGGCGCTTGGAATCGCGATCTGGGTGATCTTTTTCGGCTTGTGGGAGCTGGCGGCCGTGAGGAATTGGGTCAACCCCCTTTTCATGCCGCCACCTCATCGCGTGCTCTCGACGCTCTACACGATGATCGCCGAGAGGGGGTTTCTCACCGACATCGGCATCAGCATCTATCGGATTCTCGTCAGCTTCGCGCTTGCCTGCGCGGTCGCCATTCCACTCGGAATCTTGATGGGATCGTTCAGGGCCATCGACGCTTTCGTAAATCCTTTCGTCAGCGCCTGGCGCTATCTTCCCGCCCCCGCCTTCATACCGCTGTTGCTGATGTGGTTCGGCGTTGGCGAAGGGTCGAAGCTCGCGCTCCTGTTCATCGGCGTCATTTTCTTTTTGATTACCCTGATCATGGACCACACTCGCGCCGTGCGCGCCGAGCTAATCGAGACGGCCATGACGCTGGGCGCCAATAGGTGGCAGATCCTGTCGACGATCGTGCTGCCCGCGGTTGCACCCAAGATTCTAATCTCGATGCGCCAGATGCTGGCGGTCAGTTGGACCTATCTCGTGATCGCGGAGATCGTGGCCTCAACCACCGGCATCGGCGCGGTAATGATGCGGGGTCAACGATTCTTGAAGGTCGACGAGATCATGGCGGGAATCCTCGTCATCGGCATCGTCGGACTGCTCTTCGATTTCCTATTCCGTTTGGCCCAGCAATTGCTCTTTCCGTATGTCGCGCGCGGTGAGGGTTAGTGGAGGTGTCGCGTCATGTCCAAAGTCACATTTGAGGGAGTGCAACAAATGCTTCACGCATCGTTACCTCAATTACGACAGTGCTTGCTGGCGATCGCAGTGGCCGGTCTCGGTTTGGTCACCGCAAACCTCGCCGAGGCCAAGGACCAGGTTCGGGTCGCAGGCCTCACATGGCCGGGCTACGGCTGGTGGTACATCGCCAAGGAGAAGAACTTGGCGCCTGACCTCGACATCACCTACCAGGCGATCGAGGATCCGTTCCAGAGCTTCGGTCTGATGTCTTCGGGGCAGCTGGAGATCATTTCCAGCACGGCGGAATTCGCGCCGATCGGCGCTTCGCAGAACATGCCGGTGCGCATGGCCGCCTACGGCAATCTTTCCCACGGTACCGACAAGCTCATCATGCGCCCGGAGGTGAAGAGCCCAGCCGACCTCAAGGGCAAGAAGGTCGCGGTCATGGTCGGCGGCCTGCCTCAGATCATGATGGGCATCTATCTGGAGCAGAACGGCATCCCCTTCGACGGCGTTGAATATGCCAATGTGATCATGGACCAGGCGGCCGCCGCAATGATCAGCGGTACGGTCGCCGGCGCTGAGCTGTGGGAGCCATTTGGTACCCAGACCCTGGGCGCCGTGCCCGGCTCGAAGGTCGTCGCGAGCACCGCCGACCCCGAATGGGCCAAGAACGCGCTTATCGCCGACGCCCACTTCGTCAATGAGGACTGGGCCAAGAACAACCGAGAAACGGCGCTCAAGGCGATGAAGGCGATGTATGACGCCATCGCCTACTGGAAGAAGAACCCGGAGGAAGCAAACAAGATTATCGCCGATGGGATGAAGATGTCGGTGGAGGACGTCGAGCTGGTCATCGGCAAGGACGGCACCGGCCTCGATTCCGGGCTCTATCCCTACACCTTCATCGAGGCCGCACAATTCTGCGGCGTGGCGCCCGGCAGTCCGCCGTTCGGCCAGACGAACGGGCAGATGGTCGATCACTACAAGCTGACCAACAGCTGGTGGGTCAAGTTCGGCGTGGTGAAGGAGGAATATCCCCCGGAGAAGGGGATCGACTGCAGCCTGCTCAAGGAGCTCTACGACAGCGGCTATCGCGGCTGAGGCGCGCAGTATTGGCCAGGCGGATCTTCCCGGTCCGCCTGGCCGAACACAAGTAATGACAGGCGGGAGGACATAGATGGCGAGCACGTATCCAGCGTCCATGGCGGCGGCGATTCCAGACAAATCGCGCATCGACAAGGCGAAGGCAGAGTTGGAGCAGGCGGGCGTAAAATACGTCCTCTCGTGCTGGATCGACATCTTGGGCAGTCCCAAGACGAAGCCTGTTCCGGTCTCCGAGTTCGAGAATCTGTGCATCGGCAAGGGTCCGCAATTCGCGGTGCATTCCGTCGCGATGTTTCCAGATCTCGGCCCTGCCGATC
This sequence comes from Methyloceanibacter sp., assembly GCA_049678565.1. Lineage (GTDB taxonomy): Bacteria > Pseudomonadota > Alphaproteobacteria > Rhizobiales > Methyloligellaceae > Methyloceanibacter. Next base: position 8,111 of record JBAUEK010000115.1, on the reverse strand, counting down.
CGGACCAGGTCCCAATTCCCGATCTCGACGCGCTCTTCATCTGCCCCTGGGACCCGCAATTCGCCATCGTCTTCGCCGACCTGTTCTACGAAGGAGCCCCATATGACGTTTGCCCGCGCATGGCGCTTAAACGCACCGTGCAAGAAGCGGCCGATGCGGGCTACGCGTTCTATGCGGGGCTGGAACCGGAGTTCATCGTGCTCCGCTACGACGACCAGGGCCAGCCGGTCAAAGCGATCGACGACGACCCGGCCCCGGGGGAGGGCTTTCGCCCGCGGCGCCAAGCCTTCGGCTACGACGTCGAATATTCCCTCGACTCGATGCCGTTCCTGGCGGACGTGGTCGAATATCTGAACGGCATGGGCTGGGGCCTCAAGAACGTCGTCTGTGAAGGCGCCTATTCGCAGTTCGAGGTCGATTTCGATTATTCGACCGTGCTCGGTATGGCCGATCGCTTCACTTTCCTCCGTATCCTGCTGAAGGAGGTGGCCAAGCGTCACGGCATGTTCGTGACCTTCATGCCCAAGCCGGCTCAAGGAGATTGGCGGAGCGGCGCCCATATCAATTGGAGTGTTCAATCCACCGCCAACCCGGGCGGCAATCTGTTCAAGGACGAAGCGCGCGGGGGCTTTAGCGACATTGCCAAATGGGCGGCCGGCGGCGTGTTGCGCCACGGCGTGGCGCTTACCGCGGTCACCTGCCCGACGGTCAACAGCTACAAGGGTCTGATCGCGCGAGCGCGCGAATTCGAGGGTGGCACCGTCACCTGGGCGCCGACCCACATGACCTATGGTGTCAACAACCGGTCCGCCATGATCCGGTTTCCGCAGGCACGCTTCGCCATCGAGAACCGCGCCGCCGATATGTGCCTCAACCCCTATCTCGGTCTCGCCATGACCTGCGCAGCCTCGCTGGAGGGAATCCGCGAGAACATCGACCCGGGGCCGCCGATCGACAAGTCGCTCTATGCGATGACGCCCGCAGAGCGGGACGAAATGAAGGTGCAGCCTCTGCCACGAAATTTGGACCAGGCGATCGGCGGCTTTGCCGTGGATCCGCTCGCCAAACACGTCTTCGGCGACACCATGCACCGGCTCTACACACTGCATAAGCAGGACGAATGGGATCGGTTCCACGAGTCGATCACGGAGTGGGAGAGGAAAGAGTATCTCCGGTTCTTCTGAGGTCGCGAGACTGCACGAGAGGAGAATTCGCCGACATGGTCATGCATTCGCAACCAGCCGTAGCGACCCGTGGAGCGGCAAAGCTCTCGGTGCGGGGCGTGGGAAAGTGCTACGGCCTCGGCGGCGGCGGGACCATCGAAGCCGTGCGCGATGTGTCCTTCGACGTGATCGAGGGGGAGATCTGCGCGCTGCTTGGCCCCTCCGGCTGTGGCAAGTCGACGGTGCTGCGCATGGTGGCGGGGCTGGAGGATCCATCGACCGGTGCGATGTTCCTCGACGGCAGCCAGATCGAGGGCCCAGACAAGTCACGGGGGATGGTGTTCCAACGCTACACGTCGTTCGATTGGATGACAGTCCAGAGGAATGTCGAGTACGGGATGCGGATCAATGGCGTTTCCCGAGCGCAGCGGCGCGAGGATGCTGAACGCTACATTCAGCTCGTGAAGCTGACCAAGTTCAAGCATGCCTATCCCTGCCAGCTTTCCGGCGGCATGCAGCAGCGCGTCGCCATCGCGCGAACGCTCGCCAATGGCCCGTCAATTCTGCTCATGGATGAACCATTCGGCGCGCTCGATGCCGAGACCAAATGGCAGATGCAGGAGTTGATGATCGGCATCGTCGAAACGTCGAAGGCCACCGTGCTCCTTGTCACCCACGATCTGGAGGAAGCGATTTTTCTGGCGGACCGCATCGTCTTCATGACCCGGCATCCGGGGACCGTGCGCGAGAATCTCATGACTGAGTTCAAGAACGGCCGGCGCTTCGAGAGCCACGAGGAGATGATGGAGGCGAACGGGTTCTACGAGTTGGAGAAGAAGCTCATGCATCTCATGCGCGACGAGATGCGTGGGAGCGAGCCCCAATAGTCGCCGCGAATATTGAAGCATATCGAGAGGTCACCAATGTGCGGCGTATGCGGTTGCAGTGCCAAAGTCGAACACAGCCATCACCATGAGGGCCACGAACACGCAAGGCATGCGCCCCATGATTTGATGCGCATCGAACAGGATATCCTGGCCAAGAACGATCGTTACGCGGGCCAGAATCGAGATCGCCTCGGCGCGGACGGCGTATTCGCGCTCAATCTCGTGTCGAGTCCTGGCTCCGGCAAGACCACGCTGCTGGTGAAGACCGTGGAGGCGCTGAAGGCGAGGCTGCCTCTCGCCGTGATCGAGGGCGATCAGGAGACGTCAATCGATGCCGAGCGGATCCGCGCCACGGGGGTGCCGAGCGTTCAGATCAACACTGGCCGCGGCTGTCACCTCGACGCGCATATGGTCGGGCACGCCTTGGACGATTTGCCGCTCGAACCTCACTCGCTGCTGTTCATCGAGAATGTCGGCAATCTCGTTTGCCCCGCGGGCTTCGATCTCGGCGAGGCGGAGAAAGTCGTGATCCTGTCGGTGACGGAGGGCGACGACAAGCCGCTCAAATATCCGGACGCGTTTGCCGCCGCCAGCACCATGGTCCTGTCCAAGATCGACCTGTTGCCGCATGTCGATTTCGACGTCGCCCGGTGCATCGGTCACGCCCGCGCGATCAATCCTGAGATTGTCGTGCTGCAAGTGTCGGCCAAGTCGGGAGAGGGCATGGAGCGCTGGACTGACTGGCTCGTGGCTTCGGCCGCGCGCGGCGTGCGCGGGTCCGTCAAGGAGGCCGCATGCATGAGTTGACCATAGCCAGCGCACTGGTCAAGCAAGTCTGCGACCATGCGGCCGGAGCCGGGGCGGAGCGCGTCGCGGAGATTAGAATCCGCATGGGGGCCTTGAGCGGTATCGCGCGGGCTCTGTATTTCTGTTTCCCGGCGGCGTCGCGAAACACGCTTTGCGACGGTGCGATCTTGCACATTGAAGAGGTGCCGCTCACGGTGATGTGCACCCATTGCAATGCCGCGAAGGCGCCGGCGGCGCTCTATAATTTTCGCTGCCCCGACTGTGGGCGTCCCACGCCAAAAGTGCTGACCGGGCGCGAGATGCAGCTCGTCTCGATCAAGCTTGCCGGCTCGAAGACCGCGCGCGTCTCTCCACGCCGGGACACCGGCGCGGTCCAAGAACACTCTGACGCAATGCCGGGGAGCATGACATGAGCAAGGCCGGTCAACATGTCTGGCAGCATGTGCCGCACCAGCTCCGTGGACCATACCAGCACACGGGCGCCGACGATCACATCTACTCGCCAAAGCTGCACAATGGCACTTTCAAGTCGCAAGGCATCGCCACCTTCCTCGGGGCGCCCTATTGTCCCCCCGATCGCCACGCGATCCGCGAGATGGGCGCCAAAGTGTGCTTCATCGGCGTGCCCTGGGATCAGGGTCAGGTCGTCCGGGCCGGCACGTCGCAGGGTGCCGCGGGCATCCGCGAGGCGTCGACGCAATATTTTCCCTACATGTTCGAATATGACGTCGATTTGCTGACGTTCTTCAACATCGTCGATTGCGGTGACGTGCCCATCGTTCCGGGCAACAACGACAAATCTCACCAATATATCTACGACTATCTGACCGAGTGCCTGCATGGCGGCGCCAAGGTCGTGCTGTGCGGGGGCGATCACTCGGTGCCGATTCCCGGCGCCCGGGCGCTCTCGGATTTTCACAAGAACGGCCGCATCGGCTATCTCCACGTCGATTGCCATCTCGACGCGGCGCCGGACTGGGCCGGCAACGCCTTCACCAATTGCTCAGGCCCGTCGCGGGCGCTCGATCTGCCGAATTGCAGCGCCAAGAATTTGGTTCATATGGGATCGCGGAACGGCCTCAATCCCAAGGACTGGCACGATTTCTTCGTCGACAACGAGGTTCGCCTCCTCCCGATGTATGAGGTCGTGAGCCGTGGCGTGGTCGAATGCACCAAGGAGATATTCACGCGCGCCTGGGACGGAACCGACGGCGTCTACTTCTCCTGGGACACGGACTCGATCGACTCAAGCTGCATGCCGGGGACGACGGCGCCGGAATGCTTCGGTCTGAAGGGCCGCGAGGTGATCCAGCTCGCGCGAACCGCCGGCACTTTCGGCGCCGACATCATGGAAGTGTCGGAGCTCTGCCCTCAGTTCGACGTCAGCCACATCAGCATCAAGACCGCCGTCTTGATGATTTGCCACTTCCTCGGCAGCAGGGCGAAGACCCTGCGCGATTTAGGGCAAACGCCGTGACCAGTAACCTGCCACAGAGAAGGGCGAAACTGCCATGAACCCCGCCAAAAGCTACGCCCATCTGTTCTCACCGCTTGGTGGAGAGGGTGGCGAGAACTATCGAGCGCCGGGCCAGCTTACCTTCTTGCGGGCGCCGCACGTGCCACTTGAAACGGATGCGCTCAAGGCTCACGGCGCGAGATATGCCTTCGTCGGCGTGCCCTTCGACGAAGGCAATGTCGGCAAACCTGGCAGCGAGGACGGGCCGCGCGAATTCCGCATCGCCTCGCAGGAATATCTCTCTTATTGGTTCGAGTTCGGCGTCGATCTCAATGGACTCGCCGTCGACTGCGGTGACGTGCCGATGCCCAAGGTCAATCCCGACAGCGCGCGGGAGCGCATCTATCGGGCCGTCACCACGGTGCTCAAGGCCGGAGTCACGCCGATCATTGTCGGTGGCGACCGGTCGATCTCGATCCAGGCTGCCCGTGCCCTCTCGGACCATATCGGCGCCGGCAAGAAGATGGGTTGTCTGCATTTCGGCGCCCATCTCGATCTCGCCGACAGCTGGGCGGGAGAGAGGCTGCTCGGCACCTGCGCGCTCGCGCGCATCACCGAATTGCCCAATTTGGCGTCGGCCAACGTCGCTCATATCGGCGCTCGTAACTCGATGAATCCAAAGGACTATATCGATCTGGCCAAGGCGCGGGACCTTCGCTTCTATCCGATGTTCGAAGTCTACGAGCGGGGCATCGACGCCGTGGTCAAAGAGGCAGTGTCGAAGGTCTGGGACGGCACCGATGCTCAATATCTGAGCTTCAACTTCAACGTCATGGACGCCTCCGCCGCACCCGGGGTGACCGCAACCGAGCCAGGCGGCCTTGAAAGCCGGGAGATGATTCGTGTCGCCGACGTCATCGGCGAGCGAAAGACGGTGAGCGTCATCGACGTGACCGAGCTCGCCCCCGTCTACGACGTCAGCGGCACTACCTCGCGCCTGGCGGTGTGTACGGTCCTGCGGCTGATGGCGGCGATGGCAAGAGCGAGAGGCGAGTTGGTCGATCAGACGATTCGCCGATCGGACCTTACCGCCGCCCAATAAGGAGGGGCAGCCCCGAGCGCCGCGCACATGATCACCGTGACCAGGATTTTGGGAACAGCCAGCGAACCGGCTCTTGCCGACAGATTACACCATCTTGCGCACAGCGATCGCGTCGAGGTGCTTATCGTCGACCGGGACGATGCTCTCCGTCGCCGTCTGCGTGGCAAGACCGACAAGGGGACGGACATCGCCATTGCCCTGGAGCGTGGCGATCAGTTGGACGATGGAGCGGTTCTCCTCCTGGACGACGCGCGCGCGGTGGTCCTGCGCGTGACGCAGGAGCGGTGGCTACGTATCAAGCCGAGGGATGCGGACGCGGCGCTCGATGCGGGCTATTGCGCCGGAAACAATCACTGGCGCGTGCGGTTCGAGCCTGGCGCGCTGTTGGTCGCGATGCAGGGACCGGCCGAACATTATTTCTCTCGCCTCGACCATTTGCTGAAGGCGGGAAAAATCGAGGTGGCATGCGATGAGTAACGTCGCCGCCACCATGACGGTCCTGCAGTTCGGGGACAGCTTCTTCCCATCAGGTGCCGTTTCCTTTTCCTGGGGGCTGGAGGGGCTGACTGAGAGCGGGGTCGTTGCCGACGCCGCTGCGGTTCGCTCCTTCGTCATTGGTCAGCTCCACGCCCGCTGGGCCCAGTTCGATCGTGCGGTGGTGGTGGCAGCGCACAGCGCCATGATGAGCCTCGAAGGCGTCGCCGGGATCGACGATCAGGTGGAGATCCAAACGCCTTCCTCGGAGCTTCGGTCCGGGTCGCGGCGGATGGGTGAGGCGATGCTGTCTGTATTCGCGCGGCTTGGGATCGGTGACGCCGATACCTATCGTGGAATGATCAAGCAAGGCCTGGCTCAGGGGCATCTCGCGCCGATGCAAGGCCTGTTATGGGGACGCGCCGGCTTGAGCGAGCGGGATGCGGTCGCTTTGTCCGCGCATACATTCTGCACCGGGCTCCTGGGCGCCGGCATCAGGCTTGGCTGCCTTACCCATATCGATGCGCAGCGGATTTTGACCGAGGCCCGGGGCGAAGCCGCGAGCCTGGCTGAATTGCCGGTGCCTCCGCTCACCGAACTGAGCAGTTACGGGATCGAGGCCGAGATCGCCGTCATGCAGCATGTCCACAACCAAACGCGGGTATTCGCCAACTAAGCTCAAAGACGAGCAGGAGGTGCAGCTTGCTATTGACGCCCACCGAAATGGAACGCCTCACCATCTATGTCGCGGCGGAGCTGGCCCGTAAGCATAGAGCGAAAGGCTTGCCTCTGAACCATCCGGAGGCGGTCGCCTATATCGTCGACGAGATTCTGGAGGGCTCGCGCGAAGGGCGCTCGGTCGCCGACCTCATCTCCTGGGGCTCGACGCTTCTGACCTCGGACGACGTCATGCCGGGCGTGGCCGAGCTGATGCCGATGATTCAGGTCGAGGGCACGTTCCCGGACGGCACCAAATTGGTGACGGTGCATGACCCAATTCGGCCCGGCAAGCGCAAGCGTCCCGAAGATGCGGTGGTCCCGGGTGAGATCATTACCGATGACGGCGACATCGAGCTCAATGCCGGCCGGCGCAAGGCAACGCTGAAGGTCGTCAACAGCGGTGACCGACCCGTCCAGATCGGCAGTCACTATCATTTCTTCGAAACCAATAAGGCTCTCGACTTCGATCGGGAGCAAAGCTTCGGCATGCATTTGGACATTCCTGCCGGAACCGCCGTGCGCTTTGCTCCTGGCGAATCCAAGGATGTCGTTCTGACCGAGTTCGGAGGAACCGGCGAGCTCCTCGGGCTCAACAGCCTCACCGACGGCGATTGGCGGAGCGAGGCGAACAAGAAAGCAGCGTTGCTGCGCGCGCGCGCGCGCGGCTTCAAGGGAGCTTGAGCCATGGCCAGGATGAGTCGCAAGGACTACGCCCAAATGTACGGGCCGACCACGGGTGACGCCATCCGTCTCGGCGATACGTCGCTGCTGGCCGAAGTCGAGCACGACTTCGCCGTTCCTGGCGAAGAGTGTTTGCATGGCGGCGGCAAGACGCTGCGCGACGGGCTCGGCATGACACCGGGCTATGACAGCGCCATGGGTTCGCTCGACATGCTGCTCTGCAACGCGCTGGTGATCGATCCGGTGCTGGGCATCGTCAAGGGCGACATCGGCATCAAGGACGGCAAGATCGTCGGGATCGGCAAGGCCGGGAACCCCGCGACCATGGAGGGGGTGCACCCGAATTTGATCGTCGGCGTGGCCACGACGGTCCGCGACGCCGAAGGCTTGATCGCCACGCCGGGCGGCATCGACATTCACGTGCATTTCGATTCAGCCCAGCTGTGCGAGCACGCGATCAGTGCGGGCATGACCACCATGATCGGCGGCTCGCTCGGTCCGATCACGGTCGGCATCGACTGCGGCGGCGCCTTCAATGTCGGCAAGATGCTGCAGGCGGCAGAACATTGGCCGATCAATTTTGGCTTCCTCGGCCGGGGCAACACCTCACGCCCAAATTCCATTCTCGACCAGATCACGGGCGGCTGTATCGGTCTCAAGATCCATGAGGATTGGGGCGCCATGCCGGCGGTCATCGACACGTGCCTGTCGGTCGCGGATGAGCTCGACTTCCAGGTGCAGCTGCATACCGACACGCTGAACGAAAGCGGCTTTCTGGAAGACACCCTTGCCGCCATTCGCGGGCGCACGATCCACATGTA
>JBAUEK010000114.1:0-8004 GCA_049678565.1 Methyloceanibacter sp. | reverse complement strand
GGCTTAGGCTCGCCTTCATCGCGGCGCATCGCCAGGCCGATATCGACGCCTTGCTCGACGCGCTCGACGACCGCGCTCTGCCGCGCACCGCGCTCGGCTAGGCGCGCTCATCCATGCACTTTGTCTTCGTCCATGGCTGGGGCTTCCATGCCGGCATTTGGCGCGCGCTCCTCGACCAGCTCCCGGGGGCGGAGACGAGCCTTGTCGATCTTGGCTTCATTGACGGCGGGCCGGAGGGGATGAGCGGCTGGCCGGAAGACGCCATCGCCGTCGGCCATTCGCTTGGGGTTCTGTGGTTGCTTCAGTGCGCGGGCGAAAGCGAGCGGCGACCGTTCCGCGGTCTGGTCAGCATGCAGGGCTTCGACTGCTTCAATTGCCACATCCCGCGGTCGCGGGTCGCCGGCATGCGCCGCGAGCTCAAGCGGGATGCGAACGCCACCCTCCAAGCGTTTTGGCGCGCTAGCGGCACCGAGGCCTTCGCCCCGGCGGACGCGCTCAATGTGGAGCGGCTCGATGAAGGCCTCTCCTGGCTGATGGACTGGGACGCCCGCGCGGCAAGGTCAGAGCTTGGTTGTCCGGTGCTGGCGCTTGCCGCCCGCGACGACACCGTCGTGCCCGCAGCGATGAGCGCGAGCATCTGGGGGGACGACAAGATCCAATGGGCGCAGGATGGCGGCCATGTGCTACCTCTGATTCACCCTGAATGGTGCGCCCGCCATGTCCTCGATTTTGCGCATGCTCTCCCATCGTAGCGCGGCGATTGCCCGCAATTTCGGCGCCAAAGCTGCGTCCTATGACGATCACGCTGATCTTCAGCGGACGGTTGCGGCGCGCCTCGCCCGCCTGTTGCCGCCGCTCCGGTCGCCCCGCGTGCTCGAACTCGGCTGCGGCACCGGAGTTTTCAGTCGCCACCTTGCCGAACGCTATCCAGACGGCGAGCTGATCCTGACCGACCTGGCCCCGGCCATGGTCGAGCAATGCCGCCGCAATCTCGGCAGCGTCGCCAATGCGCGCCTTGGCTTCGAGGTCATGGATGCCGCGCGGCCGAGTGTCCGAGGTCCCTACGACCTCATCGCCACGAGCATGACGCTGCATTGGCTGGCTGATCCCGAGGCCGTGCTCGCCCGTCTCGGCCGGCTGCTCGCGCCAGGCGGAGCCCTGATCTATGCGAGCATCGGGCCCGACAGCTTCGCCGAATGGCACGCCGTGCTTAAGGCGCGAGGTTTGCCGCGCGGGCTCCCCGAGCTTCCTTCGCTTCCCGGGATTGTCGACGAAGACAGATTGGCCGTCGACGCCGGCACCCTTGCCTTCCTCCGCCGCATCAAGTCGATCGGAGGTCTGACGCCGAGGGCAGGCTACACGCCGCTTTCGCCGGGTGCGTTACGCGGCGCCATCCGCGCCACCGACGCGCAACATGACGGGCGCGTCACCTGGCACATCGTCTATGGCTGCGTCGAGGCAAGCCAGTCGAGCCCCTCGATGAGACCGGCATAGGCGCGGTCAAGCTCCGCGTCGGTGATGCAATAAGGCGGCATGAGATAGACGGTCGGGCCGATTGGCCGGATATTGAGGCCGTGGCACAGAAACCAGGACTTCAAGGCCTGGCTCCGCGTCGATTGATAGCCGGCCTCGCCCTTCACATCGAAGGCCAGGATCGAGCCCTGCACGCGCGGACGCGCCACATCCTGGCGGCGCTTTAGCTCCGCCATCATGCCCCGATGACGCCTCTCGATCCGGGCGATACGCCCGAGCGTATCCTCCTCCTGGAACAGGCCGAGCGAGCGCAGCGCCACCGCGCAGGCGAGGGGATTGGCGGTAAAGGAATGGCCATGGGAGAGGGCGCGGTCGAAGCTCTCGCCCAGAAAGGCCTCGAACACTTTTTCCCGCGCGACCGTGACCGCCATGGGCATGTATCCCGCGGTCAGCCCCTTCGACAGGCAGACGAGGTCCGGCGCGACACCAGCCTGCTCCATGGCGAACAGGGTTCCCGTGCGCCCGAAACCCGTCGCCACTTCATCGAAAATGACGAGGGTCCCCGTCTCATGCGCGATCTCCACGATGCGCTTGATAAAGTCAGGGCGGCAGAGACGCATGCCGCCGGCGCCCTGGAGCAAGGGCTCGATGATCAGCGCGGCAACGTCATGCGCGCCGTTCCACAGCCGATCCTGAAGCGCGGCAATCGCTCCCGACTCCCGGTCCTCGGCCGCCTCGTCGCCGTCGAACGTATAGGGAAAGGGGAGAACCGCCACCTGGCACATCAGGCCGCGATACAGATTGAAGAAGCCGGAGCCCCGGCCGAGCGACATCGCTCCCAGAGTATCGCCGTGATAGCCGCCGTCGAAGGAGATGAAGGAGCGGCGCCGCGTCTCGCCGCGATTGGCCCAATATTGGAACGCGATCTTCAGCGCGACCTCGACCGAGGTTGACCCGTCGTCGGAGAAAAACACGCGGGAGAGGTCGGCCGGAAGCAGCTCCGCCAAGGCCGTGGCGAGATCGACCGCGGGCTGGTGGGTGAAGCCCGCGAACATCACATGCTCGAACCGTCCGGCCTGGCGCGCGAGAGCTTCGTTCAGCCTGGGATGGGCGTGGCCGTGGGTGCAGGTCCACCAGGATGAGACCAGATCGAGGATCTCGCGCCCTTCCGCATCGAACAAAGATGCGCCCAGCGCGCCGGTGAGAAGGAGCGGTTCGGCTTCGGTCGCGTGCTGGGTGAAGGGATGCCAGACATGCCGCCGGTCCCGCGCGATGATGTCCTGCGCGAGCGCGTCCCGAAGCGGCGCGCCGCCAGACTCTGCCTTGTCCGGGGCGTCGCTCACGGCAGGGCTCGCGCCAGTTTCAACAAATCCAGCTCCGGTTGGATCGCAAGCAGGCTCGCACGCGTCACCGCCGGAAGCCAGGGGATCTCGGCGATCACGTCAACCTGACCGTAGCGCTCGATCGCCGCCCGGTTATGCGGTGTCTCTGGTCCGCTGATGACGATGCCGGCAAGCGGCAGGCCGCGGCGCCGCAGCGCCTCGAGCGAGAGTAGCGTGTGGTTGATGGTGCCGAGGGTGGAGCGCGCGACGAGGATGACCGGCAGATGCAATTCCGCGGCAAGGTCGATGACGTAGCTTTCGTCGTCGAGCGGAACCAGCATTCCGCCAGCGCCCTCGACCACCAAGAGCCGCTCGGAGCGAGGCGGCACGAGCTTGGTCATGTCGATGCGAATGCCGGCGCGGCGCGCCGCTTCATGGGGCGCCATTGCCTCCGGCAACACATAGGCCTCGGGCACGATCCGGTCTGCGGGGATTTCGGCCAAGCGCAGCACGGTCGCGGAATCCGTCTCCGGCTCGGTTCCCGCCTGCACCGGCTTCCAATAGCAGGCATCAAGATGGGTGAGCAGCCAGACCGAAACGAGCGTCTTGCCAACGTTGGTGTCGGTCCCGGTGACGAAAAAACCTTGCAAAACAGTCGATCCCCAGAAGGAGTGGGCATGGGCGCTTGAACCTTAGAAACCTCAAGCCAAAAGGCAAGGTCTCCTCATGCTTCGTCGCTTCTGCGTGCTGTTGGTAGCTCTCGCCGCATTTGCCTGCGTCGTGCCGGCGGAGGCCAGGACCCTGCGCATGGCCTATGACGCCGACCCCACCTCGCTCGACCCGCATGAACAGCTTGCAAGCGCCACGCTCCAATTCTCCCACCTGGTCTTCGATCCGCTGCTGCGCTTCCGCAAGGATCTCACGCTTGAGCCCCGGCTGGCGACCAGCTGGGAAAAGATCGACGATCGCACCACGCGCTTCCATTTGCGCGCGGGGGTGCGCTTTCACTCCGGCCGCACGTTGTCGGCGGCGGATTTGGTCTGGACCTTCAATCGGTTGAAGCACAGCCCCGACTTCAAGGCCTTGTTCGAGCCCTTTAGTGAGGCCAAGGCGGTCGACGATCTCACCGTCGATCTCATCACCAAGGGCCCTTATCCGCTGGTTCTGAACCTCGCCACCTACATCTTCGCCATGGACCGCGAATTCTATGGGGGCATGGATGAGCGTGGCCGCGCCAAGGATGAGATCGTCAAGCATGGCGCGTCCTTCGCTTCTACCCACCCCGCGGGCACGGGGCCGTTCATCGTCACCGAGCGCGAGCAGGGGACCAGGCTTAAATTCAAGCGCTTCGCCGATTATTGGGACAAGGACTCGCCCGGGAATGTCGATGAGATCGTGTTCACGCCGATCAAGGAGCCCGCCACCCGTGTCGCCGCGCTGCTGGCGGGCGATGTGGACTTCATCGCTCCCGTGCCTCCCACCGATGTTGACAGGATCGAAAGGAGCCCGTGCTGCACGCTCGTGACCATGCCAAGCGCGCGGCCCGTGACCTTCGAGCTCAATCAGAACAGGGTTCCCGCCTTCAAGGACCCCCGCGTGCGGCTCGCCATCAATTATGCGGTGAACCGTCAGGGCATCGCCGAGAAGATCATGCGCGGCTTCGCCACGCCGGCGGGGCAGCTCAGTCCGCCCGGCTATGCCGGCCATGACCCCGCGCTCCAGCCTCGCTTCGATCTCGCCAAAGCGAGGATGTTGATGGAGCAGGCTGGTTATGCCGACGGTTTCTCGGTGACGATGATGGCGCCGAACAACCGCTATATCGAGGACTACCGCATCGCCCAGGCGATCGCGGCCATGCTCGCCAAGATCAAGATCAAGGTCGATCTTCAAACCATGCCCAAGGCGCAATATTGGCAACGCTTCGACGAGCGTGCCGCGGACATGATGATGATCGGCTGGCAGTCCGACACGCAGGATTCGGCCAACTTCTATGAGTTCCTGGTGATGACGCCGGACCCGAAGACCGGCTACGGCCAATATAATGCCGGCACCTATTCCAACCCCGAAGTCGATCGGCTCACGCTCGCCACCCAGACCATGACCGATGCGGAAGCGCGCGCCCGGAGGCTGAAGGAGATCGAGCGCATCCTGCATGACGATGCGGCGCTCGTGCCGCTGCATTGGCAGCATCTGTCCTGGGCGGCGGGCAAAAATGTCCATATCGAGCCCGTGGTCAGCGTCATCGACATGCCCTATCTCGGCGATCTGGTGATGGATTAGGGCCGGGTGGTCGGGATTCCCGGGTTTTTCGCCCCAATACCGGCGATGGAGTCGGAGCGCCTCTCGCGCTATCCTATGAGGCGAGGGGGCTGACCATGACTCCCGCCTATTTGCGCCTCGATGCCCGGCCACGGTTGCCTCACCGCTCCCGTGCCATGGCGATTATGGCCGCGCTCGGGCTCGTGACCGCGCTCCTTTCAAGTTTGCCGTCGCCGCTCCCCGACATCCGCCTGACCGATCCGGACATCCTAATCAACGCGCGCGCGGTTCCCCTCCACGCCGGGGTTGCCTTCGGCATCATGCTCGCCACCGTGCTGTGGGCGTGGGTCAATCGCGACGCGACCAAATGCGTGCTGGTCATGGCGCTGACGCTGCTCGGCTGGATTGCCGCCGTCAACACCGCCAATGATGTCATCAATGCGGTACAAGGCTCCGCGCTGTTCGGCAGCATGGATGGCGCCAAGGCCAATCGCGAGATTGTCGCTTGGCTCGGAGGCGGCTTCCTTGCGGGAGCAGTCGGGGCCGGCCTGACGGCTTTCGGCGTCGGAACCCTCGCTACCGCCATGCGACGGCCCGAGGCCTGGATGCTGGTGGTCCTCGTTGGCGCGATCGCCGGCTTGCTGCTCTATCCCGCCGCCCGGCTCGACGCCATCATCGTGCTGTTCGTGCCGTGGCAATGCGCGGTTGCGGTGGCGATCGCCTTCGTCTTGACCTGGCGCCATCAATGAGGGAAGGCGCCACAATCAGGAATTGACGACCACCCCACCGAGAGTCATCACCTATATTTCCGGCCGTTGGGTTTTCCTGAGTCAAATTCGATGCAAGCGCTTGCCACTGGCCTAGCGTTCTTTGCCAAGCGCGCGGCCCAGGCCATCCTCGTCATGCTCGCGATCGCGGTCATCGCCTTCGCCGTGAAGGGGGCGCTTGGCGATCCCTTGCGCGAGATCATGGGCGAGGCTGTGCCCGAGGCCGAGCGGGCCGCGCTCAGGCATGAACTCGGGCTCGACGCGCCCTGGCCCGCGCAGCTTGCGCGCTATCTGGGAAACGCCGCGAAAGGCGATCTCGGCCAGTCCTACATTTACAAGCGCTCCACGCTCGAGGTGGTTCTGGCCAAATTTCCGGCGAGCTTCGAGCTTGTGCTCGCCGCAAGCTTGATTGTGCTTCTGGTCTCGCTGCCAGCCGGGATCTATTGCGCCGTGCGGCCGCGATCCTTGGGCGCGAGACTGACCCTCGGCTTGAGCGTGCTCGGCATCTCCGTCCCGGTCTTCCTCACCGGCATTTTTCTCATCAGCATCTTCTCGGTCTGGCTCGGGCTGTTGCCGGCCTTCGGACGCGGCGAGACGGTCGAGCTCGGCTTCTGGGAGACGGGCCTCCTCACCCTCGATGGGCTCGAGCATCTGGTGCTGCCCGCGATCACCCTGTCCTCCATCATGCTGCCCCTGTTTATCCGGCTTGTGCGCAGCGCCATGCTCGACCAGCTCGGCAGCGACTATGTCCGCACCGCCCGCGCCAAGGGCGCCTCCTCCTTGCGGGTCTGGCTCAATCACGCGCTGCGCAACGCTTTGCTTCCGATCATAGCCCTCGGGGCTTTGCAGATCGGCAACATGCTGGCCTTCACTCTCCTCACCGAGACCGTGTTTCAATGGCCAGGCATGGGCTTTTTGTTTCTCGAAGCGGTGACGCGCGCGGACATACCCCTCATCACCACCTATCTCGTCGCCGTCGGGTTGCTCTTCGTCGTCACCAACACCCTTGCCGACGTTGCGAGCCTTTGGCTCGATCCGCGCATCGGCCTCGAGGGGCAGCGATGAGCGCGCGCGTTTCCGCACTTGTCGCGGCTCGCGCCACCGCCCTGAACCACCCGCTGGGCCTGCTTGCGGCGATCGTGTTAGGGGCCATCGCGCTCGCGGCGCTAGCCGCGCCGCTGATCGCGCCGCAGAACCCCTTCGATCTTGCGAGCTTCGATGTGCTCGACGCCGAGATGCCGCCCCTTTGGCTTGCAGGCAGCGATCCACGCTTCCTGCTCGGCACCGACTCCCAAGGCCGCGATCTCCTCAGCGCCATCCTCTACGGCACCCGCATCTCGCTGACCGTCGGCATTCTCGCCGTGGCCATCCAGGCGGCCATCGGCATCCCCCTCGGCCTGATTGCCGGCTATACCGGCGGCCGGGTCGATAGCCTCATCGCCAGGCTGGCGGACGTGCAGCTCTCGCTCTCCAGCCTCATGCTTGCCATCATCGCGCTGGCGCTGGTCCGCGCGGGACTGGGCGGCGAGACCCTCGGCCGCTTCGCCGTACCCCTGCTCGTGCTCGTGATCGGACTGGCCGAATGGCCCTATTTCGCCCGGACCGCCCGCGCCGCGACCCAGGCCGAGGCGGCAAAGGACCATGTCCGCGCCGGCCGGGCCTTGGGCGCGAGCGATGCCGGCATCATTTGGCGGCATATCCTGCCCAATATTCTGTCGCCCCTCATCGTCGTGGCCACGACGCAAATCGCGGGCGCGGTCATGGCCGAGGCCGCCTTGTCCTTTCTGGGGCTAGGGCTTCCGGTCACCCAGCCCTCCCTGGGAACGCTGATCCGCTCCGGTTACGACCTGATCTTCGCCGGTATCTGGTGGGTAACGGTGCTTCCGGGCCTGGCCTTGGTCGTGGTCCTCGTTTCGGTCAATTTGCTCGGCGATGCCCTCCGCGATGGGCTCGATCCACGCCTTACGCCCCGCTGAGTGAGGCACGCCAAGGCTTCCCAGGGGCGAAGCTTGTGGACAAGATCGTCGATCCGCCGCATGACAGTGGAGCAGGACCCTGACCCTTGCTCGATCATCGACGGTCGGGGGCAGCCCTTTGATTTTGGGACTGTTTCCAGCCCCGAGATAAAGCGGGCTGGTCCTGGCGAAGGCTTTATGCGGTCTCCCCGGCGCCTGGCGCGCGGC
>JBAUEK010000113.1:0-6319 GCA_049678565.1 Methyloceanibacter sp. | reverse complement strand
CTCATCATCCTCAATACCTGCCACATTCGCGAGAAGGCGGCGGAGAAAGTCTATTCCGAGCTTGGCCGCTTGCGCGGGCTGAAACAGCAGCGGAGCGCCGAGGGCCTGGCCACGATGATCGCGGTGGCGGGCTGCGTCGCCCAAGCCGAGGGCGGCGAGATTCTGGAACGCGCCAGCGTCGTCGACCTCGTGGTCGGACCGCAGAGCTATCACCAATTGCCGGCGCTGGTCCGCCAGGCGCGGGAAGGAAATGCCCGGCTTGTCGCCAACGATTTTCCGGCCGAGGACAAATTCCTGTCCCTGCCCGAGCGTCCGCTTCGCCCTGCGCAGCCCTCGGCCTTCATCACCGCGCAGGAGGGGTGCGACAAGTTCTGCTCATTCTGCGTCGTGCCCTATACGCGCGGGGCCGAGTTCTCGCGGCCTGCCGCCGCCATCCTCGCCGAGGCGGAGAGATTAGCCGCGTCGGGCGTGCGCGAGCTCACGCTGCTTGGGCAGAATGTGAATGCCTATCTTGGCGCCGGCCCGCACGGGGCCGATTGGTCGCTGGCGCAATTGCTCAAGCGGCTCGCGGCGGTGCCGGGTATCGAGCGCCTGCGCTACACCACCAGCCACCCACGCGACATGGACGACGATCTGATCGCGCTGCATGGCCATGAGCCGAAGCTGATGCCCTATCTGCATCTCCCCTTCCAGTCCGGTTCCGACCGCATCCTCAAGGCCATGAACCGCAGGCACACGGCCGAGGATTATGTTCAGCTGATCGGACGCATCAGGCGGTCGCGGCCGGACATCGCGCTGTCCACCGACGTCATCGTTGGCTTTCCCGGCGAGACCGGCGCCGATTTCGAGGCGACCCTGGCGCTGATCCGCGACATCGGCTTCGCCCGCGCCTTCTCCTTCAAATATAGCGCGAGGCCCGGCACGCCGGCGGCGGAGCTGCCGGATCAGGTGCCGGAAGAGACCGCGCAAGAGCGCCTTCTGGCCCTGCAGCGCGTGATCGAAGCTCAGGCCCGCGCCTTCGATCAGGCGAGCGTGGGCCATCGCCTCAAAGTGTTGATCGAGCGCCCGGGCCGCAAACCGGGTCAGATCGCGGGGCGTTCACCCTATCTCCAGGCGGTGCATGGCGACGGTCCGGAGGGGCTTATCGGCGAGGTGGTGGAGGTTGACATTGTGAGCGCGGGGTCGAACAGTCTCACCGGTGTCATCAAATCGGAGTTTGAATGGCGCGAACCAGTTCAGGCGGCCGTGTGAGCAACAAAGCGAGCGGACGGAGACCGCCATTGACGCGTGGGCGAAAGACCACGTCGGAAAAGCGCGCAAGCGCAACCTCTGCCAATGGCCGTGACGATTCCTTGGTTGTCTCCTTCGACGACATCAGGCTCGTGCGCGACCTTCTCGGCGATTACGACGCCAATCTCGCCGTGCTCGAGGACCGGCTCGGGGTCCAAGCCGTGGTCAACGGCAATGTGGTCAGTTTGCGCGGTCCGGAACAGTCGCGCGAGGCGGCCAAGGCCGTGCTCGAGCTGCTCTACGGGCGGCTGGCGCAAGGCGAGATGATCGGGGTCGGCGAAGTGGTCGGCGCCATCCGCCATACGCGGAGCTTCGAGCCTGGAGCCGAAGCCGAGCCGGGAGGCGAAACCGCGTCGGCGCAGCAAATCCGCACGCGCAAGCGGCTCATCACCGCCCGCACCGTGGCCCAGAGCACCTATCTCGCGGCGCTCCAGAGCCACGACCTCGTCTTTGCCACCGGTCCCGCCGGCACGGGCAAGACCTATCTGGCGGTCGCCTTCGCCGCGATGTGTCTCGAAAGTGGAAAATGCGACCGGCTGATCCTGTCGCGCCCCGCCGTCGAGGCCGGGGAGCGGCTTGGCTTCCTGCCGGGCGACATGCGCGAAAAGGTCGATCCCTATCTGCGCCCCCTCTATGATGCGCTTTACGACGTGCTCGCGCCCGAACGCGTCGAAAGTGGACTTGAATCCGGCATGATCGAGATCGCTCCGCTCGCCTTCATGCGCGGCCGCACCCTCTCCCACGCCATCGTCATTCTCGACGAGGCGCAAAACTGCACGCCGGTGCAGATGAAGATGTTCCTGACGCGGCTCGGCGACGAGAGCAAGATGATCGTCACCGGCGATCCCACCCAGGTGGACCTGCCCGAAGGCAAGGATTCGGGGCTGATCGAGGCGGTCTCCATTCTGAAGGGCATCGACGACATTGCCCATATCGCCTTCACCGCCCGCGACGTGGTTCGCCGCGAGCTCGTCGGCAAGATCGTCGATGCCTATGAGGCGGCAACACCCAAACAGGGTGAGCGGCGTGGCTGACCCTGGCCCAAGTAACGGCGGTGCCTCCCAGCGCTCGCCCAACCGGCTGGATGTCGACGTCATCCGGCGGGCGGTGCTTTGGGATCGTACGGATGTGAAGGACGCGACGCTGTCCTTGGCCGCCCTTGCCGCTTTCGAGGCTGCCACGACGGACGCTCGGTTCCCTTGCGACGTCACCCTCGTGCTGACCGACGATAGCGAGGTCCGGCAACTGAACCGGACCTGGCGCGACGTCGATGCTCCCACCAATGTACTGTCATTTCCGTCGGGCGAGCCCGTCGGCGAGATGCAAGGCGAGCCACGCCCACTCGGCGACGTGGTCCTTGCCGGGGAGACGGTGCTCAAGGAAGCCGGACTAAAGGGCGTTTCGGTCCCTGACCATGTCTCTCATCTGGTCGTCCACGGCGTGCTGCATTTGCTTGGGCACGACCATGAGCAAGACGCCGACGCGGAGCGGATGGAGGCCCTGGAGACGAAGATCCTTGCCGGTCTCGGCATCGCCGACCCCTACGCGGAAGCGGGCGCGGCAGCGGAGGTGTCACCATGATCGAAGCGCCTCAGACCGAGGGCAAGCTTCCGGCCGAAGCCGAGCAGTTGCCCGAGGAGGAGCCGACTTGGCTCGAACGCGTGTTGGCGCGGTTCGGTCTCGGCGAAGAGCCGGATTTGCGCGAGGTGATCGAGGACGCTCTCGCGCGCAACAAGGGCTTCGGCAACTCGTTCAGCCCGCAAGAGCGCGCGATGCTCCTCAACATCTTCCGCTTCGGCAAGCTCACGGTCGAAGACGTCATGGTGCCCCGCGCCGACATCATCGCGGTGGAGGAATCGACCAGTGTCGCGGAGCTGATGAGAGTGTTTCGCGAGGCGGAGCATTCGCGCCTGCCGGTCTATCACGAGACGCTCGACGACCCGCGCGGCATGATCCATATCCGCGACCTGATGTCATGGATCACGACCGAGGCCGAGGCGGACGCCAAGGCGAGCCTCGATCTCGGCGCCGTCGATCTTTCCCGCACCGTCGGCGCGATCAACATCACGCGCGAGATCCTTTACGTGCCCCCGTCGATGCCGGTGCTCGATCTGTTGCTCAAGATGCAGCTATCGCGGCTCCACCTTGCCCTCGTCGTCGACGAGTATGGCGGCACCGACGGCCTCGTTTCGATCGAGGATCTGGTGGAGGAAGTCGTGGGCGAGATCGAGGACGAGCACGATGTCACCGAGGAGCCGCTGATCCGCGAGGACGTGCGCCTCGGCCTCGTCGCCGACGCGCGAACGCCGATCGAGGCTTTGGAGCAGCATCTCGGCGAGCAATTGATCTCGCACGAGCAAGAGGACGATATCGACACGATCGGCGGGCTGGTCTTCTCCGTCCTCGGCCGCATCCCGGCGCGAGGAGAGCTTGTGCGTCACCCGAGCGGCATCGAGTTCGAGGTGCTGGAGGCCGACCCCCGACGCATCAAGAAGCTCCGCATCCACACCCCGCAAGACCGCAAGCAGGCGGAAGCGGAGGCGAAAGCCGACTCATCTGAAAGCCCGTGAGCCCTGAGCCGCTCTCCGTGCGCCGCGCCGCCACCTTCATCGCGCAGCTGACGGGCGCCAAACGGGCTGGGCTCGCGGCGTTGGCCGGCGCCATCTCGGTGCTCGCCTTCGCGCCGATCCATGCCTGGCCCGTGCTGTTTTTGAGCTTCGGCCTGCTCGTGTGGCTGCTCGATGGCTGCCATGGGCGCCATTCTGAACTGGGCGCGCGACTGAAATGCGCGGCCCTCACCGGATTCTGGTTCGGCTTCGGCTATTTCTTGACCAATCTCTATTGGATCGCCGAGGCCTTTCTCGTGGAACCGTGGCGCCATGGCTGGCTCATCCCCTTCGCCATGACGGGGCTGGCCGGGGGCATGGCGCTGTTCTACGCGGCAGCGGGGGCGCTCGCCATGCTCCTGTGGGGATCCGGCCCGGCGAGAGTGTTCGCGCTCGCCATCGCCTTCGGTCTGGCCGAATTCGCCCGCGGTCATGTCCTGACCGGCCTGCCCTGGAACCTGATCGGCTATGGGCTGGCGGCGACGCCGGCGACGATGCAGCTCGTCGCGCTCTTCGGCGCCTATGCGCTCAGCCTGCTCGCCGTGCTCCTCTTCGCCAGTCCCTTCGCCATCGTCGCGCCCAAGGGTCAAGGCCCCGGCCGCTGGGGCACGGCGATCCTGGCCGCGTCCATGCTGCTCGCCCTTGCGCTCGGCGCAGTCTGGGGGGAACGGCGGCTCGCTTCGGCCGAGCCGGCCACCACCGGCCTCAAGCTTCGCATCGTCCAGGCCAATGTGGACCAGGCCAATAAATGGCGTCCGGAGAACAGCGTCGAGATCTTCAACCACTATCTCGACCTCACCAAATCCGGCGGCGGCGCGGGGGGGCTTAAGGGCATCGCTATCGTGATCTGGCCGGAGACCGCGGTCCCCTTCCTTCTCGCCGACGCGCCCGAAGCGCTCACCGCCATCGGCGAGGTGCTGCCGCAGGGCACGAGCCTTGTGGTTGGCTCGGCACGGCTGGTCGAAAATCGGGACGCGAGCGGACGCCTGATGTCCAATCGCATCTACAACAGCCTGCTCGTGCTCGACGACAAGGCAGAGATCGTCGACAGCTACGATAAGATTCATCTCGTTCCGTTCGGTGAGTACCTGCCGTTCCAGGACTTCATGGAGAGCTTGGGCTTCATGCAGCTCACCGGTATCCGCGGCGGGTTCAGCCCAGGGTTGAGCCCGCGCCGGCTCACTATCCCTGGCGCGCCGCCCGCGACCCCGCTAATCTGCTACGAGATTATTTTCCCCGACGAGGTGACGGCTGCGGGGCCAAGGCCAGGCTGGCTCCTCAACGTGACCAACGATGCGTGGTTCGGCACCAGCGCGGGTCCGTATCAGCATTTCCACCAGGCGGAACTCCGCGCCGTCGAGCAAGGGCTACCGGTCGTGCGTGCCGCCAATACCGGCATTTCGGCGATCATCGACCCTTATGGACGCGTTATCGCCGAGCTTGGCCTTGAGCAAGAGGGGGTCGTCGATGGACTGCTACCGAAGGCACTTTCGCCCACGCCCTATCGACGTTGGGGGGGCTGGGTCGAGCTGTTGGTGCTCGCGCTGGCGCTCTGCGGGAGGACCACTTCGGGCCCAATCCGGATTCGTGCAACTCCTTGCAAATGCTTCTCGATTTGAACTGGACCAATGATGCGACATGTCGTGCGTAACCGCTTGACGCCCCCTGGATACCACCCTAAGCCCGCATTCCCCGGATGAACCACTGAACTGCGGCGCGGTCACGCCGATTCAGATATAAGATTCAGCAGCTTATATCATTGGATCGGGGGCAAACATGACGGACCCAACGGGTGAATCGGAATCCGACGCCCCCCGGCTCAATTTCGACCGCCGACTGAAGCTCAAGTTCCACGGTTCCAGCGTCACTTCCGATGCCGGATTGCTGGCCTATCGAGAACTGGATGATGCCCTCGGTCTGACCGAGATGGCCGGTGCGGTACTGTCAGACGGCCGCAGCGGCAAGAACACGCGCCACGTCCTGACCGGCCTGTTGCGCCAGTCTGTGTTTGGGCGTGTCGCCGGGTACGAGGATGTCAATGACGCGGACCGGCTATGGCGTGATCCGGCGATGTGCTGGATCGTTGGCGGTCGTGCTGCAACGAAGCAGGCAGCCTCCACCAGCCAGATGGGCCGGTTCGAGACGGAGTGGCTTGCGAGTGATGAGAACCTTGTCGCGCTTGCCGATCTCTCCGGGCGATGGATTGACGGAGTGCACAGCCGCCGTCCGGTGAAGGCGGTGGTGCTGGACATGGACTCGAGCGTGAGCCCGACCTACGGCGACCAGGAAGGCACCGCCTACAACGGCCACTTCGCCTGCACCTGCTATCATCCGCTGTTCGTGTTCAATCAGTTCGGCGATCTGGAACGCTGCGCGTTGCGTCCGGGCAACGTCCATAGTGCTGACGGCTGGCAGGACTTGCT
>JBAUEK010000112.1:0-3597 GCA_049678565.1 Methyloceanibacter sp. | reverse complement strand
CATGTGGCGCGCCGAGAGGCGCCCGCGCGTCCCCGCAAAGGACGCGACACCATAAGGTTTGCGCTTTTCGGCGCGCCATCCCCTTCGCTCGGGCGCAGGGGCAGGAGACAGCAAAGCCCGGGCGCGGAAGCGTCGCGGCAACGGGTCCGCGCGCCTTGACTCTGGGCGCTCAGGGGCCAAGTATTGGACTAGAATCGTTCTAAGCTGACGCGCATCAACTCTGCTATGATGAGCGCGCGACCAGCCTGAAAGGCCAAGCCAATGTTCATTCAAACCGAAGCCACGCCAAATCCGGCGACGCTGAAATTTATCCCCGGCCAGCCGGTGCTCGGCGAGGGCACGCTGGAATTCCGCGCGCCGGCCGAGGCTGAGCATTCGCCGCTTGCCGCCCGCCTGTTCGAGATCGACGGCGTCGCCGGCGTCTTTCTCGGCTCCGATTTCATCAGCGTGACCAAGGGCGAGACCGAATGGCAGCATCTGAAGCCCGCGATCCTCGGCGCCATCATGGAGCATTACCTCTCCGGCGATCCGGTGGCCCCGGGCAAGCAGGGCGGCCAGAGCGAGAGTGAGGCCGAGTTCTTCGAGCCTGAGGACGCCGAGACCGTCAACACCATCAAGGAGCTGCTCGAGACGCGGGTGCGTCCGGCCGTGGCCCAGGATGGCGGCGACATCACCTTCCAGGGCTATCGCGACGGCATCGTTTTCTTGCATATGCGGGGCGCCTGCTCCGGCTGCCCGAGCTCGACGGCGACGCTCCGGCACGGCATCGAGAATCTGCTCAAGCATTTCATCCCCGAGGTGCAAGAGGTTCGCCCGGTTTGACGGAGCGCAGGTGGCCGCAGGAGTTCTTCGCTCTCCGCGGTTTCGGCTATGGCGATGCGAGCACGCGCACTCCTCGCGCGCCTCGTTTCGGCTTCGACGCGATGGCCCGCATTCTCTAAAAGGTCCTCATGCACATTCTTGCGCTCGACACCAGCATGGGCGCCTGCGGGGCCGCGGTCCTGCGTACCGATGCCACTTCGCGCCGCCTCTTTGCTCGGGAAAAGAGGATGGCGCGCGGCCACGCCGAGGCGCTGATGCCCATGGTGGCCGAGGTCATGGCGGAATCCGGCCTCGGCTTCGCCGAGCTCGACCTGATCGCCGCCACGCTGGGGCCCGGCAGCTTCACCGGAGTTCGCATCGCCATCGCCGCCGCGCGCGGGCTAGCCCTGGTCACCACCGCGAAGTCGTGGGGCACCGACAGCCTCACCGTGATGGCGAAGGCGGCCCTTGGCAGCGGGGCGATCGCGCCCGGGGCTGGACCGTTCGCCGTGGCCGTCGATGCGCGAGCGTCCATGCTCTATTTCGGACTTTACCGCAGTGATGGCGCCAAGCTTGCGGGGCCGCTGCTGATCGGCGCCGATGACGCGGCGGCTCTGCTCCCGCCTGACCTCACCCTCGTGGTCGGCAGCGCCGGACCCGAACTTGCTGCCGCAGCGCGTGCGAGCCAACGCGAAGTTGAGGCGCTGCTGCCCGACCTTGAGCCGAGCGCGGTGGCGCTGGCCGAGCTCGGTCTCAACGCGAGGGAGACGGTCCCGATCCTGCATCCGCTTTATCTCCGCCCGCCCGATGCCAAGCCGCAAGCGGCGGCGGCGCTGGCCAGACGCTGATGGCTTCGAGCCTGCGATCGGCCGCCATCGCCACGCGCCTGGCCGGTCCGGGCGATGCTAAGGCCATGGCGTCGATCCACGTGGCCTGTTTCGCGCGAAGCTGGGATGACGCCTCGATCTCGCAATTTCTCCTCGCGCCCGGCTGCCTCTCGCTGCTGGCCGCACGAGCCCAAGGCGGGCCGGCTGAGGGCTTCCTCATCGCGCGAAAGGCCGAGGACGAAGCCGAGATTTTGACCCTCGCGGTCCACCCCGATTCCCGCCGGCTCGGGCTCGCCCACGCGCTGGTTCAGGCGGCGATGGCGAGGCTGCGCGCGGCAGGGGCGAGCCGGTTATTTCTGGAGGTCGACGCGGCCAACGCCCCGGCCCATGCCCTGTATTTATCATTTTGCGCCAATGAGGTGGGTCGACGTCCGGGTTATTATGAGCATGGCGCCGATGCCGTCATCTTCAGCCTTGCCCTTTCACCCCTCGCTGCCGATGATGGGTCAGGCGTGAAGCGTCAAACCAGCGTCTGGGATGGAAAAGACAGCGGCACGGGATAACCGGATCGAGCGTCTCTGCGCCGAGAGGGGCATGCGCATGACGGGCCAGAGGCGCATCATCGCCAGGGTGCTGTCAGAGGCCGAAGACCATCCGGATGTCGAGGAGGTATACCGGCGCGCGAGTACCCTCGACCCCCGCATTTCGCTGTCGACCGTCTACCGCACGGTGCGCCTGTTCGAAGGTGCCGGCATTCTCGAACGCCACGATTTTGGCGATGGCCGCGCTCGCTACGAGGAATCCGGCCACGGCCATCACGATCACCTCATCAATGTCCAGACCGGGGAGGTGATCGAGTTCAAGAACGAGCAGATCGAGGGTCTGCAGGAGAGCGTCGCCAGGGAGCTCGGCTTTCGCCTCATCGGTCACCGCCTCGAGCTGTTCGGCCTGCCCCTCAAGCCCGGCCCGCTCAAGGGCGGCAAAAGCTAGCGCGCGGGCACGATGCGGGCTCTGCGTGCTTGTCTCGTGCTGTCGGCGTTCTTCGCCTTCACCTTCGCGCTGATGCCGCTGCAGCTCTTGTTCCTGTGGACGGGCTCGCGCTACGCCCGAACCTTCCCGCATTGGTACCATCGGCAAGTCTGCAGGATCATCGGCGTCCGCCTGCATATCGACGGCGGTGTGGCGCGCGAGAGCGGCGTGCTGCTGGTCTGCAACCATGTCTCCTGGCTCGACATCACCGTGCTCTCGGCCGTGGCGCCGGTCTCCTTCGTGGCCAAGCAGGAGGTGGCGACCTGGCCCTTCGTCAGCTGGCTGGCCAGGCTACAGCGGTCGGTCTTCATCGACCGCAACCGCCGCACCGAGGTCACCAACAAGGCCAATGAAATCCTGAACCGGCTTCAGTCGGGCGACCACGTCGTGCTGTTCGCCGAAGGCACCTCGAGCGACGGCAACTCCGTGGTGCCGTTCAAGACGCCGCTCTTTGCCGCCGTGAAGCCGTCCGGAGGCGAGCCGCTCGGCGAGGATATCTGCGCCCAGACGCTGGCACTCACCTATACCAGGCTGCATGGCATCCCGCTTTGCCGGCGGGGCCGGCCGCTGATCGCCTGGTATGGCGATATGGACCTCGCAAGCCACGCGTGGCGCCTGCTCGGTCTGGGCCCGCTCGATGCGCAGATCCGCATCGGTCCCCCGGTACCGCTCGACGATTTCGCCGATCGTAAGGCGCTCGCCCGCTACGCCGAGGCGCATGTGCGCAAGGACGTGGCCAGTCTCCTCCACGCGCCGACTCGCTGAGGACCTAGTGGATTGAATCCAACACTTGATGCCCTCGCCTGACGGCGACGATGATTTTGTCAGGATTGGCGGTCCAGGTGAAGGGCTTGGGCATCTGGTTGGTCTCCTCGATGAAGCGGTTGATGGCAGCCTGGAGATCGACGATCGATCGGAAGACGCCGCGTTTCAATCGTCG
>JBAUEK010000111.1:0-29304 GCA_049678565.1 Methyloceanibacter sp. | reverse complement strand
TCCTCGTCCTCGCGCCCGATCAGCGCCAGCGCCCGCCCGCGCCGGCCCGTCGATTGGATATGGTGGAGCAGCGCGTCTTCGCGTCCATGCGTGACCCAGATCTCGCCGGCGCCGGTCTCCTCGATCGTGCGGGTCAGCTCGTTCCAATCGGCGTGGTCGGAGATCACCAGCGGCAGCTCGACCCCGCGTTGCCGGGCGCGGGCGCGGACCCGCATCCAGCCAGAGGCGAAACCGGTGAGCGCATCGGGCAGCCGGCGCGACCAGCGGTCGGCGATGGCCGAGGGCGGGGCCAGCACGAGCGCGCCCTTCATCTCGTCGCGGCTGGCGCCGGTCGCGGCCTTCAGCGCGCCGAGGCGCACGCCGAAGCTCTCATAGACCTCACAGCAGGTGGCAAGCGCGCCATGCAGATAGATCGGCTCGTGATACCCGGCTGCGCGCAGCAGGGCGATCAGGCGTTGGCATTTGCCCAGCCCATAGACGCCGACTACATGCGCGCGCTCGGGAAATTGCCGCAAGGACCGGAGCAGCTTCGTCACCTCGCCGCCCGCGTCTCCGTGGCTGAAGACCGGCAGGGCGAAGGTGGCCTCGGTCACGAACAGATCGCAGGGCACGAGTTCGAAATCCTGCGCGGTGGGGTCCGAGGCCCGCTTGTAGTCGCCGGAGATCACGGCGCGGCGGCCCTTCCACTCGATCACCACTTGCGCGCTGCCAAGCACATGGCCCGCCGGCGCCAGCCGCACCGTCACCTCGCCGATGCTGACCGTCTCGCCATAGGCGAGGGCTTGGGTGCCGGCGCTCGCCGCGATCCCTAGCCGCGCCGTCATCAGCGCCAGCGTCTCCGTCGTGGCCAGCACGTGGTCGTGCCCGGGCCGGGCATGGTCGGAATGGGCATGCGTGATCACGGCGCGGGGGCTCGCGCCATGCGGGTCGATATGGAAGCCGCCGGGGTGGCAATAGAGCCCGCGGGCATCGACCTTGAGCCAGGATTCGAACCGGTCAGCTTTCATCGACGGGGTGTGGAGAACAAAGCACGGAAACGGCGGCGAAAAGCGCCCCAATTCGACCGGGGATTGTACCAGACAGAGTTGTGCTCGGCTAAGTTGTTCAACTTTATATCGTTTTTTACCTGAGGTTTCAGCATAGTCGGATCAAACTCGCGGGGCGGGACGTTCGCCGTGACTGGGGCGACACCAAGATTGGCGGGCTGAAGCTTCGCCTTGGCGGGGTGGCCAAAAACGTCGCCTTCGGCGCGGGGCTTCTGGCGGCGAATTTGGCCCATGCCGGATCGGACCAGCCCAAGGCGGAGATCTTCGCCGGACTCGAAGCCAGCAACAACGCCGTCAGTGGGTATTTGGGCGGTGGTTACGCGCTCGGCAAGGGACTTTACGAACCCGGCTGGCGCGTCCGAGCGGTCGCTGCCTTCGGCCGCTACGACTATCGCGGCGCTCCGTTTGACCGTGGTGCCGATCTCGCCACGACCTTCGACGGCGAAGCAAGCTATGGCGCGGCACTTCTCGGCTACCAGTTCCGCGCCCAAGCGCTGTTCCTGAAAATCTTTGCCGGTGTCGAGGCCGAGGATCAAAGCATCACGCCTCGCGATCCCGACAATTCGGTGCAAGGCAGCGCCGTCGGCTTGAAGGTTCTGACCGAGAGCTGGCTCGACCTCTCGCCCACATGGTTCGGCTCTCTCGACGCATCCTACGGGACGGCCTTCCAGGAATATTGGAGCCGCGCCCGCATCGGCTACCGCGTCGGGCCAAGGGTCGCGCTTGGGCTCGAAGGCGGCGCGCTTGGCAATGAAGAATATGACGCCGGACGTGGCGGAGGTTTCGTCAGATTGAATATCCGCGCGCTGGAGATGACGGTCTCCGGCGGCTTCACCGGAAACTATCTCGAGGACGAGCCGAGCGGCTATCTCTCGCTCGGACTCTATCGCGCCTTCTGAAATTGGCTGAAGTTGCACTGCCGGCCCCGCCCCGGCAGTGCTTGGCCTCATCGGCGCGGCCTACGCCCTGAAGTAAGACCGGATCGATCGGTCCTGGGGCGATGCGCCCAGTTACGTCGTGCATTCTGTGCAAGAGAGGCGCCCGGGCAATTTCGGACGTGAATCTCTCCGACGCCCAGGATGGCGCAACGACGAACCCGACGCAACGAGAGTTCGCTGCAAGTGTCATTTTTCCGTCGATGTCTGCGGAGGGGCGAACCACGCGAACGCGCCTCGCGGCGCGCAAATATTGGCCGGGCTCACCAGCCGGCGCGCACCGAACGAACCCGCGCTCGTTGCATGGTCGAGGAATTCTCCCGGCGCCTCAAATGCATAGGCGAATAGCGGCGGGCGCCGGCGAGGCCGGGACTGAAAGACGCGACCCTGCAGGGGTTGCTGCGGCGGTCCGGCCAGCGGCGGTCGGAGGCCCGAATTTTGTGGCAGTTCGGTGACAGGACAAGTCCCTAGCCGATGCAGCGGGTTTTGATGCGGTGACGTGGCCCGGCGACAACGGCAAGGGCACTCAACGCGCCGGTTGCGGCGCGGCTGGAGCGGCTGGAGCCGCTTCCGTTTGGCCATTGGCGGTCGAGGCCTGTTCGCGCCAGGTGTCGAAGCGCCGGCCCAGCTCCTCGCCATGCTCGCCCCACCAGGCCTCGTCGAATTTGAGCGCCTTCAGGAAATTGTCGGGCGCCGTGGGCAGGTAGCTCTTCATCTCGATGTCGATCTTGGGGTGCTTGCCGACAAGCGCAATCGCCGATTTCCGCATCGGCCCGTAGGCGATGAGCGCGGCCTGCGCCGCCATCTGCGCCGGCTCCGTGGCGAAGGCGATGAAGCGCTTGGCGTCGTCCTTGTTCTCCGCCCCCTTCGGTATGGCCCACAGGTCGAGGTCATAGATCTGGCCGTCCCACAGCACGTCGATGCGCTGTCGCGCGCTGAGCGCGGCGCGAAAGATGCGGCCGCTATAACCGGCCGCCATCGCCGCCTTGCCTTCGATCAGCCAAGCGATCGGGTCCTTGGCTTTGTCCCACCACACAATGTCGGGCTTGATCTTGTCGAGCGCGGCGAAGGCACGGTCCGCCCCCGCCGGCGTGGCCAGCTCGCGGTAGATGTCGGCCGGCTCCACGCCATCGGCCAGCAGCGCCAGTTCGAGCGTGTAGCGGGGTCCCTTGGGCAGCGCCCGCTTGCCGGGGAATTTCTTGGGGTCGAGGAGGTCGGCGATCTTGGCCGGCTTCGCCTTAGCGAAGGCCTGGCGGTCGAAGGCGAGCGCCGCCGACCACGCCACGCTTGCGACGCCGCAAGAGGCGAGACCCCCGTCGAGAAAATCGTCCTTCGCGCCTTCGCCCGAGGGCCCGGCATCGAGCATCGAGCTGTCCAGGGTCTCGAGCAGTCCATCGCGGCAGAGCGTGTCGAGCGCGCCGGCGGCAAGGTCCACCACATCGATCGGCGAGGTGGCTCCGCCGATCTTGGCTTTGATCGCGGCGAGCGTGCCGTCATAGGTCTCGGTCTTGATGCCGATACCGGTTTTCTGCGTGAAGGGCTTGAAGTAGGCGATGTCCTGCGACTGGCCGTAGGCGCCGCCCCAGGTGGCGATGGATAGGCCGCCCGCGGATGGATCATCCTCGGCCAATGCGCCCGATCCAATCAGCAGCAAACCGGCCACGCCAAGCGCGCCGCCGCATCCCCGGCCGAAGCCGCCAAGGGCTGGAAGATAGAAGCGGAAGCGGCAATAGGCTGGCGCGGCGTTCATCATCATCGTGCTTGCCGAAGCATCTCCCGCCGGCGGTTAGTGTGGCGACGTCTGCGGCGCCATCGGTGCGGCCCGCGGGCCGCCCTCCCCCAACGTGGGGCGGTCCGCTCTGCGGATCACCGGCTGCAGCAGCGATCCGCGGATCGAAATCTCGGGCGTCGTCTGTTGGGTCAGGTGTGAGGCCTTCGCTTCGTCAATGTCGTTCGCCACGGACAGGCTCCAGTCTAAGGTCTTTTTCGGCAGATCGACACTGCCGGTGCCCGAGACGCTTCCGCGCGGCGTGCGCAGGTTCAAGGACTGACATCGAATCTGGCCGGCGGCGACCTGGCAATCGGCGTCGAGCTGGCTGAAGGAACTGCCGCTGTCGCCGCTCCAGCCACTGCCGTCGAGGGGCGGCGTGGCCGCCAACAGGCGGGCGAAATCGACCGGCACCGCGCCGTCTCGGGCGGCAAGCGTGAGGGTTCCGTTCAGATTCTGGGTGAGATCGTCAAGGTCGATCCCGCGGCTCGACAACTCGGCCTTGAGGTTGCCAGTGCCTTTGATCGGGACCTTCAGCTCGAGGGGGTTGAGACAGGTATCGAGCGAGATGTCCGCGAGATTGGCAACCAGATCGAGCTGCCTCGGAGTTTGCGTTACATCGACGCCGATGCGGCCGTCGGCGGACCCTCCGCATAATTCAAGCTCGCCGACGTCGCCCGAGACCACGCCGTCTTTGGCGGTGACGGTGAAACCGCCGCGACCGAGCTTCAGCCTGCCGGCGGCGATCTCCGCCGCCGAAATCCGCAAATCGGCGTCGAAATAATTGAGCAGGGCCCCGTCGAGCAGGGTGGTTTGGCTCGGGCGCGGGGGTCCGGTCGCGTCCGCCGGCGCTTCGCTCGGGCCGAGATAGGGATCGAGCACCAGTCGGCCGAAGGCGAGCGTCGCTTCAAGCCGGGGGCGCGCCGGGGCGAGCGTCACCGCCAAGAGCCCGATGGCCTTGTTGCCGTCAAGCACGAAGGTTCCGTCATCGAAGGTCAGGGTCGGGCCGCTGAGGTGAAAGCTGCCGGACGCCGTGAACCGCTTGAGGCTTTCGCCTTCCGGCAGAGCGATCCCAACCCACTTCAGAAATTTGCGCAGATCGTCGGTCTCGGCCTGCATGTCGCCGTCGAGCTTGAACGCGCTCGCCATGGACGCGGTGCCGGAGATCTTGGCTTTGAACGGCTTGGAACTGAGCGTGAGGCTGATGGGAACGCTCTCCGCCGTTTCCGTCTTGTTGGGTGAGCCGCCCTCGAGCGCGTAGCGAACGGTCGTGCCCTTGAAGGTGAAGGAGCCGAAGCCCGAGACCGCTCCCGTTTCCTCGCCCACATCCAGATGCGCGTAGATGTCCTTGATCGAGCCGCCATAGGCTTTGCCCAGCCTGATCCGGGCTTTGCGCACATGCAGGGCGCGGACCGGCGCCGCGGCGAGAAGCTTCGAAATCTGCGCCTCGGGCATTCCTGCCGCGACGACCGCCGGCGCGGCCTGGTTCCGCAGCGTAATGCGAGGCTTCAACAGCCTCAGCGCATCGATGGTGATGCGGCCGCGCAGGAGATCGATCAGATCGAGAGAAACCTTCGCCTCTTTCACCTCGAAGGACTCCACCAGGGGCAGGCGGGCACTGTCACGCATTTTGAGTTCGCCGCGGACGGAAACGTCGGGGAAGAGGCTGACGCGGACGGGCCCGGTGAATTCGACCTTGCCCCCGGTCCAGGCCGATAGCTCGGCCGCGACGCGATCGCCGAAGCGCGAGGTGTCGCCGACCAGCATTGGGAGCAGTGCGATACTTGGAAGGAGAACTGCCAGAAGGCCGAAAAGCAGCCATTTCCATGGTGACTGGCTACGCTTCATGCCCTCAGATCCGCCCGTATTGTTGCCCTCCGCGAGGGGTTGGGCCACCAGCTCCCCAGCCGCTCAAAACCCAGCATCTTTTAGCCCGATTGGCTGGAGATAGCGAGCCCGAGCCCCCGGATTTATTGACTTATCACAAGGCCGGGAGCGCTCTCGCCCGCTCGGCTCGAGAACAAGCCACGCCGGCCCGAAAAACCCCCCGGCCGGCCGGCCACGATCATTCCGTGCAGAAGGAGAACGGGGGCGAGACTCGCAACCACGATGGTCAGCGCCGACAGTCCCGCCTCCTCGTAGCGATAGAGCGAGGCGAGCGTGAACACTTGCGTCGACAGCGTGTCGAAGTTGAACGGCCGTAGCAGCAGCGTCGCCGGCAGCTCCTTCATCGAGTCGACAAAGACGAGGAGGGCAGCGGCGCCGAGAGCCGGGCGCAGCAGCGGCAGATGCACTTTCCACAACGTCTCGCTGACCGAGGCGCCAAGCGTTCTCGCCGCCGCATCGGTGTTGCGGGAGATCTTGCCGAGACCGGCTTCGATGGCTCCAAGGGATGCCGCGAGAAAGCGGATGGTGTAGGCGAGCACCAGGGCAAAGGCGCTGCCTGAGAGCAAGAGCCCCGTCGGCAGTCCGAATAGTGAGCGCGCCAGCGCGTCGACGCTGTTGTCGAGGCTGGCGAGGGGGATGAGCAGCCCGATGGCCAGCACGGTGCCTGGAACCGCATAGCTGATGGCGGGAATCGAACTCAAGCCGTGGATCAGCTTGGACCGAGTTTGCCGCCGCGCATAGCCCAGCGCCACGGCGAAGATGACGGCGAGACAGGCGGCTGCGACGGACAGCATCAGGCTGTTGGCGGCGGCGCGCCAGAACTCCGGCGAGAGCCCCGCCGCGACATGAACCAGCGCGTTGTGAATGAGGACGGCGCCCGGAATCAGAAACCCGAACAGGAGGGGCAGGGCGCAAGCCAGGAAGGCGAGCAGCCCCCGCACGCCGGAAAGCGCATCCTCCGGCAAATGCCGGTAGCGTCCGGTGGTGTGATGGAAGCGCCGTTGAGCTCGCATCGCGCGCTCGATGCCGAGCACGGCGAAGACGAAGGCGAGCATGATGCACGCGATCTGGGCAGCACCGGCGAGGCTGTTGCGGTCGAGCCAGGTATCGTAGACGGCGACCGTAAGCGTCCTCACGCCGAAAAATTCGACCGCGCCGATATCGTTGAGGGTCTCCATCAGCGCCAGCGCCACCCCGGCGGCGAGCGCTGGCCGCGCCAGCGGCAAGGCAACCTCCCAGAATGTCGCCGCGGCGGTGCGCCCAAGCGTGCGGCTCACCTCCAGCACGCAGACCGACTGGGCGAGAAAGCTCGCGCGCGCGGTGATGTAGACGTAAGGATAGAGCACCGCGCTCATCACCAAGATGGCGCCGCCGAGACTCCTGATATCCGGAAACGAATAATCTTGCGCGTTGCGCCAGCCGAACAGGCTACGCAGCGACGATTGCAGCACGCCCGAATAGTCGAACAGCTCGAGATAGCAGAAGGCGATAATGTAGGTCGGGATGGCCAATGGCAGCAGCAGCAGCCATTCGAACATGCGGCGGCCCGGAAAGCGGTACATGGTCACGAGCCATGCCGTGCCGGTGCCGATCAGCAGCGTGAGCGCGCCGACGCCGGCCATGAGCCCAAGCGTGCGGCGCAAGGCTCCAGGCAGGACGTTGGCGAGGAGATGCGGCCAGGCATCGCCGCTCGATCCCAGCGCCAGCACGCCGATAGCGATCACCGGCGCGATGGCGATCAGCGAGATGATGAGCGCCGCGATCGACCAGCCTAGATTGCCGCTTTGGCGCAGACGCGCGATGCGGCGCCGGACGGGCGTTGCGGGCGGGTGAGCTCTGTCGCTGGGCATGGACGTGCTGGCGAAAGATCCGCCGGCTGGCTCAGCTTCGCGGCGCGCGGGGATCGCTATGGGCCCGGTCCGGCGGCGCCGCGAGCGCGGCAACGACCTCTGGCGACAAGAGCTGGTCGGCCTCCTGCATTGCATCGGCAAAGGAATTGGCGGCGTCGATCACCGGCTCCACCAGGCTCGACCCCGTAAGCGCCAGCGCGCAGGCCCGCATGGCCGGGCAGCGCTGGTGCTGCGATGCCGCGATCAGCGAGATCGCCATGCATTCGTCCCGGCAGAATCCGGCGCAGCCGAACGGGTAATATTCGATCTTGCGCGAGGCCGAAGCACGCACCGCCCTGACCCAGCAGGCAAGCTCGGTCACGGCGCGCTTGGCCCGCTCGGCGCCGAGCGCGCGCGAATAGGCGTTCCACCCGGTTTCCCAGCAGGCGATATCGCCCGTGTCGTAGCCTGCGAGCCAGCAGCGGAAGCCAACCCCGACCAGCCATTCCGCCCCGCTTCTGGGACGTGGCGGCGTCTGGATCCGGCCGGGCCTTTCGATCTTGCCGTGAATGCTCATCATGTCCCCCTACGAGCTCGGGCCGTCATCGAAGCCGACCTTGTCGACGAGTTCGCTCGCCGTCTTGCGCAAAGCCGCGATCTCGTTGAGCGAGATCGGATCTGGCTTGAACGACCCCCAGGACTGCACCAGCGGCGACCAGGGCACACCGTCCTTCACCGGATATTCGTTGTTGACCTCCGCGTAGTCCTTCTGGCCTTCGTCGGAGGCAAGAAATTCCAGGAGCTTCAGCGCATTCTCCTTGTGCGGCGCGTGCTTCGCCAGCACCGCGCCGGAGATATTCACATGCGTGCCTCGGCCCTTGGTGTCGGGGAAGAGGAGGTTGACGGAGTTCGCCCACGCCTTCTGCTCGGGCTCCTTCTCGTTCTGCAGCATGGCACCCATGTAATAAGTGTTGCCGATGGCGAGATCGCATTCGCCCGCATAGACGCCCTTCACCTGCATGCGGTCATCGCCCGCGGGCTTCCGCGCGAGATTGGCCTTCAGCCCCTTGAGCCATTGCTCGGTCTCGGCCTCGCCATGGGCGGCGAGCATCGAGGCGATCAAGGCGACGTTGTAGACATGCTGACCCGAGCGGATGCAGATCTTGCCGCGCCATTTGGGGTCGGCGAGATCCTCATAGTCGATCTCGTCGAGCTTCACCCGCTCCTTCGAAGCGTAAACGATCCGGGCCCGGCGCGTGAGGCCAACCCAGAGTCCGTCCTTGTCCCGATAGGCCTCGGGGATCGCCGTCTTCAGCGCGTCCGATTGGATCGGCTGGCCGATGCCCGCATCCTTCGCCTGCATCAGATTGCCGACATCCACCGTGAGCAGGATATCGGCGGGGCTGTTGCGGCCCTCGGCGTCAATGCGT
Source organism: Methyloceanibacter sp. (assembly GCA_049678565.1). Lineage (GTDB taxonomy): Bacteria > Pseudomonadota > Alphaproteobacteria > Rhizobiales > Methyloligellaceae > Methyloceanibacter. Next base: position 20,409 of record JBAUEK010000111.1, on the reverse strand, counting down.
TCGATCAGGCCTTTCTCGGCGAAGATCACATTGACCTTGATCCCGGTCTTCTGGGTGAAGTCCTTGAACAGCGGGTCGACGAGATAGGGTTGGCGGTAGGAATAGACATTCACCTCCCCGGCATCTGCGGCCTTGGCGCCGTGAGCGAGGGTGAAGGCGAGGGGAAGAAGGGCGAGCGCAAAACAGCGCGCCAAAGGCGTCGGCATTCTTTGTTTTCCTCCAATAGTCCGGGGTTCAAGGCCCCAGCATCGGACCTGGCGCCTCTCCCGATGCTTCGAGAAAGGGCGCATTCCTCCGCTTAAGGCGTCAGCTTGGCAAAAGTCAACGATAAAGTCTTGAATTTCTAGACTTTAGAAGCCTTCTAAGCTTCATGTTGCGAGTATAGTCGCGATCTCTGAAATAAAATCGGGCGAGCGCCTCCACTCAGGGCGCCCCATGGCAATATTCGCCGGCGGAAATGCAGTCTTCGCGGCCGCCGCATGGGACCGCAAATGGCTGCGGCGCTCCGCCGCACGGGGCTCAGCCCGGGGCCAGCCGGTCCGTCGGAAAGATCACATCGGCCGAGGTGCCAAGACCCCGCTCGCTCGTGATCAGCAGTCGCGCCCGGTTGGCGTCGGCCAGCGCCTTGGTGACAGGCAGGCCAAGGCCGGTGCCGGCCTGCCGGCGCGGCGCGGTGTCGAGCTGGTTGAAGGGCTGCATGGCGAGGCCGATCTCGTCCTCAGTCATGCCGACGCCGTTGTCATGCACCCGCAATCGCAGTTCGCCGCCTTCGATCAGCTTGGCGGAGACGATCACCTGGCCGCCGGTATTGGTGAATTTGATGGCGTTGGACAGAAGATTGAGAAGGATCTGCTTGAGCCGGCGCCGGTCGGCGATGACCGCGGGCAGAGGCGGAGCGAGCGAGGTGCGGAGCAAGATGCGCTCCCGCCTGGCCAGCGGCTGTAGACTGTTGACGCAGGATTCCACGAGCTCGGCCAGGTCCACCGCGGTGAAGTCGAGCTCGAACTTTCCGGCCTCGATCTTGGAGATATCGAGGAGATCGTTGAGCAGGCTGAGCGCATAGAGCCCGCTCTGATGGATATCCTCCACATAACCTTTGTAACGCGCATTGCCGATGGCGCCGAGCCGCTCCTCCAACATCAATTCGGTGAAGCCGAGGATTGAGTTCAGCGGCGTGCGGACTTCGTGACTGACTTTGGCCAGAAAATCGAGCCGCCGCGCGACCAAGACGGTTTCGGCCTCAATTGGGTGTTCGTCCGGCTCTGGGGCGATAGGGGGTGGAGCATCGGGTCCGGCATCTGCTTGCAGCTCGCTGCTGCTACCGGGATCGATCAGGCGGATGAGCTCGAGGTCATCGCCGAGCGGTCTGACCTCGAAGCTGACCTTGAGGCGTCTCCGGCCGCGCGTAAGCGCCTCGACCGCGATCGATCGTTCACGGCCCGTCGCCGCATCCGGCCGCAACAGCGACGGACCGCCGGGGATCACGGCGGAAAGGCCGCCAGCCGCCCTCAACTCGTCGAAGGACCTGTGGCCGAAGGCATAGGCGAAGGCGGCATTGGCGTGGACGAGTTCGCCTTGGGCGAGAATGCCGATCGCCGCCGGCATCGCTTCGAGCAGCGCTTCGATGCTGGCGCGACTCAATGACAGCGTTTCAAGCCCGAGGGCGCCGGCGGGCGAGAGTGATCCCGGTCCACGCAAGACGCGTCCTTGCACGGCGCGGGCGATATGCTCCAGGGCCTCGCGGTCGGACTGCGTATCGCCCAACCGCCTCGGCTGCATCGGATCGGCCATGGCTGGCTGTGGGAGAAGGGACTGCGTCAAGACATCTTTCGCCGTAACATGGGGCCAACCTGCTGCTGCCGCCTCTAAGCCAGGTTTAGTGGGGCTGAAACGACTCATCCACTAAGTTTAGGCCGATGGCGGGCTTTGCCCTAGCGCCAAAGTTGGAATGCCTAGCAATAGTCACGATAGAAAAAAATAGCTGATTCGGTAGGCAAACCGCTTGTGTTTTCGCATCGCAACAACTATTATTGCACTGCACCATGAATTTGCGGCTGGTCCCGTCGTTCCAGCCGTTTCGACACATAACTGACCCCCCAGCCGAGAGGTGACCCCATGGAGAAAACTCCCCCCTTCACTGCCCAAGCCGCCGCCGAGCAAGCACGCGAGGCGTTCCGCAAAAGCACCGAGCAGTTCGAGAAACTGTCGATGGATGCGACCGTGCCCGAGAGCGTTCGGGCGCTGGCCGAGCAGACCGTAACCCAGACCCGCGAAGCCTATGAGCGCGGCAAGGATGCGCTGGAAGAGGCCGTCGACGCGCTTGAGCGGTCCTTCGATGCCGCGGGCCAGGGCGCTGCCGCCTACAACCGCAAGCTCATCGACATTACCCAGCGCAATCTGAACTCAGGCTTCGACCTCGCCAAGAATCTGGCCGGCGCCAAGAACGTCGCCGAGTTCGTCGAGCTGCAATCCGCCTTCATCCGCCACCAATTCGACGTCTTCGCCAATCAGGCGGGCGAGATTCGGGCGCTGACGACGAAGATCGCGGCCGATACCACCGAGCCGATCAAGGCCCAGGTGACCCGCAACATGGAGACCATTCGCAAGGCCTAGCGCTTTCGTCCTCTTTTGCGCGCAACGGCGTCGGTTGAGGACAAACTACGTGTAAGCGTTGCATCAGGCCCGGGTGGCAAAGCCCGGGCCTTCTGTTTCGTCGCCAGGCTTCGGATTTGGTTTGGTATCGCCCTCGCGCTTGCAACCCTTGTCGCCTGCGCATAGGTTCGCCGCAAGCGTCGCCAGGTTGCCGCTGTAGCTCAGTTGGTTAGAGCGCTTGACTGTGGATCAAGAGGTCGGTGGTTCGATCCCGCCCAGCGGTACCATCCTTCTGACCCCGCCGACGATGGGGGGGTCGGTTTTCAGCGAAGCGTCTCAGAGATAGGCAAGCATGATGCGGATTTCGGTCGACACCTTTACGGGCCATGGCGGGGTGGAGATGCCCCGGAGATTTGACCTCGATGGGCGTGAGGTCGAGGTCGCCGATAACCTCGATCAGTGGCACGGCGCCGAGGACCGCTACTTCAAGGTCAGGGGCCATGACGGCAATACCTACATCCTGCGCCTCGACGAGGGGCGGGCGGAATGGGAGCTGATCATGTTCCAGAGCCCCCAATCCGAGGGCACCGAGATCGACTTCCATGCCATCAAAGAGCCAAGGGGTGGTGTCAGGATGTAGGGTCCTTCGGGGAAAGACTAAGAGTCCCAAGGACTAAGACCGGCATCGTGGCGCATAAGCCCCCAGCCGCACGCCGGGTCAAGTAAAAGGAAAGCTTGTATTAAGCATCGGGACTGCGACATGTGCCCAGACTACACTGAAAAAGCTTGATTTTTGGGCCCCGTGACCCCATTTTCACCCAGCGAGGCGTTCCCGGCTGAGACGCCAGGCGCCAGCGGCCGTATTCCCGAAAAATTCATCGGCAAATCGGTGCGGACTCATCACTGGCCGTCTCGGCCAGAATTGCGGCTTTCGCCGCCAGCCACGTCTCCGGCCCCAGAGGAGCAGTTTCGAATGGATTCGCTGCGGAATTTTCAGTTTGAAGCCGAAAACGACGGGTCCGCCGTCGTGCGTCCGGCTGACTCCGCTCCGCCGCCTGCACCCGCGGACGAGCAGGGCGCGACGGCCGTGGTGACGAGCATTGCCCGTCGCGCCGCCGATGTGGGACCGACGCGCGATCCGCTCGACATCTATTTCCGCCATATCGCCGAGGCCGACCTTCTCACCCGCGAGGAGGAGCTGACCTTGGCCAAGGGTATCGATTCGGCCCAGCAGGAGCTGCTGGTCGGGCTTTGCCGCATTCCTTTGGTTCTCCAGCGCATCGGTGCTTGGGCCGAGGGTTTGCGCGAAGGGACCATCCGGCTCGGCCATTTGGTCGACGGTGCGCCGGCCCCCAGCACCCCCGACGCCGATGACGACAAGTCGGATGACGACGCTGCCGGCCAGCATGCGAGCGCCGAGGAGGCAGGCCTTGTCTCCCGGTTCGAGCTCATCGCCGCTTTGAGCGTCGAGATCGCCGGCCTGGCGCAGAAGCGCATCGCGGCGCTCGGCCGCGGCAAGGAGCTGTCGCGCCCCGCCCGCAAGCGGCTGGACGAGCTGCTGCCGCAGGTGGCGCAGGAGATTGCCGGCCTCAATCTGCAACAGGACCGCATTTCGGATCTGCTGACCGAGATTGAAGGCGAGGCCCGAAATTTGCGCGAGACCGAGCGCGAGCTGCTGCAATTGGCCGAGAGCTGCGCCATCACGCGGCCCGAGGCGATGGACCGCCTGTTCGGCCGCGAGCTCGCCCCCGATTGGCTCGATGTCAGCGCCTCTCGCGCCGACAAGGCTTGGCGCGCTTTGGTCAAGACCAGTGGCGCCCGCTTGACCGAGCTCGCCGCGAACTTCAAGGCGATCGCCGAGCTGCTGGGGCTGCCTTTGGCGGAGCTTCGCCTTGCCCTCACCGCTGCAAGCCAGGCCCGGCGCAAGCTGAAGCGGCTGCGCGAGGACATGGTGCGCGCGCATCTGCGTCTCGTGGTGGCCATCGCCAAGAAATATCGCGGCTACAGCTCCCTCGATCTGCCCGATCTCATCCAGGAGGGCAATCTCGGCCTCATGCGCGCGGTCGAGAAGTACAATTACCGCCACGGCGTGAAGGTCTCGACCTACGCCATTTGGTGGATCAGGCAGTCGATCACGCGTGCCATGGCCGACCAGGGCCGCATGATCCGCGTGCCCGTGCACATGACCCAAACCGCGCGCAAGGTTCAACGCGAGCGGCGCAAGCTGCATCAGCAGCAGGGGCATGAGCCCGGCGCCGACCAGATCGCCGCGCGCTCGGGCATCGCCAAGACCAGCGTCGAGCAGGCGCTGTCTTTGGTGCAAGACCCCATGTCGCTCGATATTCCCGTGGGCGAGGATGGCGACGCCACGCTTGGCGATCTGATCGAGGCGACCGACGCCGTCGATCCGCATGCAGCGGCCGAAGCCGCAGCGCTCAGGAAATGCGTGGCCGAGGCGCTGTCGCAGCTGACGCCGCGCGAGGAGCGCATCTTGCGCATGCGTTTCGGCATCGGCATGTCCGACCACACGCTCGAGCAGGTCGGCAATGTGTTCGGCGTGACCCGCGAGCGCATTCGCCAGATCGAAGCCAAGGCCCTGGAGAAGCTCGGTCATCCCGCGCGCGCGGGCAAGCTCTCGACCTTCACCGAGTAATCGCCCGCCGGACTCTGTATCGGCGGCATGAATGGGAGGGGCCGTGCGCCGCACGGCCCCTCGAACTAGCGCCTCGGACCCGAGGCCTCGATTCGATCAGTCAAGCACGAAGGAGATCTTGGCGTTGACCCGGTACTTGCCGATCTTGCCGTTCTCCACCGTCGCTTCGTGATTCTTGATGTAGATCGAACGGATGTTGCGGACCGACTTGCTCGCGATCGTCACCGCGACCTGCGCTGCATCCTCCCAGCCCTTGTCGGACTCCGCCAGAACCTCGATCACTTTCAGCATGGTCATTGTGCTCTCCTTGCTTGAGGTACACCTTACGGACAACCGTTCCCTGCAAGGGCCGCCGCTCTCTTGGTCGATTGGGAGAGTATAGACTAGACGGGGGCGATGCGTTGACCCACCTCAAGCCTCGAAGACGGCTTGCGCGTGAAAACAGTTAGGACGACGCCAAGCGGCGTGTAAAAACCGCCCATGCCCGCTCGCATTCTCTACGTCGTCACCGAGGATTGGTATTTCCTCTCCCACCGCCTGCCCATGGCTCGCGCCGCGCGCGAGGCCGGCTACGACGTGCACGTGGCGACGCGGCTCAACCGCGGCAAGGCCGCCATCGAGGCCGAGGGTTTCACCCCGCACGCGCTCGGCTGGCGCCGCGGCAGCCTCTCTCCGCTGCACAGCGTCGCCGGCGTGCTGGAACTGCGGAAGCTGTTGCGCCGCCTCAAGCCCGACATTCTCCATAACGTCTCGCTGAAGCCGGTGCTGCTCGGCTCGACCGCCAGCCTCGGCCTCCCAGCCATGGCCGTGGTCAATAGTTTGACCGGCCTCGGCACCCTGTTCATCGGCAATCACGGTGGCGGCGGGGTCACGCGCTCCATCGTCCGGGCGGCGCTGAGAGGGCTGCTCCGGCGCGCGAACAGCCGCACCATCGTGCAGAATCCGGACGACCGGAGTTTCGTGCTTGAGCTTGGCGTGCCCGAGGCCGGCATCGACCTGATCCCGGGCTCGGGCGTCGACACCGCTCATTTCGTCGCCCTGCCTGAGCCGCAGCCGCCCGTCACCGCCGCCTATGTCGGCCGCATGCTCGCCGACAAGGGCGTGCAGACGCTGATTGACGCCTATGCGCTTGCGACCTCGCGCGGGGCCAAGCTTCAGCTGCTGCTGGCCGGCGATTGCGATCCCGAAAATCCGGGCTCGCTCGCGCCGGAGCAGCTGAGGGAATTTGCCTCCGCCTTCGGCATCAACTGGCTCGGCCATGTCGCCGACATTCGCGCGGTGTGGGCGCGCGCCCATTTCGCCGTGCTCGCCTCCCGCCGCGAGGGGCTGCCCAAAAGCCTGCTCGAAGCCGCTGCTTGCGGCCGGGCCATGATCGCGACCGACACTGCCGGCTGTCGCGAGATCGCGATTCAAGCCGAGACGGCGCTGACCTTTCCCGTCGACGACGTTCAAGCTCTAGCCGAGGCCATGACCAAGCTCGCGGGCGATGCGGACATGCGCGCGCGCTTCGGCCAGAATGCGCGGGCGCTGGTGCAAGCGAAATTCTCCACCGAAATCATCGGCAAGGAGATCGTCGCGCTCTACCGCTCTCTCGTTCCACCGAACTAAGAGTCGTCGCGCTTTTCACCTCCCCCCTCAAGGAGGAGGGGAGGGCTAGAGGGAAGCTCTTGGCGCTAACTCCCGACGCCGTTGGTGGCCCGCATCATCCTGGCGATGCCGTCCGGAGTCTGGACGCGCGGCATCCAGCCGATGCCTCTCAGCTTGGCGGCATTGATGACGAAGCTGCCCGCCAGCCGTTCCCATTCCGCTTCCTTGCCGAACGTGGCCATCAGGCGCTTCACCGCGCCGACCGGCGCGCGCAGGAGGTGCGGCTTGCGGCCGAGCCCCGCGCGCATGGCGGTGACCAGATCGGCGACGCTGATCGGCTCCGGATCGGCGACCAGGAACGTCTCGCCTTCGGCCCGGGCGGAGGTGAGCGCAAGGTCGACGGCCGCGGCGAGATTCTCGAGCGCGAGCAGCGAGCGCTTGTTGTCGAGGGCGCCGAAGGGCAGCGGCATCGGGGTTTGCGCCAAGGTGGCGAGGCTGGCGATATTCCCCTTCACCCCCTGGCCATAGACCACGGCCGGGCGGAGCACGGCAAAGTCCACGCCGCTGTCCTCAAGCAGACGCTCGGCCTCGAGTTTCGTCCGCCCATAGGCATCGGTCGGCTGGGCCGCGTCGCTCTCCGTGATCACATGGTCGGCGGCAAGCCCGGCCTGCGCCCGCACCGACGACATCAGCACGAAGCGCTCGACCTTGCCGCGCGCGGCCTGTGCCAGCTCGCCCACGGCATCGGCGTTGATGCGGGCGTAAAGTTCGTCTGGCATAACGCCGGGTGCGTGCGCGATGCCGGCGAGATGGAGAATGCGGCTCGCGCCTTGGAGCAGCGGCGACCAGTCGGCGGGGCGCGAAAGGTCCGGCATGGCCACGCGCTCGACATGCGCCAGCGCGGGGATGGCGGCCGGATCGCGCGCCGCGGCGCGTACCTCCCAGCCGCCCTTGGCCAGAGAGCGAATGACATGCTTGCCGATGAAGCCTGAGGCGCCGGTGACGAGGACCGTTCTTTGCTTCACTTGGGACTGCGTCACTTGGCGCCTCGCGCGAGCGAAATGAGCACATAGCCCGTGGCGATGGCGCCGAGGGCGAGCAGCAGGATGTCGGCGATGGGCGAGCTGGTCAGCACGGTGGCGACCGCCAGGCTGGCGAGAAGCAGGCCGAGCACGAAGATCCGCGCGGTTACCTGCGGCGGCGAGAGGCCGTTGATCACGGCGCGCTGATAGAAATGCGAGCGATGCGCGCTGAAAATATGCTCACGCCGATAGAGCCGGCGCAGCAGCGTGAGGGTCGAATCCGCGATGGTATAAAGCGCCAGCAGCAGCGCCGCGGCGATATCCGTGCCGGCGACGGTGATCAGCATGAAGGCGAGCAGGAGCCCGATCGGCAGGCTGCCGGCATCGCCGAGAAAAACCCGTGCCGGATGCTTGTTGAAGATGGCGAAGCCGAGCGTGCCGCCTAGCAGCGCCAACGCCAGGAAGCCGACGCTTGCCGGCACCACGCCCATGGCCTGGAGCGCCACGACGCCGAGCGTCATCGGCACGACCTGCGCCGCCGTGATCCAATCGATCCCGTCGAGAAAATTGACGGCGTTGACGAACCAGACGGTGCCGAGCACGAGCAGAGCGCGCTCGACCACGAGTGGGAGAAGTTCGGGAAACAGCCGCAGGCTTTCGGGCAGGCTGAACACCATCAGCAGGGCGGCGAGGGCCTGGCCGAGGAAGCGCCACCACACCGGCAGCGCGCGGAGATCGTCGGCGAGCCCGAGCAGCGTGAGAGCGCAGGCGCCCACAAGCACAGGGCCGAGCGCCGCCACGCTGCCGGCGGGTCGCCAGACCAACCACCAGGCCACGGTAACGATCAGCAGCGCCAGCACGACGGCGACGCCGGCGCCTTGAGGGGTGGCGGTGGCATGGGACGAGCGCGCATTCGGGTGGGCGAGGAGGTAACGCACGAGCACCGGCTTCAACAGCACGATCAGTCCGGCGGCGATGGCGGCCGCTCCAGCCACCACGGCAATTGCCAGCGCGAGCGTGCCCGCTTCCATCGCCTCAATGGAGCATGCGCGAGATCGGCTGCCACTCATCCTTGAGCGGCGCCGGGTGTCCGGTACTTCCCGGCGTATAGCCCTCGACCGTGGCGCGCAGCATGTCATGCAGATCGGCCAGATCCTGCCTCTGAATCGCGTCGTCGAGGCGCTCGAGCGCCGCGATGAGGTCGGCGTAAGGCAGGATCGGCTCGGAATTCTTGAAGATGCGCGGATGATTGGTGCCGGTCGTGTTCTCGCCGATCAGAAGCTCCTCATACAGCTTCTCGCCTCGCCTCAAGCCGACATATTCGATGGCGATATCGCCCTCGGGATTGTTGTCGTCGCGCAGCTCGAGACCCGACAGCCGGACCATGGTGCGCGCGAGGTCGTCGATCTTCACCGGCGAGCCCATGTCGAGCACGAACACCTCGCCGCCGCTTGCCATGGCTCCGGCCTGGATCACGAGCTGGGCCGCCTCGGGGATCGACATGAAATAGCGGATGATCTCCGGATGGGTGACGGTGACCGGGCCTCCAGCCTGGATCTGATTGCGGAAGCGGCGCACCACCGAGCCGGACGAGTCGAGCACATTGCCGAAGCGCACCATGGTGAAGATGGTCGATCCGCCGCGCTCGGCCAGGCCCTGGAGGATCAGCTCCGCCAGCCGCTTGCTCGCGCCCATGATATTGGTGGGGCGCACGGCCTTGTCGCTCGACACGAGCACGAAACGTTCGACCCCGAGCTCCTTGGCCATCTCGGCCAGAACCAGCGTGCCGAAGGTGTTGTTCTGTAAGCCGGTGAACGGGTTCTGCTCAACCAGGGGAACATGCTTATAGGCGGCGGCGTGGTAGATCACCTCGACGCCGAAATCGCCGATCGTGCGCGCGACGAGCTTGCGGTCGAGCACGGAGCCCAACACGGCGACGATCTTGGTCTCGATCGCGGCGGGCTCTTCCGCCTCCTTCGCCATTTTGCGCTTGATCTCCTCGATCTCCATCTCGATCTCGTACAGCGCGACCTCGGACAGCTCGACCAGGATCAGCGCCTTCGGCGCCAGAGCCAGCAACTGCCGCGTCAGCTCCGACCCGATCGAGCCGCCGGCGCCGGTGATCATCACCACCTTGTCCTTCACATGCGCGGTGAGCAGCCCAAGCTCCGGCGTCACCGGATCGCGCCCGAGCAGATCCTCGACCTCGATCGGACGGAGGTCGCTCACCTCGACATTGCCGGAGGCAATCTCTTCCAGCGCCGGCAACGTCTTGACCAGGACCGGGAAGGGCTCGAGCGCCTTGATCGCGGCGCGGCGCTCGCTCCGCAACGCCGAGGGCATGGCGAGCAGCACCTCCTTGACGTTCTCAGTGGTGATCACCTTGCCGATCTTTCCGGGGCGGAGCACCTTGACGCCGTGCACCACCTGACCCGCGAGCGAGGGATTGTTGTCGATGAAGGCGACCATGTTGTACTGGCCGGTCTCGTTCAGGGCGCGGAGCAGTTGAATGCCGGTGGTGCCGGCGCCGTAAATGATGACGTTCTTGCGCTCATCGAAGCTCACGCCCTTGTGCTGGGGCGCGGCCCGAAGCAGCAGCGATGCCGCCCATTGCCGGGAGAGGCGGATGAGCCCCGCCGCGATCAGACCGTAGATCACCACCACCGAACGTGGGTGCCCCTTGATGCCCGACAACAGCACCAGCAGCGCCCAAGCGAGCACGGCGATGATCACCGCCACATAGATGCGCGTGGTGCCCTCCGGCCCGATGAAGCGGGTCACTAGCTTGTACAGGCCGCGCAGGTGGAAGGTGATGACGCCGATGATGGGGGCGGCGGCGAACAGCGCCACCATGCCGATCGATTCCGGCACGTAGAATTGGCTCAAGCGCAGCGAATAGGCGGCCCACAGCGCGATGGACAGCATCGCGGCGTCGTTGAGCATGAGCAGGGTCCGCTTGAACCAGCGCGGACGCTCGACGAGCCAGATGGCTGAACGCATTGGAGGGCGACCCCCGAACCGGCGCCTTTGGCCGGACCCCTGTTGGTTTGGTGCTGGCCTCGAATTTCGAGTGCGCCGCACCATACCCGATGCCTTTTGCCAACGGAAGCAGGCACCAAACCGTGCTTAGCAGCAGAAAGCCGGCAAAGAAAGGCCGGTTCCGCCCGCTGAGGCCTAGCCCAGGATCACCACATGCAGGCGCTTCGGCCCGTGCGCGCCCCGCACGATGGTCTGCTCGATATCGGCGGTCCGCGACGGCCCGCTGATGAGGTTAACGGTGCGCGGCAGGGCACCCTCGCCATAGATCGCCCGCAGGCGGTCGAAACCCTCCTCGTAGCAGCCGGCAATGTCGCCGGCGCCGACCAGGATGGTGTGCGACTCGGGCAGGAAGGCAAGCGTCGTCGGGTTGTCGGCGCCGGAGACCAGGAACAAGGTACCAGTCTCCGCCGCGGCCGTGATGGCGCGCGACAAGGCGGCTCGATCGTCGCTTTGCGCCGGGCCAAATCGCCGCTCCACCGCGACCGCCTCCCACGGCAGCGCGGCGAGCACCGCATCGTCGCCAAGGCGCAGGCAGAGGGGGAGATCATGCGCGCGGAGATCGTCGGCGATGGCGCGGACGGCGTCCTCGGGCGTGGCCGCGTGCGTGACACTGGCCCCCTGATCGGTGAGCATCGTCTCGAACGATTGCAGCAAGGTCCCCCGCTCGACCAGCGCCCGGGCCGGGATCGTGCCGCGCGGATGGCGCTTGAGCCGATCCTCGACCGCGGCTAGGCGCGAGGGCTCGTCGGCGCGGATCCCGAGCGCTGCCCGGACGCGGGACAAGATCGCGGCGCGCGGGCCGGCGGTGGCGTTCATCGCTCCCCGCTCCTCTGGCGATAGAGCGCGTGGAATGTCTGGCCTTCAGGCGCGGGCAGATCGCGGGTCGCGGTCCAGGCTGCGGTAAAGGGCAGCGTGCGCAATCGGCCCTTGGGTCCGGCGAGACGGGCCAGGAGCGGCATCAATGTCCCAGCCAGCGCGTGGTAGAGCCGGGGTCGCCGCGCGGCGAAGGCCCAGATGCCGAGCGCGGCACGCTGAGTGAGAGGCGGGTCGCCGCGGTCGAAATCGCGCTCCCGCCATTTCCGCATCAGCGCGGGCAAGGGGATCGCCATGGGGCAGACCTCCTCGCAGCGGCCGCAGAAGCTCGACGCATTGGGGAGGTCGCGGGCGTGGTCGATGCCGACCAGCGCCGGCGTGAGCACCGCGCCCATCGGCCCCGGATAGACCGAGCCATAGGCGTGGCCGCCGATGGCGCCATAGACCGGGCAATGGTTGAGGCAGGCGCCGCAGCGGATGCAGCGGAGCATCTCGTGGAAATCGCCGCCGAGCATATCGCTGCGGCCATTGTCGAGCAGCACCACGTGGTAAGCGCGCGGCCCGTCGGGGTCGCCGTCGCGCGCCGGTCCCGTGGCGAAACTGGTGTAGGTGGTGATCTCCTGGCCGGTGGCCGACCGCGCCAGCAGGCGCAGCATGGTGCAGGCATCTTCGAGCGTCGGCACGATTTTCTCGATCGAGGTGACCACGATATGCGTGGCCGGCAGCGTCTCGGTCAGGTCGCCATTGCCTTCATTGGTGACGATGATCGAGGAGCCGGTCTCGGCGACGAGAAAATTCGCCCCGGTGATGCCGACATCGGCGGCGAGGAATTTCTCCCGCAGCACGGCGCGGGCTTCGCTCACCAGGTCCTGCACCGTGTCGAGGGTACGTCCGCGCGGCAGCGCGGCATGGGCGCGGAAGAAATCCTCCGCGATCTCCTCCTTGTTGAGATGGATCACCGGAGCGATGATGTGGCTCGGCCGGTCGCCCCGGATCTGGAGGATGTGCTCGCCGAGGTCGGTCTCCACCACCTCGATCCCCGCGGCTTCCAGATGGGCGTCGAGCCCAATCTCCTCCGACACCATCGACTTGCCCTTGGTCGCGATACGGGCGTTCGCCTCCCGGCATAGCCGCAGCACGATGTCGCGCGCGTCCGCGGCGCTCGGGGCGAAATGCACGTGGCCGCCGCTCTCCACCACCTTCCGCTCATAGGCTTCGAGATAGAGGTCGAGATGCGCGAGCGTATGGTCCTTGATCGCGCGGGCGTCGTCGCGAAGCCGGTCGAACTCCGGCAGTTTCGCGCGCGCCTTGGCCCGCTTGACGATGAAGCCGCTCTTGACGTTCAGAAGCGCCCGCTGCAGCTGTGCGTCGGCGAGCGCCCGCGCGGCATTGCCCTTGAAGCTTTCGGGGGAGGCGCCGGACATTTCGGCTTACCCTGCTTTCCGCGCCTGGCCGATGGCCGGATTCCCGGTCATGCCGGCAAGCACCTCGGCCACGTGACGGCACTGGATCGCCGATCCATCGCGTGAAAGCTTCCCCGCGATATGCAGGAGACAACCGAGGTCGCCGGCGAGCACGCAAGCCGCGCCGGATTTGACGATGTTGCGGACCTTGCCCTCGACCATGGCGTTGGCGATGTCGGGATATTTGACCGAGAAGGTGCCGCCGAAGCCGCAGCAAATTTCGGTCTCCTCCATCTCCGTCAGGGTCAGGCCCTCGACACTTCGGAGCAGACGCCGCGGCGCATCCTTGACCTTGAGCTCACGCAAACCCGAGCAGGCATCATGGTAGGTCACGGGCGCGGCGTAATGCGCATCCACGGCCTCGACCCCAAGCACCTCGACCAGAAAGCTGGTGAGCTCGAAGGTTTTACCGGCAAGCGCCTGGGCGCGGCTGGCGAAGGCTGGATCGTCGGCCAGAAGCTGCGGGTAATGCAGTCTGAGCATGCCGGCGCAGGAGCCCGAGGGCGCCACGACATAGTCGAAGCGCTCGAAACTCTCCACCACCTGGCGCGCGATCGCCTTGGCATCCTCTTTATCGCCGGAATTATAGGCCGGCTGGCCGCAACAGGTCTGGCTCTGCGGGACCTCGACCCTGGCGCCCGCGTCCTCGAGCAGCTTGATCGCGGCGAAGCCGACGCTCGGCCGGAACAGATCGACCAGGCAGGTAACGAACAGGCCGACCAGCGGTGCTGCCTGCGTTCGGGCTGCTTTCTTTGTCATTTTTACCCTTGGACAGTCTGCCTGACTTGGGTGGCCGAGGGGGCGGAACCCGATGTAGCATCGGCGCTCTGGAGTAAGAAGCCCGAACTCGGCCGAGAACCAGGATCAAGAGGAGGGGTCGTGCCCAGGACAGGTAGAGCCACAGGCCTCGCGCTTGGCGTGCTGCTGGCGCTGTCCGCATCGGCGCCGGCGGCCGAGACTCTGCATTTCGTCATGCCGGTCGTGTACGGCACGCATCTCCCTGGTCTCGGCGAGCCGGCGGCGAGGTTCACCAAGCTGATCAAGGAGATTTCCGGCGGCGCCATCGAGTTCGACCTGAAGCAGCCGGGGGATGGCACGCAGCCGCAAGAGATCCTCGACAAGGTGTCGAGGGGCGGCGTCGATGCCGGCTTTGCCACCGCGGGCTTTTGGGTGGCGAAGCTTCCCGCCGCGGCGCTCTTCTCCGGCTTTCCGTTCGGGCCCGACGCCAAGGGCTATGTCGAATGGTTCTTGGCCGGCAATGGGCGCAAGCTTTACCAGGAGCTATACGAACAGGCCGGTCTGCATGTCCACGTCATCCCTTGCGGCTTCGGCGGCGCCGAGACCTCCGGCTGGTTCACCAAGGAGGTCAACACACAAGACGACATCAAGGGCCTGCGCATGCGCATTTTCGGTCTTGGCGGCCGCGTCATGTCGCGCCTTGGCGCCACCACGGTGCTCGTGCCCGGTGGCACCATCGGCCTCGCCCTCGACAAGCATGACATCGATGCGGCCGAATTCCTCACCCCAATCATCGACGAGCGGCAGGGCCTACAGGACCACGCCAAGCTGATCTACCTGCCGGGCTGGCATCAGCCCGAGACCGTGCTCGAGCTCCTGGTGAATGAGGATCGGTGGAACAGTCTCAACAACCAACAGCAGGCCTTGATCGAGACGGCATGCCAGGCGACGCTGCTTTCGACCCTGGCCGATAGCCAACATCTTCAATCGGATGCCCTGGTCGAGCTTGCGGCCAAACACGGGGTGCGCATCAAGACCTGGTCCGAGGAGGTGCTGAAGGCGCTCCGCACCGCCTGGGACGAGGTGGCGAAGGACGAGGGCGACCGCGACGTCTTCTTCCGGCAGGTGCTTGAGGACCTCGACGGCTTCCGCACGCCAAAGCCGATCCCGCCGCCGCCATCAGCGTCGGCGACGCCCTAGACCCAATGTCTCCTGGTGACCGCTCGATCTACTGAGCGGTCTTTAAATAGGCGATGATATCTGCCCGCTCGCCGGCGTCAGGGACGCCTGCAAACGCCAAGGCCATCATCGAGTCTGGGATCATCGCCTTGGGATCGGCGATCCAAGCGTCGAGGTGCTCTTCCGTCCAGACATAGCCTTCGTCTCCGAGCTTCTTCATGCCGGCGGAGTAGCTGGGGAAGTCGGCAACGCTTGCCGCCTTCTGCCCGACGATGCCGTTCAGCTCGGGTCCGATCAGGGTCTTGGCGTCGGGGCCGACCTGATGGCAAATCCCGCATTTAGTGGCGAAATCCGCCTTGCCCTTTTCGGCATCGCCCGCGGCGAAGGCCGCTCCGCTCAAAGCCAAGAGCGCTGCCGCCCCTGCCGCTGCACACACTGCTTTCCTCATTCTCATTCCTCCTTTCGGGGATGCTTATAGAGCCCTCAATGGCCTTGCGCTGGACCCAGACCGGCGAGAGTACTCCTTGCTCTCAATTGGCGCGAAACTGTAACAGAAGCTTCGATCCGGCGGGATTGGTTCGTGATGCGGCATGATAACCCGGCGCGAAGGCGGGAAGTTCTGGCCCCGGAAGCGGGCTTGGGGCAGGGGCATTGCCGAGAGCGGTTCCCCATGCGAAACATCGGCATGATTAACGAGGCGTAAATCGCGAACAGCGATTGGGCGGACCAGAGGTCCCTTGGAGCCGCGATGTCTCTGCTGACCCTTCCTAAACCCGATGAGGCGATCCTTGCCCGTCGGGACGAGATTGTCCGGCAGCTGAAGAAGCTCGTGCCGGATGCGCCCCTGATCGCCGATCAGGAGGGCCGGCGCACCTACGAAACCGATGCGCTCACCGCCTATCGCTGCATGCCGCTTGCCGTGGTCCTGCCTTCGAGCACCGAGGAGGTGAGCAAAATTCTCCGCTACTGCCACGACAACAAGATCAAGGTGGTGCCGCGTGGGGCCGGAACGTCGCTATGCGGCGGAGCCTTGCCGCTCGAGGATGCGATCGTGCTCGGCATCTCGCGCATGACGCGCGTGCTCGGCATCGACGAGACGAACCGCTGCGCCCGCGTCGAGGCCGGCATCACCAACATCTCCATCACCGCCGCCGCCGCCGTCCACGGCTTCTTCTACGCGCCCGACCCGTCGAGCCAGCTCGCTTGCACCCTCGCCGGCAATATCGCCATGAATTCCGGTGGCGCGCATTGCTTGAAATATGGGGTGACCACCAACAATCTGCTGGCCTTGCGCGTGGTGCTCATGAATGGCGACATCGTCGATATCGGCGGCGATTATCTCGATGCTCCCGGCTATGATTTCCTTGGCCTGATCACGGGGTCCGAGGGGCAGTTCGGCGTGGTCACCGAGGCCACCGTGCGCCTGCTCAAATCGCCCGAGGGCGCCCGGCCGATGCTTATCGGCTTCGATAGCTCGGAGGCCGCCGGCGCTTGCGTCGCCGGCATCATCGCCGCCGGCATCATTCCGATGGCGATCGAATTCATGGATCGGCCTGCGATCCATGTCTGTGAGAATTTCGCCGGCGCCGGCTATCCCCTCGACGTGGAGGCGCTCCTCATCGTCGAGGTTGCCGGCTCCGACGACGAGATCGAGATCCTGCTTGAGAACCTCACCGACATCGCCGAGCGCTATTCACCCCGCACCATCCGTGTCAGCCGCAGTGCCGAGGAGAGCGCCGCGATCTGGAAGGGGCGGAAAGCTGCCTTCGGCGCCATGGGCCAGATCTCGGACTATTATTGCATGGACGGCGTCATCCCTCTGTCGCGGCTGCCGGAGGCGCTGCACCGGATCGGCGCCATCTGCAAGAGCTATCGCTTCCGCGTCGCCAACATCTTCCATGCCGGCGACGGCAATCTGCACCCGCTCATTCTCTACAATGCGAATGATCGAGCCGAGCTCGAACGGGCGGAGCTGTGCGGGGCCGAGATCCTCAAGCTTTGCGTCGAGCTTGGCGGCTGTCTGACCGGAGAGCACGGCGTCGGCATCGAGAAGCGCGAGCTCATGCGCGTGCAATTTTCGGCCGCCGATCTCGCCCAGCAGATGCGGGTGAAGACCGCATTCGATCCCGACTGGCTGCTCAACCCCGCCAAAGTGTTTCCGCTGGAAGGGCGGGAGCGCCAATGACCGGCAATCTCAGGCTCGGCTTCCATGCGCCGCCCTCCTCCGGCGAGATCGCCGATCTCCTGGCCGAGGCGGCGCATGCGAAAATTCCCGTCGAGGTAAGGGGGCGCGGCTCCAAGCACGAGGTCGGGCGCCTGGTGCAGACCGGCTCGGTGGTCAGCACCGAGCGCCTCAGCGGAATCTCGCTCTATGAGCCGACGGAGCTGGTTCTGTCGGCCGCAGCCGGCACGCCACTGGCCGAGATCGAGGGCCTGCTGGCCGAGCGCGGCCAGCAGCTCGCCTTCGAGCCGGTCGATCTCGGCCCGGTTCTGGGCAGCCCCCCTGGCCAGGCCTCGATCGGCGGCGTGTTCGCCACCAACCTCGCAGGCAGCCGCCGCATCCTGGCTGGCGCCGCGCGCGATCATTTGCTTGGGGTCCATTGCGTCAATGGCTGGGGCGAGAGCTTCAAATCCGGCGGGCGGGTGATGAAGAACGTCACCGGCTACGATCTGTGCAAGGCCGTCGCCGGCTCCTGGGGGACGCTCGCGGTGATGACCGAGGTCACCATGAAGGTGCTGCCGCAACCGGCGGAGACCCGGACCTTGCTCTGCTTCGGCCTGCCCGATCCGACCGCGGTCGAGGCGATGTGTCTCTGTCTCGGCACCCCGTTCGAGGTCTCGGGCACCTTGCATGTGCAGGCGCCGCTCGCCGCCCGCCTGTCCCACCCCGGAATCGCCGGCGCCGGCGCCGCGGTGACGGCCATCCGGGTGGAGAGTTTTCCGAGCTCGGTGCGCTACCGTATTGGCCGCCTGAAAGACCGGCTCGCCGCCTATTCGCTGTCGCTCGAGCTCGACACCGACCAGAGCCGCGTGTTCTGGGAGGAGATCAGGACCTTGCGCATGTTTGCCGGCTCGGATCGGCCGCTATGGCGCATCTCCACCGCGCCGTCCCGCGCGGCGAAGCTCGTGGCAATCATCGCCCGCACCCTCGACGTCCGTGCCGTCTATGACTGGTCCGGCGGGCTGATCTGGCTCGACACCACCCTCACCTCCGACGCCGGCGCCGTCGAAATTCGCCGCGCCATCGCCGAATTCGGCGGCCACGCCACCCTGATCCGGGCCGAGCGCGCGACCCGCGCCAGCCTCGACGTGTTCCAGCCGCTCGACTTGGCGCTCGCCTCGCTCACGGCGAAACTGAAAGCGGCCTTCGATCCGGCCGGCATCCTCAATCCAGGCCGCATGTATCCCGGCATCTAGGCGCAGCAGCCATGCACACGAATTTCACCACCGATCAGCTCCAGGACCCGACCGTCGCTCGCGCCGATGCCATGCTCCGGCGCTGCGTCCATTGCGGCTTCTGCACCGCGACCTGTCCGACCTATGTCCTGCTCGGCGACGAGCGCGACTCCCCCCGCGGCCGCATCTATCTGATCAAGGAGATGCTCGAAGCCGGCAAGGTTACCGCTCCGGTCACCCACCATATCGATCGCTGCCTGTCGTGCCTCGCCTGCGTGACCACCTGCCCCAGCAGCGTCGACTATATGCATCTCGTCGACCTCGCCCGCGCCCGCATCGAGGACAGCGGCACGCGTCCGATTTCCCAGCGCCTGACGCGCCGGATGCTGGCCAAGGTGCTGCCCAATCCGACCCGCTTCCGCCTGGCGCTCCTGCTTGGCTGGCTGGCGCGGCCGTTCCGGGGACTGCTGTCGCGGCTCGGGCTCAAGACCGCCGCGGCGGCGCTCGAGGTCTCCCCGGCGCGCCTGCCGCATCTGAGATTGCGCCGCCGCAAATCCGTGATCCGCACCGAGCAGCCGCCGATCAAGCGTGTCGTGCTCATGCTCGGCTGCGTGCAGGAGGTGCTGCAACCTTCGATCAACCGCGCCGCGATCCGGCTGCTCAAGCGGCATGGCGTGGAGGTGACGCTGGCCAAGGACGAGGGCTGCTGCGGCGCGCTTCAGCATCACCTCGGCCGCGAAAGCGAGGCGCAGAAGGCGGCCCGGCGCAATGTCGATGCCTGGTCGGGCGCGCTGCGCGAAGGCAGGCTCGACGCCCTCCTGATCACGGCCTCGGGCTGCGGCACCATGGTCAAGGATTACGGCCATCTCCTCGCCCGCGACCGTGGCTATGCCGGGCGCGCGGTCGAGATGTCGGGGCTCGCGCGCGACATCACCGAGTTCATTCACGAGATTGGACTGGTGCCGCCGCTCGCCTGGACCAGCCTCCGCGTCGCCTATCATTCCGCCTGCTCCCTCCAGCACGGGCAGCAGGTCGAGAACGAGCCCAGGGCGCTTCTGTCTCAAGCTGGCTTTACCGTCCTCGACATTCCCGAGGGCCATATCTGCTGTGGCTCGGCCGGCACCTATAATCTGCTCCAGCCGGAGCTTTCGGGCGCATTGCGCGACCGGAAGCTGGCGAATATCGCCCGCGTCAAGCCGGACCTGATCGCCACCGGCAATATCGGCTGCATCACCCAGCTTCAGCGCGGCAGCGACGTGCCCATCGTCCACACGGTCGAGCTGCTCGATTGGGCCACCGGCGGCCCGTGCCCGAAGGGACTCGAAAAGCTCAAAGCCAAGGTGCATCCGATCGAAAGCCTGATGCAGCTCGCCGCCGCCCGCTAGTGGCTGGGCATCATCTGGCGTAGGCCGCTCTTCGTTTCATCCCTCCCCTTGACGGGGAGGGATGAAATCTATCCCCGCCCTCCGAACCTCCGTTATCGTGGCCTCACCTCGTCCGCTGAAGGGGCGTTTCATGAGGCGTCATGGAGCGGGACGGGGTGCGGCGCCCGCGGGTCTGGTTCGCTAGCCAAGAACCCGGGCGGCGCCGGGGCTCCGCCCGGGCCCATTATGAGGCCCTGCCAGGAGCTGGCTGACGACCGTCTGGCCCAGGACCCTAGGGTCTAAGACCCTCGGGTCTCAAACGTGTCCCGTCCGTCGACTTATCTGCGGTCTAGGGAGGCGGGGCATTGACGGCGAAAGCGCGGCCCGGCGTTGCCAAATCGCCGCAAATGCGCATGCGCTGACGCCTCTGCATTAAGCGCATGTGGCGCGCCGAGAGGCGCCCGCGCGTCCCCGCAAAGGACGCGACACCATAAGGTTTGCGCTTTTCGGCGCGCCATCCCCTTCGCTCGGGCGCAGGGGCAGGAGACAGCAAAGCCCGGGCG
>JBAUEK010000110.1:0-7868 GCA_049678565.1 Methyloceanibacter sp. | reverse complement strand
GGGAAAGGTGTATCCCACCGCGGCTTAGGCAAGCGCGCGACCAATTAACTTATCCCGGACGCATCCCCCCCGCGTCCGTTCGGCCGGTCCGCTTCCCTCGAACGGACCGGCTTTTTATTTCAAGCTCGGAAAATTGAACTCGGCGCCGCCGCGGATGCCGGTCGGCCAGCGCGCGGTCACGGTCTTGAGGCGGGTGTAGAAGCGCACGCCTTCGGGGCCGTAGACGGAGTGATCGCCGAACAGGGAGCGCTTCCAACCACCGAAGGAGTGATAGGCGACTGGAACCGGGATCGGGACGTTGATGCCGACCATGCCGACCTCGATACGATCGGCGAAGGTGCGGGCCACGTCTCCGTCGCGGGTGAAGATGGCGGTGCCATTGCCGTATTCATGGCTGTTGATGAGGTCGGCGGCTTCCTCGTAGCCACTCGTGCGAACCACGCAGAGGACGGGCCCGAAGATCTCGGTATTGTAGATGGTCATGTTCTTGGTCACGCGGTCGAACAGCGAGCCGCCGAGAAAAAAGCCGCCTTCGTAGCCCTGGAGCTCAAGGCCGCGCCCGTCGACGACGAGCTCGGCGCCTTCCTTCACGCCCTGGCCGATGAGACCGGCGATGCGGTGCTTGGCCTCCGCCGTAATCACCGGGCCCATCTCGGACTCCGGGTCCGAGGCCGGGCCAACCTTCATGACCCGGACCTTGGGTGCCAGCGCCTCGACCAGCCGGTCGGCGGTCTTCTCGCCCACGGGCACCGCGACCGAGATTGCCATGCAGCGCTCTCCCGCGGAGCCGAAGCCTGCTCCCATCAGCGCCTCGACCGCCTGATCCATGTCGGCGTCAGGCATGACGATCATGTGATTCTTGGCGCCACCGAGCGCCTGCACGCGTTTGCCCGCGGCGGAACCCCGCCGATAGACGTACTCGGCCACCGGGGTCGAGCCGACGAAGCTCACAGCCTTGATGTCGGGATGGTCGAGGATCGCATCGACGGCTTGCTTGTCACCGTGGACGACGTTCAACACACCGGGCGGGAAGCCGGCCTCCTGGAACAGATCCCAGATCAGCATCGAGGCAGAAGGGTCCCGCTCGGATGGCTTCAGGATAAAGGTGTTGCCACAGGCGATGGCGACCGGGTGCATCCACATCGGCACCATGGCCGGGAAGTTGAACGGCGTGATGCCGGCGACGACTCCGAGCGGCTGGCGGTCGGACCAGCTGTCGATTTCGGGACCGACATTGCGGCTGTACTCGCCCTTGAGAAGATGCGGAATGCCGCAGGCGAAATCGACGACGTCGATGCCGCGGGCGAGCTCGCCCAGCGCATCGGCGTGCGTTTTGCCATGCTCGTTCGAGATGGCGCGGGCGATCTCGTCGGCGTGACGGTCGAGAAGCTCCTTGAAGCGGAACATATGCTTGACGCGCTTGAGTGGCGGCGTCGTTCCCCAGGCGACCGCCGCCTTCTTGGCTGCCGCCACGGCTGCATTCACCTCCTCCGCGGTCGAGAGCGGCAGTTCGGCCGTCTGCTCCCCGGTCGCGGGGTTATAGACGGGGGCCAGGCGCTGCGACGAGGATTTGACCTTTTGGCCGTCGATGGCGTTCTGAATGATGTGCATGGCGGTGCCGTACGATCTCAATTCATTGTCTTGAGGACGCCCGAGAGGATATCGACGAGCTGGTCGATTTCCGTTTTTTCGATGATGAGCGGCGGCGACAGCGCGATGATGTCACCCGTGGCGCGGACCAGAAGGCCGCGGTTGAAGGCCTCGACGAAGCGGCTATGGGCGCGCTTCCCAGGCTCTCCGGGGATGGGATCGAGCTCGATGGCGCCGATCAATCCGATATTGCGAATGTCGATGACGTGCGGAAGGCCTTTGAGCGCATGCAATGCGTCCTGCCAGTAGGGCGCCAGCTCCGAGGCGCGCGTCAGCAATCCCTCTTCCGTATAGGTCTCCAGCGTGGCGATGGAGGCGGCGCAGGCGACCGGGTGGCCTGAATAGGTGTAGCCGTGGAAGAGGTCGATGACCTCCTCCGGGCCATGCATGAACGCCTCGTGCACCTTCGTCTTCACGAACACCGCGCCCATCGGAATGGTGCCGTTGGTGATACCCTTGGCCGTGGTGATGATGTCGGGCGAGACGCCGAAATAGTCCGCGCCGAACGGCGTGCCGAGGCGCCCGAAGGCGGTAATGACCTCATCGAAGATGAGCAAGATGTCGTGCTTGGCGCAAATCGCGGCGAGGCGTTTCAGATAGCCCTTGGGGGGGATCAGGACACCGGCCGAGCAAGCGACGGGCTCGACTATGACGGCGGCGATGGTCGAGGCGTCATGCAGCGTCACCAGACGCTCAAGATCGTCCGCAAGCTCGGCGCCATGCTCTGGCTCGCCGCGACTGAAGGCGTTACGGGCCAGATCGTGGGTGTGGCGAAGATGGTCGACGCCGCTCAAAAGTGTACCGAACATCTTGCGGTTGTTGGCGATGCCGCCAACCGAAGTGCCGCCGAAATTGACGCCGTGATAACCGCGCTCGCGGCCGATCAGGCGGGTTTTCGACGCGTTGCCTTTGACCCGATGATAGGCCAGCGCCATCTTCAGCGCAGTCTCGACCGACTCGGAACCGGAGTTGGTAAAGAACACGTGGTCGAAGCCCGGCGGGGCGATGCTGACGAGTTTAGAGGCGCATTCGAAAGCCTTGGGATGACCGATCTGGAAGGTGCCGGCAAAGTCGAGCTCGCCAACCTGCTTGCGGACCGCCTCGACGATCTTCGGCCGGCAATGGCCGGCATTGACGCACCACAGTCCGGACGTACCGTCGAGCACGCGGCGTCCGTCGGCGGCGGTGTAGTGCATGCGCTCGGCGCCAACCAACAGACGCGGCGCCTTCTTGTACTGCCGGTTCGCCGTGAACGGCATCCAGAATGCTTCGAGATTATTCGTCGCGAGCTTTGCGCTCATGTAGGTGCCTCGTAACCGCTATGTCGGTTGAATTGGAGCAGAGCTCACGCGATCCGGGTCACGGCCTCGGTAAGGCTCGTCTCGACGATGTCCATGCCTTCGCGGACGAGTGCATCGCTCGCGGTGAGCGGCACGAGGAAGCGGATGACGTTCCCGTAGGTGCCGCAGGATAGAAGAATGAGCCCATTGTCGCTTGCGATCTTGGTCAAAGCCTGGGTCAGCTGCGGTGCCGGCTCCCCGCTCGCAGCATCCTTCACCAGCTCGATGGCGCACATCGCACCTAGGCCTCTCACGTCGCCCACGCAGTTCAGGTTCGAGCGGCTCTTCAACTGATTGCAGCGGTCGAGAATGATCTTGCCGATGGCATTGGCGCGGTCGCAGAGCTTCTCCTCCTCGATCACGTCTAGCACGGCATGGGCGGCGGCGCAGGCGACCGGATTGCCGGCATAGGTGCCGCCGAGCCCGCCGGGCGCCGACGCATCCATGACATCGGCCCGCCCCGTGATAGCGGATAGCGGCAGGCCGCCGGCCAATCCCTTTGCCATCGTCACCACATCTGCCTTGATGCCCGAATGCTCGAGGCCGAATATTTTCCCCGTGCGGGCAAAGCCGGTTTGAATCTCGTCGGCGATGAGGAGGATGCCGTGCTCGTCGCAAAGGGTCCGCAGGTCGCGAAGGAAGTCGAATGGAGCGATATAGAAGCCGCCCTCGCCTTGCACCGGCTCGATGATGATGGCGGCGATGCTCGAAGGATCGGCCGTATATTTGAACAGGGCCTTGAGGGCGTCGAGGCTCTGCTCGCCGCTGACCCCATGATAAATGTTGGGGAACGCGACGTTGTAGATTTCGGCGGGGAAGGGTCCGAAACCCTTCTTGTATGGGACGACCTTGCCGGTCAGCGCCATGCCCATATGCGTGCGGCCGTGGAAGCCGCCGCTGAACGAAACGATGCCCGGGCGGCCGGTATAGGCGCGCGCGACCTTCACCGCGTTCTCGACCGCCTCGGCCCCGGTGGAGACCAGCATGGTCTTGGCCGGGCCGACAACCGGCGCCAGCGCGTTCAGCCGCTCAGCCAGGCGCACATAGGATTCATAGGGCGTAATTTGGAAACAGACGTGGCTGAACGCCTGCATCTGCTCCTCGACGGCGGCGACGATCCTCGGATGCTGATGGCCGGTATTGACCACGGCAATGCCGGCGCCGAAGTCGACATAGCGCCTGCCGTCCTCGCTCCAGATCTCGGCGTTCTTCGCGCGCTTGGCGTAGATGGCGGTCGCATTGCTGACGCCGCGCGGCACGGCCGCCGCCCTCCGCTCATGCAGCTCGGCCGAATTTGACATGTCCGTTCTCGCTTACTCGAGTTGTCGCAGAGTGCTAGGCGTCAGGACTGGAGCACGACGGGACTAGAGCCGTCCCAACTCACCCACACCTTCTCGCCTTCGCCGAAGTCGTCCTGGTCGAAGCGGGAACGGTTGGGGCGCGAGATCCGGATCAGGCGGCCGTTGGCAAGCACGATATGGTAGATCGAAATATCGCCAAGATACGAGACGTCCTTGATCTCTCCCTTGGCGACGTTGTGGGCAGCCGGACATTCGGGGACCGATGGCGGCGCGTCGGCGTCCTTGTGCAGCGTCATTTTCTCAGGACGGATCGCGACCCAGACCGACGACCCCTCCTTCCCGGGGACGGCGTGGGGGACGTAGACGCGATGCGGCTCGAGCTCGGGGCAGGAAACGGTGGCCTCGTCGGCCTTGTCGTCGATCAGCCTGCCCTCGAACATGTTCACCGAACCGATGAAGTCGGCGACAAACCGGGAGGCTGGAAACTCGTAAAGGTCAGACGGCGTGCCAAGCTGAGCGATCGCGCCCTTGTGCATGACCGCGATGCGGCACGCAATCGCCAACGCTTCATCCTGGTCATGGGTGACCATGATGAAGGTGATGCCGACCTTCTGCTGCAGCTGGGACAGCTCGAAGCGCATGGCCTCGCGCAGCTTGGCGTCGAGCGCCGAGAGCGGTTCGTCGAGCAACAGCACCTTCGGCTTCTTCACCAATGCGCGCGCGAGCGCAACACGTTGGCGCTGACCGCCTGACAGCTGGTCCGGCCTACGCTCGGCAAGCTGGTCGAGCTGCACGAGGTCGAGCGCCTCCCGCACGCGCCTGTCACGCTCCGGCTGCGGCACGCCATCGATCTTTAGACCGTAGGCGACGTTGTCGGCGACGGTCATATGCGGGAACACGGCATAGGACTGAAACACCATGTTCACGGCGCGCTTGTTGGGCGGGATGTCGCCCATGTCCTGGCCGTCGATCAGAACGCGGCCCTCCGTCGGCACTTCGAGGCCGGCGAGCATGCGCAGCAACGTCGTCTTGCCGCAGCCGGAGGGCCCGAGCAGGGCGAAAAACTCTCCGGGCATGATGTCGAGGGTGACATTGTCGACCCCAACCGCGGAGCCCCAGCGCTTCGAAATATTGCGGAAGCTGATGATGGGCTTGGCGCCGGCTTTGGCGTCTTCGGCTATCGCTTGGTCCACGGCTCTCTATCCCTTCTTCTGCGCTCTGCCCTGCATCACCATCATCAGGGCCATGAGCGCGATCGTGAGCACGATGAGCATTGTCGATGCGGCGTTGACTTCCGGCGTTACCGAAAAGCGCAGCATCGAATAGACCTTGACCGGAAAGGTGATCGTATCCGGTCCCGACGTGAAAAAGGTGATGACGAAGTCGTCGAGCGAGAGAGTGAACGCCAGCAGTCCGCCCGCGATAAGGGCCGGGCGGATATGGGGCAAGAGCACATCGCGGAAGGCCTGCCAATCATTGGCGCCGAGGTCGCGCGCCGCCTCCTCCTGCTCCTTGTTGAAGCTCGTGAGCCTCGCGCCGACGACGAGCGCGACGAAGGGGAAGCAGAACGAGACATGGGCGATGATGATGGAGCCGAGGTTCAACGGCCAGATGAGATCGTTGGGCCAGGGCAACACGCGGGTGAAGAACAGCAGCATGGCGACGCCCATGCAGATTTCCGGCACCACGATGGGCAGCGTGAAAGCACCCTCCACGGCTGTCTTGCCCACGAAGCGGTAGCGCCACAACAGGACTGCGGCGAGCGCACCGATGACCAGCGCGATGAGGGTGGCCACCAAGGCGATCGTCAGCGAGTTGGCGAAGGCGATGAGAAGGTCATTGTTGTTGAAGAGCTTTTCGTAATATTTGAACGTGAAGCCGCGCCAAACGGTGTTGCGCTTGGAGTCGTTGAAGCTGAAGGCGATCAATGCGATGAGCGGCGCGTAAAGGAAGAAGAACACGGCAAACAGCCACAGGCGCATCTGCCACATGCGATTATATTCGAGGGGGGCGCGTTTGAGTGCCATGGCTAGATCCCGTGACCGCCGGCGGCGGGCTTGCCGCGGCTCAAAAAGGCGCGAAGGGCGATGGCCGCGAATGTCGCGTACATCAGCAGGAAGGACAGAGCGGCGCCGAACGGCCAGTCATTGGCCTTCTTGAATTGGCGCTCGATCACGTTGGCGATCATCTGGCTGTCGGGGCCCCCGAGCAGATCGGGCGTCAGATAGGCGCCGAGCGCCGGGACGAAGGTGATGATAATGCCGGAGATGATGCCCGGGAGCGCCAGTGGCACCACGACCAATAACAGCGTCCGGATGTGGCCGGCGCCGAGGTCGAGGCTCGCTTCGATGAGAGACTTGTCGAGCCGATCGAGCGCGGCATAGAGCGGTAGCACCATGAAGGGCAGGTGCACGTAGACGAGGCCCACCACCACAGCGGTGTTGCTGTAAAGCAGCTGCAAGGGGGTGAAGTCGCCGAGCGGCTGCAAACCCACCAAGGTCATGAACCAGCTGGCATTGCTCCAAAACCACTCCAGCGTGAAATTGACATAGCCCTCGGTGCGCAGCACCGCGATCAGGGCGTAGGTACGGATCAGCAAATTGGTCCAGAACGGCAGCATGATCAGCAGCAGCATCCACGCCCGCCAGCGCTCGCTGGCAAACACGATCGACAACGCCACTGGAAAGCCGATGATTAAACAGAGCAGCGTGGTGAGGCCGGCCACGAAGATCGATTTGGCGAAGATGGCGAGATAGAGCGGCCGCAGCGCCCGAATATAGTTGGCGAAGGTGCCGGTGATGTCGACTTCGGTCAGGCCCTGGTTCTGGCCGAAGCTGTAGGCCCACACGATCGCCAGCGGAGCGAGGAAGAACACTACCACCCAGAGGATGGGTGGTAGTGCCGTTGCCAGGAAGGTCAGTCGACGTTCTTGTGTCCGGGTCGCCATCGCGGCGTTTCCTGTCGCTCGCTGCCTACCTCAATTCCACCTCGTCAAGCCCTGAGCCGGGTCATGGCTTCGTCGAGCAGACGCGTAAATTCGGGGCCGAGGTAGTTGGGATACTCGCACTTGGCCACGAGGTCCGCGGGCGGGAAGATCACCGGATTGTCTTTGTAGGACGCCGGCATCAAGGCCACCGCGGCGGCGTTGGGGGACGGGTATTTGATCGTCTCCGAGATCTCCGCTCCGACCTTGGCGTCGAGGATGAAGTTGATAAACTTGAGTGCGTTCTCGGGATGCGGCGCGCCTTTTGGAATCGCCAGTGTGTCCTGCTGCTTCATCGCGCCCTCCTTCGGCACGACGAAATCGACGTCGTCGTCCTCGAGCATGATCTGCGCGATGTCGCCATTATACTCCATCACCACGTCGACCTCGCCGGACAGCAGCAGGTCCTGGCCGTTGTCCTCGTGAAAGGCCTTGATGTTGGGCTTCTGCTTGATGAGCATGGTCTCGGCCTGCTTGAGCAGCTCGGGCGAGGTGGAGTTCAGGGACTGGCCGAGATATTTGAAGCAGTTGCGGAACAGCTCGCTCGCGTCAGACATGACCGCGATCTTGCCCTTGTACTCGTCGGAATCGAAC
>JBAUEK010000109.1:0-16123 GCA_049678565.1 Methyloceanibacter sp. | reverse complement strand
ATGTCGCCAGGGTGCTCCTGCACCGGCAACCACCACCAGGCCACGGGCTGGCGGGTGATCATGTAGTAACCGTCGCCGTCGCGCTTCGGGCCCTTCTGCACGCGGATGTCCATCAATGTCAGCTCTTGGCCTTCCGGCTTGAACCAGAAATCGATGGCGTATTGCTTCTTCGGCTCGTCCTTGTCGCTGAAGATGACATTGGCGAACCAGCCATAGCCTTCCATGCCGCGCACGACCTTGATCTTGTCGAAGGTCAGATTGAGGTCGGCGTTGAGCTTAGGGTCGCGGAACACGAAAGTGCCGTCCTTGCTGCGCTCGTCCAGGACCTTCTTCACCGCCTCGTTGACATCCGCCTCCTTGAAATCCTTGGCACCGGATGCCGCAGCCTGCGACTTCGTCATTTCGAATTCGCGGGCCTTCTGGATGTTCTCGATGGGATTCTTGAGGAAGGCCGCCTTCGATGCCTCGGACGAGAAGCAGTAGACTTTGCCATCGTCGGAGGTCCAGGTCACCGAACAGTCGGTCTTTACGGTCTGGCCGGAGGCCAGACCCATGGCGCAAAAATCGTCGAACTCTCCATCGGCGGCGGCCGCAGCTGCGGCAGGCGTGGCGGAGCTGGCGGCATCGTCTGCCGCCGCAGGGGCCGCCGCGGCAAGCCCAAGCAGCAGGGCTGCTGCCACGGCGGATAGAAGGGGGGCCCTAGTCATGGCGTTTTCTCCTCGTGAGCCTTGTGAATTTTGCTCAAGGTCTCTGCCTTGAATGCCCGCTTCTTGGCGGAATGTCAGCCTTCCGTATGTGACCGAAGTCACCCTCTGTCCAATCCCGTCTGCGTGATCGAAGGATGATTTATTCAACCTTTCAGTGGCTTAAGGCTGCATTCGCACGCGGTTGGACACGCCGCTGTAACGACATTGTGTGGTCGTTACCCCCGCGACCTGCTTCATAGTGAATTTAACGACGGCAACGCGACAGGAGTGATTGCTCACTGATGGCCGACCTGGATCTAACCCGACGCTGGATGTCGGCGTTCCCCGATCTGCCCGAGCTCGAGCCTGAGCACCGGGCGGAAATGCTCGGAAATATCAGGTTTAATCGTCTGAATGGAGGCGACATCGCCTACCGGCAGGGCCAGTCTTGCGAGGCCTATGTCATGTGCATCGAAGGCCGCACGCGGGTGTTCAAGACCTCCGAATGCGGCCGCGAAATTCTGCTTTACCAAGTCGGTCCGGGCGAGACCTGCGTGCTGACCACCTCTTGCCTCATGGCCGGAAGAGGCTTTCCGGCCGAAAGCACCGCGGAGACCGACGTCTTGCTCGCGGCCCTGCCAGCGCCCGTATTTCACCGACTGCTGACCTCTTCGGTGCCGTTCCGCCAATTCGTGCTCAACAATTACGGCGACCTGCTTTCGAGCCTGATCACCCTTGTCGATGAGGTGGCTTTTTCCAGTCTCGATCTCCGGCTGGCGCGCCGTCTGCTCGCCGAGGCCGACGACCAGGGCATCGTGGCCAAGACCCATCAGCAACTCGCACTCGATCTCGGCAGCGTGCGCGAGGTCATCACCCGCTATCTGCGCGAGTGGGAGCGCGTCGGCTGGGTCCGCGCCTCGCGCGGCAGCATCGAGGTTCGCGACGCTAGAGCGCTGTCGAACTATGGCGCAGGCAACGCTGCTTGATCCAAATCACTGACGGACAGCCGACGGCCGGCCTTAAAGGAGCTAACCGGGACCGCAGCCTGGGCCGGCCAATCAAAGCCCCACAAAAGGAGATTTGCATGACGAAGACTAAGATCATGTCTGCCCTGGCCGGCACTCTGTTGCTTGGCCTCGCCACCGCCGCGTGGGGCGCGGACGGCGAGTATGACAATCTGTGCGCGGCGGGCCTCGCGCACGGTCAGAAGGTGAAAACCGACTGCTCCATCAACGAGACCATCGACGGCAAAACCTATTGCTTCGGCAATGAGGTCGCCAAGAAAGTCTTCATGCTTGATCCGGAGGGCAATCTCGCCAAGGCGCAGGCCTTTTATTCAAGCCAGCACTAACGATCCGAGACACACCCTCCCTCGGGCCGCTTCATGCAACCGGCGTTCCTTGGACCGCCGCGAGCAGGCGCTTCAGGGTGTCCCTCGTTGAGGCGTCGGCGCGGCCGTCGATGCGTTCGGGACGGAAATGACGCTGAAAGGCTTCGACCACATTCTCCAGCCCGCGGCCGTAAGTGCCGGTGATCTCGACCCCATAACCGAAAGCGGCGAGTTCCTGCTGCAGCGTCGCGACCGGTTCGCCTTCATCGCCAGGGCCGAGCCCTAGCTCCGAGCTGACCGGCGCGGGCTCGACCCAAAGGCCGATGCCAAACTTGGCCAGCCGGGCCCAGTCGAATTTCTCCCCCGGATCGCGCTTTCGTCCTGGCGCGATGTCGGAATGAGCCAGGACGCGCTCCGGCCGGATTGGGTGACGGGTGAAGATATCGCGGCAGAGCGCCTCGACCGCTTGCATCTGCGCGTCCGGAAAATCGTGATAGCCGAATTCGTGACCGGGATTGTGGATCTCGATGCCGATGGAGCAGGAATTCAGGTCGGTCTCGCCCGCCCATCGGCTTTGGCCTGCATGCCAAGCGCGCTCCTCCTCGCGTACTATCTGCGTGATGCGTCCCTCCTCATCGACGAGGTAGTGGCAGGAGACCTTGGACTCTTCACGCGTCAACCAATCGAGCGCGGCCTCGGCAGAGTCCATACCGGTGTAGTGCAGTACGAGCATATCGGGCGCGCGGCCGTTCACCCTCGGCTCGCGATTCGGCGATGGACACCAAAGCGTTGCGAGCGGGCTATCCGGGCTTGCGGTCATGGACAGAATTCCGTCGTTCCGGCGAAAGCCGGAATCCAGACTGATTAGAGCCGAATATGCTTGCGTGGATCCCGGCTTAAGCCGTGATGACGGACGCCAAGCTTACATCCCACGCTCTCGCGCGATCTGCTCATAGGCCTCGTTGATGACGGAGACCTTCTCGGTGGCGATGGCCACGAACTCCTTCGGAACGCCGCGAGCCATCAGCTTGTCGGGATGGCTTTCGGCGACGAGCTTGCGGTAATGGCTTTTCAGGGCGTCATTGCCGATCGTCGGGGTGATGCCGAGAACCTCATAGGGATTGCGCTTGGCCGCGGAGACGTGGCGCGCCTTGATATAAGCGAACTCCGTGTCGCTGATGCCGAAGCGCTTGGCGACCTCATGCAGGAAATGCTCCTCGCGCGGGTGCAGCGATTCGTCGGCCTTGGAGATGTGAAACAGCCCTTCAAGCACGTCCTCGAGTAGTTTGCGGTTGCCCTTGAACATGACCGCGAGCTGCTCGGCATAGGCCTCGTAGCCGGCGACGTCCTGCTTGGCGAGATTGAAAACGCGCGCCACGTTTTTCATCTCGCCATCGGGCACCTTGAACACTTCCTTGAAGGCGTTGACCTCGTCCATGGTGACGACGCCGTCGGCCTTCGCCATCTTGGCGCCAAGCGCGATCACGCCCACGGTAAAAGCCACCTGATTTTCGGCAGGGCCATCCTCCGCCTCGTCGCGGTCGATGACGTAATGTCCCGCCACGCCGCCAACCAGGGCGCCGATCGGGCCCCCGATGGCGAGCCCGGCCGCAGCGCCGGCCAACTTTCCCCAAATCGACATTGCCGCAATCCCCCAGACTGTTCCCGGCTAGAGCATAAGGATTTTTTATTGGCGCCGCATGCGGATAATAGCCTTCGGCGCCGGCCGTCCGCGACTCAGGGCTTCGACGGCGCCGGTCCCAAATCGCGGAAATTAGCGAGGATCGAGAGCTCAGGCTCGTCAACCTCAAGCCCGGCTTGAAGGCGCCGCTCGACATGATAGGAGCGGGCGAAAGTCCAGATAAACAACCACAGCGTTAGCAAGCCGGTGATTGCGCTCCCCACCAGAACGAGGATTTGGCCAAGATCGAACAGGTCGGCGCCAGCGACGATGAAAGCCTCGATGATGATGCCAAAACCGCCGGCGACGACGATGGCCGCACAGAGCGAGGTGACGAAGATCGTGAGCGGATTGCCGCTGCCGTAGCTCGGGCGAGACGTGACTTCAGTGTCCATGGCCGACCCTAATAGCCGAGCGGCGGCAGGGAGGACAAGAGGCGATGGAAAAAGCCGGCTAAGACCTGGGTACGCCGCGGCGCACTCTGCGGGAGGCACCGACGATTTCGACGCCCTTCGAGCCCACGAAGCGGTCGAGATTCATGGTGATGTAATAGGGGGTGGCCAGCGGCAGCAGGAGGCCGTTCTTCACGCAGCCGATGACCAGGGTCCGCCAATAGGCCGGGCGGCCCCTATACGCCTCGTGGCTGAGGGAGACGTCCATATTGGTGTAGGGCTTGAGGCCGCTCACCGTCAGCTGATAGACGCCACGCCCGGCGTACCATTGGATGTCGATATCGGTGAAGTCGATGGGATAGCACTCGCCGGTGAGGCTCCAAGCCGGAACCACGAGGCTCGGTGCCGGCACCCTCTGAGGCAGAGGCTGAGCCGCGGCCGTCATTGCGGCCGCCCCCAGCATCAATGCCAATCCCAAGACCAGACCCCATCTGTGGCGTCGCATCCCGTCCCCCTTGTTCTTAGGCCGCACCCTAAAGCCAGACTGTGACCGCCTCAAGGTCGGTATCACGCGAAGATCAGCTTCAACAGAAATGCTCCGGCGATCACGGCCGAGGCGGCGTCGATCTGGCGGAAGCGCCCGGCGATGAGCTTCAGCGCCACATAGGCGATGAAACCAAGCCCGATACCGGTGGCGATCGAGTAGCTCAAGGGGATCATCAGGGCGATAGTGAGCGCCGGGATGTATTCGGTCGGCTCGTCCCAGCCAATGGCGCCAAGGCTCGTGGCCATGAGGCAAGCGACGAAGAGCAGCGCCGGCGCCGTGGCATAGGTCGGCACGGTGTGGGCGAGCGGCGCCAGAAACAAGCTCGCGACAAAAAATATCGCGACGACAATGGCGGTGAGGCCGGTGCGGCCACCCTCCTCAACCCCGGCAGCGCTCTCGATATAGGCGGTGGTGGTGGAGGTTCCGAGCGCCGCGCCGAGCATGGTCGCGCCCGAATCGGCAAGGAGCGCCTGGCGGAGGCGCGGAAGGCGTCCTTCAGCATCGAGCATGCCAGCCTGGCGCGCCACCCCGATCAGGGTGCCGGCTGTGTCGAGCAAGGTGACGAGCAGCAATGTGAGCACGATGGTGAGGAGGCCGAGCTGAAAGGCGCCGGCGAGATCCATCTGCAGAAAGGTCGGCGCGAGCGAGGGCGGCATGGCGGCAAGCCCATGCCAGGGCTCAAGCCCAAGCCACACCGCGGCGAGGGTCACGGCGATGACGCCGAAGATGATGGCGCCCGGGACCTTTCGCGCCGCGAGGCCCGCGATCAGAAGGAATCCGCCGAGGG
Organism: Methyloceanibacter sp.; assembly: GCA_049678565.1. Taxonomy (GTDB): domain Bacteria; phylum Pseudomonadota; class Alphaproteobacteria; order Rhizobiales; family Methyloligellaceae; genus Methyloceanibacter. The sequence goes on along the minus strand of JBAUEK010000109.1, from coordinate 10,700 downwards.
CGAGCAGGACTTTCGCCTCGGACAGATCGCCGAGCTTGACCAGGGTGGTCGCGTCCCCGGCGACGATGCCCGCATTCTGCAAGCCGATCAGAGCGAGGAACAGGCCGATGCCGGCGGCGATGCCGAGCTTCAAATTCATGGGGATGGCGTTGATCAGCCATTCGCGAAGCGGCGTCAGCGAGATGGCGAGGAACAGCACGCCGGAGAGGAACACGCAGCCGAGCGCGAGCTGCCAATTGCCTCCGAGCTCGGGCACCATGGTGAAGGCAAAATAGGCGTTGAGCCCCATGCCCGGCGCCAGCGTGATCGGATAATTGGCGTAGAGCCCCATGATCGCGGTGCTGGCCGCGGCGGCGAGGCAGGTCGCCACGAACACGGCGCCATGATCCATGCCGGCCTGCTGCAGGATCGCCGGGTTGACGAACATGATGTAGGCCATGGTGAGGAAGGTGGCGAGCCCGGCGCGGAGCTCCGTGGCGATGCTCGAGCCCACGGCGGAGAGGCCGAAGAAGCGGTCGAGGGCGCCCGCAAACTCCGACGGCTTTGCCGGTTGTTGTGCTTCGCTGTCCTTCACCGGTTCGTTTGCCATCTGCTCCCCATTTTGTCATCGCCCGGCTTGACCTATGCGACCCAGCGCCGCTTGCGAGATTTGGTTCACTGGATGCCTGGCTTCGTGGGCATGACAACACGGCGGATCAAGGTTATCCACACGTCTGACGGCGACGAAAGGAGTGATCATGGCGATTTACGCGCTCGACGGAGAGGATCCGGCGCTTCCGGCCGACGGTCTCTATTGGGTGGCGGAAACCGCTTCCGTCATCGGGCGCGTACGGCTTCACTCGGAGGTCAGCATCTGGTGGGGCTCGGTGCTCCGCGGCGACAATGAATGGATCGAGATCGGGGAGCGCTCGCAAGTCCAAGACAACTGCACGCTTCACACCGACCCCGGCTTTCCCTTAAGCGTCGGGCGCGACAGCGTTATCGGCCATAACGTCGTGCTGCATGGCTGCAGCGTCGGCGACGAGTGCTTGATCGGCATGGGAGCGATCATCCTGAACGGCGCCAAGATCGGCGCCAATTCACTGGTCGGCGCCGGAGCGTTGATCACCGAGGGCAAGGAGTTTCCCGACAATTCGGTGATCGTCGGCGCGCCGGCCAAGCTCATTCGCGAGGCCGACGACAAGACCAGAGCCATGACCGCGCGGGCGGCGGATGTGTATGTCAAACGCTGGAAGCGCTACGCCGCGGGGCTGAAGCGGATCGGATGACCCGGACCGGCCTTTGGCAATTCTGCATCGATCGCGGTGGCACCTTCACCGACATCGTCGCTCATGCGCCTGACGGACGGCTGGTCACCCACAAGCTCCTCTCCGACAATCCGGAGGCCTATGAGGACGCGGCCACCGCCGGCATCGCCGATCTGCTCGGTGTGCCGCGCGGCACCCCCCTGCCGACCGAACTGATCGCCAGCGTCAAGATGGGAACCACCGTCGCCACCAATGCGCTGCTCGAGCGCAAGGGCGACCGCGTACTGCTGATCGTCAGCCAGGGATTCCGCGACGCGCTCGAGATCGGTTATCAGGCGCGGCCCAAGATCTTCGCGCGCAGAATAGAGAAGCCGTCGATGCTCTATCGCTCGGTGGCCGAGGTGCCGGAACGCATGTTCGCCGACGGCACCGTCGAAACGCCTCTCGACCTCGACGCGCTACGGGGCGCACTCGATGCGGGCCGCGCCGACGGTATCGATGCCGTCGCCATCGTATTCATGCATGCCTACGCCTATCCGGAGCATGAGCGCCAGGCTGCTCGCCTCGCCCACGAAGCGGGCTTCGCCCAAATCTCGGTGAGCCATGAGGTCAGCCCGCTGGTGAAGTTCGTCGGCCGTGGCGACACGACTGTGGTCGATGCGTATCTTTCGCCGCTGCTTCGCCGCTATGTCGATCGCGTCGCCGCTCTTCTTCCCTCCCCGAAAAGGGGAGGGTCGGACTGCCAAGGGCAGTCCGGGGAGGGGTCGGGGGTTCTAACCCCCACCCGGTCGGCGACGCCGACCGACCTCCCTCTTTCAGGGGGAGGATCTCCTAAGCTCTTGTTCATGCAGTCGTCGGGCGGGCTCACTTCGGCGCATCTGTTCAAGGGCAAGGACGCCATTCTCTCTGGCCCCGCCGGCGGCGTCGTTGGCGCGGTCGAGACCGCGCGCATCGCTGGCTTCGGCCGCGTGATCGGCTTTGACATGGGCGGGACCTCGACCGATGTCTGTCATTTCGACGGAAGCTACGAGCGCACCTTCGAAAGCGTGGTCGCCGGTGTGCGCGTGCGCGCGCCGATGATGCTGATCCACACCGTCGCGGCCGGCGGCGGCTCGATCCTCAATTTCGACGGCGCGCGCTTCCGCGTCGGCCCGGACTCCGCCGGCGCGGTGCCGGGGCCAGCCTGCTACCGCCGCGGCGGCCCCCTCACCGTCACCGACGCCAATGTCATGGTGGGAAAATTGGTGCCCAAATTTTTCCCCAAAATCTTCGGCCCTGGCCAGGACCAGCCGCTCGATGCCGGCGCCGTCCAGGCTCAGTTCGCCGCGCTCGCCGAGGAGATCGGGGATGGCCGGGAGCCGGCGCAGGTCGCGGATGGCTTCATCAGAATCGCGGTCGAGAATATGGCGAATGCGATCCAGACGATTTCGGTGCAGCGCGGCTATGACGTCGCCGACTATGTGCTCAACTCCTTCGGCGGCGCCGGCGGCCAGCATGCCTGCCTCGTCGCCGAGGCGCTCGGCATCTCCCACGTGCTGCTGCATCCCCTTTCCGGCGTGCTGTCAGCCTATGGCATGGGCCTCGCCGAGCTGAAGGCGACCAGGAGTCAGGCGGTGTTGCGGCTCCTCGATGCTGACGGGCTCGAAGCGGCTGCCGCTCTCGCCGCGCCGCTTGCCGCGAATGCGGCCGAGGAGCTGGTGGAGCAAGGCGTAGCCGAGGACGCCATCCGCATCGTCGCCCAGGCCCATCTTCGCTATCTCGGCACCGACAGCGCCCTTCCCGTCGCTTTCGCGACGCTTCAAGACATGCGCGCGGAATTCGAGGCGATGCACCGGCAGCGTTTCGGCTTCACCAGCCCGGACAAACCCATCGAGATCGAGGCGATCGAGGTCGAGGCCCTTGGCGGCGGCGAGCACCCTGAGGAACCGGACCTCGCGCTTGAAGGCGATCGCCTGCCGACAGCGCACAGCGCGACGCGGCTCTATAGCGGCGGCGGCTGGCATGAGGCGCCGGTGTTTCTTCGCCAAGATCTTCGTCCCGGCCAGCGGATCGCAGGGCCCGCCCTCATCATCGAGCCGCATCAGACCGTCGTGGTCGAGCCTGGCTGGCAGGCCGAGGTCAAGGCCAAGAACCATCTCCTCCTCACCCGAACCAGGAGACGCGGGCACGGCCTGGCGCTCGACACGAGCCCAGACCCTGTTTTGCTTGAAGTCTTCAACAAGCGCTTCACCGCAATCGCCGAACAGATGGGCTATGCCCTCCAGAACACGGCGCGCTCGGTCAACATCAAGGAGCGGCTCGATTTCTCCTGCGCCATTTTTGACCGCGACGGACGCCTCGTCGCCAACGCGCCGCATATTCCGGTGCATCTCGGCTCCATGGACCGGAGCGTGGAGACGGTGGTGCGCGAGGTCGGCCCCGAGCTCGCACCCGGCGACGTGTGGATGCTGAACGCGCCCTATAATGGCGGCACCCATCTCCCCGACATCACGGTGGTGACGCCGGTCTTCGCTGAGGGGGGCGCCGAGATCCTGTTCTTCGTCGCCGCGCGCGGACATCATTCGGACATCGGCGGCGTCGCCCCAGGCTCGATGAGCCCCAAGGCGACGCGCATCGAGGAAGAGGGCATCTATATCGACCCGTTCAAGCTGGTCGAGGGCGGGCGCTTCCGCGAGGAGGCGGTACTCGCGCTGCTCACGGAGGGCCCCTACCCGGCCCGCGATCCGGCGCAGAACGTCGCCGATCTCAAGGCGCAAGCAGCAGCAAACACCAAAGGCGTGGAGGAACTCGGTAAGATGGTCGTGGCCTACGAACTCGACATGGTCGAGGCTTATATGGGCCACGTGCAGGACAATGCCGCAGCGAGCGTCGCCCGCGTCATCGATCGTCTCGAGCCGTCAAGCTTCGAGGTCGAAACCGACACCGGCGCCCGCATCAAGGTCGCGATCCGTCTCGATCGCGCCCGTGGCAAGGCCATCGTCGATTTCACCGGCACCAGCGCCCAACAGCCTGACACTTTCAACGCGCCCGAACCGATCACGCGCGCGTGCGTGCTCTATGTGTTCCGCACCCTGGTCGACGACGACATCCCGCTCAATGCCGGCTGCCTCCGCCATATCGAGATCGTGGTCGAAGCGGGCTCGATGCTGGCGCCGCGTTATCCCGCCGCGGTCGCCGCCGGCAATGTCGAGACGAGCCAGACCGTGGTCAATTGTCTCTATGGCGCGCTTGGCGTGCTTGGCTCGGCCCAAGGCACCATGAACAATCTCACCTTCGGCAACGACCGCACCCAATATTACGAGACGATCTGCTCAGGCGCGCCGGCCGGTCCCGGCTTCGACGGGGTGGCTGCGGTGCAGACGCATATGACCAATTCACGCCTCACCGACCCAGAGGTGCTGGAGCTCCGCTACCCCGTCCTGCTCGAGCGCTTCGAGATCCGGCGCGGCTCGGGCGGCAAGGGCAAATGGTGCGCCGGCGACGGGACACTTCGTGTCCTCAGATTTTTGGAACGCATGGACTGCGCCATCCTGTCGGGATTCCGCACGGAGCGTCCCTTCGGCCTCCTCGGCGGCGAGCCTGGAGAGGCCGGCACGAACTTCGCTCATCGTGGAGATGGGCGCATGGAGAGCCTGAAGGCTTGTGTCCAGACCGTGCTCGAGCCGGGCGAGGCCGTCATCATCAAGACGCCAACCGGCGGAGGCTACGGAGAGGCGTCCTGAGACGCGACAGGAGGGACGCGAATGACCTGCGCACTCATCTCAGGCGGCGGCATCGCCGGGCTGACCCTCGGCATCCTGCTAAAAGAGGCAGGCTTCGAGCCGCTGATCGTGGAGCGCGAGCCGGCATTGCGGGCCGAGGGCTATATGATGGACTTCTTCGGCTCTGGCTGGGACGTGGCCGAACGCATGGGTCTCGTCGATGAGCTCCGCGCCATCCACTATCCGATCGACGCGCTTGAATTCGTCGACGATCAGGGCAAACCCTTCGTCTCCGTGCCCATCGACATCGTGCGCCGGGCGCTTGGCGGCAAATATGTCTATCTCCGCCGCTCCGATCTGGAAGGCATTCTCTATGAGCGCGCGCAAGCTGACGGCGTCGTCGTCCGCTTTGGCTCCTCCATCGCCGCGCTAAATCAAGACGGAGACAAGGTCGATGTGACCTTCGACGATGGCGCCGACGCGCCGTTCGACCTCGTCTTCGGCGCCGACGGCGTGCACTCCAAGGTGCGGACGCTGGTCTTCGGTGACGAGCAGCAATTCGACCGCTTTCTCGGGGCCTATGTCGCGGCGTTCCACCTCAAGCACCACAGTTTCGATCTCGACCGCGCGTTGAAGCTGCATGAGGAGACCGACCGCGTCGGCGCCTTCTATCCGCTGGACGAGCGGCGCATGGACGCGACCTATGTGTTCCGGCACGACGAACTGCAGGTGCCGCATGAACGGCGGCTCGATTTCGTTCGCGACGAATATAAAGGCACGGGCTGGATCCTTGAGCGGGTGCTCGATGAGTATAGCGGCACGGAGCCGATCTTCTTCGACTCGATGACACAGATCGTGATGCCGCGCTGGTATCAGGGACGCGTGGCGCTGCTGGGCGACGCCTGCGGCTGCCTCACCCTCCTCGCCGGCCAAGGATCGCATATGGCCATGGCCGGTGCCTATGTTCTGACGCGAGAGCTGGTGCGGCATGGCGGCGACTACGACGCGGCCTTCGCCGCCTATCAGGCGCTGCTCAAGCCGGCGGTGGACAAGCGCCAGCGCGACGCCGCGACCATCGCCAAAGTGTTCATCCCGTCCAGGCGATCATGGCCGTGGCTCCGCCGGTTCGTGATCGGGCTGATGTTTAATTCGATCGCGCTGCCGCTGGTGTTCCGCTTCTTCGGCGTCAAAAGCGTGCTCGCTGGCTATGAGTAAAAAACAAAAAGGGCGCGGGACCGAAATCCCACGCCCTTCGCTTGGTGTTGCCTCTCGTAACTTTACAGGTGGAGTCAGGCCCCTGAGGGAACCGGCCGCGGACCACTCTGGCCGCGATCGGCCATGAACTGGTCGAACTCGGCCTTGTCGCGTGCCTTACGCAGACGCTCCATGAACGTCTGGAACTCCTGGGCCTCCTCCTCCAAGCGCCGCAAGGTCTCCTCGCGATACTCGTCGAAGGCCGCGTTTCCGGTCGAGCGCAGCGGACTAAAGCCGCCGCCGAAGCGCCGTGCTTCCTGCATAAAGTGCTGCTTCCATTGCAGTTTATTTCCGCATCCCATGCGTCCACTCCAGATCAGATAGGCCAAGACCCCAAGGCCAATGGGCCACCAAACAATGAAGCCGAGGATCATGGCGATGATCCAGGCGGGCTTACCGTAGTCGTCCAAGGTCGCAACCAGCTGCATTGAAAACCCTTCCTTCAGTGTGAATGTTATTCACATTCACATAAATGGGACCGGTCTGTCCAGAGTCAAGTCACCCGATAAAATGTGATCGGGGGAACGCCGCCGCTAGGGGGTCACGACGGATTTTCGCCGGGGACGATGCCGAGGCCTCGCAGATAAATCAGCATCCCGGATTCGAGGATCTCCTCTGGACTGACCGGGACCTTGGCCGCGCCCGGTGGCGCCTGCACGAAGAGGGCGGCGACACCATGGGCGAGCGCCCAGACATGCAGGCTCATCAAGCGGACTGGCGGCCTCTGGCCCGCTGGCAGCGCCTGGCAGAGGACCCCGGCGGCGCGTTGCAACACATCGAAGGCGCGGTCGGCCGCGGTCTTGAGCGCGGTATCCTCGCCCGGACCGAGACGAGCCTCGAACATCACCGCATAGCTTGCCGGCTCTTCGCGGGCGAAGGCGAGATAGGCGCGGCCGAGATTCTCAAAGGCCGATAGCGGCGTCGGGATGCCATTGTTCCAGGCCATGTCGAGCTTGGCGGCGAAGCGCTCGAAGCCATTGCGCGCGACCTCGGCCAGCAACGCGTCGCGGTCGCGGAAATGCCGATAGGGCGCGGCCGGGCTGACGCCCGCAAGCCTCGCCGCCTCGGTGAGGCTGAAGCCGACAGGCCCGTGCTGCTCGATCAGCCTGCGCGCGGCCTCGAGCAGGACTTCCTTCAGATTGCCGTGGTGATAGGAGCGCGGCCGGCGCCAGCGCGATTCGTCTGAGCCCATGTAAAGGGCTTTTACATGAAAGGGTTGATTGCCGCTAGGCAGGGCGAATCGGCAGAAAAAGCGGTAGACGCATCGCGGCGAAGTGACGCCTGGGCTAGGTTCGCCTCAGATGCACCGCCCGACGGTGCTCTGAAAGCGTGCTTACGGTGCCGATGAGGGTCTCATGAATCAGCGCGAAGCGGTCGAGCCTGCTATCGGCAAGGCGCAAAACCCCTGGCGCGATCTGTCCGCGGTCACGCCGACGATCGCCGGCCTCATCACCGTTACCCTCGTCTACGCCTTCCGGGCGCCGCTCTTCGGTGACCTACAAAACCACGTCCATACCTTGCTTGTGTTCCTGTGGTTGTTTGGGGTGATCCTGTGGTGTGCCTTCGGCGTCGTCCGCCATGCCGACGCGGTGGCGTGGCGTCTTGGCGAGCCCTACGGCACGCTCGTGCTCACGCTGTCGGTGAGCGCCATCGAGGTCTCGATCCTAGTCTCGATCATCCTGCATGGAGACAACAACCCCACGCTTGCCCGCGACGCCATGTTTGCCACCCTGATGATCGCGCTCAATGGCCTGGTGGGTGCGGCGCTGCTGATGGGGGCGCTGCGCTATTGGGAGCAGGAATATAATCTCGAAGGCGCCCGGTCCTTTCTCGTGGTGATCGCCTCGCTCGCGGTCTTCGCGCTCATCCTGCCAAGCTTCACCAAGACGGAGCCCGATCCCAGCCTCGCGCCGTTCCAGGCGGGGCTGTTCGGGGCCATCACCATGGCGTTCTACGCCATCTTTCTCGCCATCCAGACCATGCGTCACCGTGCCTTCTTCGCCGAGCCGACCAATGGCGACAGCAACAATAGCCAAGCTAAGGCCGCCTATGCCGAGCATCAGCGTTCCTCGGGATCGCTGACCTACCACGTGGTCATGCTGCTGCTTACACTTGCCCCCATCGTGGTGCTTTCCGAGTTCCTCGCCATCATTGTCGATTTCGGCATTGAGGATATCGGGCTGCCAGCCCCGCTCGGCGGCATTCTCGTCGCCATTCTCGTGCTCGCACCGGAGGGCCTGACCGCGCTTCACGCCGCGCTCGACAATCAATTGCAACGTGCGGTGAATGTATGCCTGGGCTCCGCCCTCGCCACCATCGGGCTCACCATTCCGGCGGTGCTCGCCGTCGGGCTCTATACCGGGAGCGCGATGCATCTCGGCCTCGACCACGTCGATACCGTGCTTCTGATCCTCACGCTTTTTGTGAGCGCGTTCACCTTCGGCGGCGGGCGCACCAATGTACTTCAGGGCGCGGTACATCTCCTCCTGTTCGTGGTCTATCTCGCTTTGATCTTCAGCCCTTAGCGCGGGGATCGTGGGCGTAGATATTGCGCTCGCGGACGCGGCCGTCCTTGCCATGGAGCAGGGCTTCGGACCGCTCCTTGCGGGCAACGGCCTTGGCCTTCTCCCAGGCCGCGCTTTGGGTCTTGAACACGGCGCTGGGGACGCTGTCGCCCTCCGGCTTCACCGCCCAACCGCGCTCATGCGCCACCACATGCTGGTTCCTGCCCATGTCCCTCTCACCGAAGCCGGCACGGCGACTATAGTGAAGAGACGCGCGTCATAGAAGCAGGCGAGCCCGCTCTGTCGGGCAGCGCAAATGGGGCTGAATCACTTGGCATCGTGAAAGATGAGGCCGAGCGTGGTGCGCTGACCGGTCCTGATCTCGCTCACGCCATGCTTGACGTTGAGACGGTAAAAACCGCGCGTGCCCTTGGCCGGGCGGTGACGCACCGGGAAGATCACGGCGTCGCCTTGAGTGAGCGGCACGACCGCTGCGCGGGACTGCATCCGGGGGCGCTGCTCAGTGAGCACGAACTCCCCGCCGCTGAAATCCTCAACTGGCTCCGCCAGCAGGATCGCCATCTGCAGCGGGAAGAAATGCTCGCCATAGAGGTCCTGATGCAGGCAGTTGAAATCGCCGGGGCCATACCGCAACAGCAAGGGGGTTGCCGCGCTTTGCCCCGCCTCGCGGCAGCGCTCGAGGAAGTCGCCATGCTGGGCCGGGTAGCGGATGTCGATGCCCATATCCGCGTTCCATCTATTCGCAAGCTGCGCCAGAGGGGGATAGGCAGCGCTGCGCAAGCTCGCGATCGGGTCTGGCAACGGATAGTCGAAATATTTGTACTCTCCCCGCCCTTAGCCATGCCGCGCCATGATCACGTGCTTGCGGAACAGCGAGTCGTGCGCATAAAGCGAGGCAAAATCCCTGCATTCTTCCGCGCCGACCAGTCCTTCGATCACGGCGAAACCTTGCCCATCCAAGTCACTTTGAATGCGATCCCGTTCGGCGCCCTTTGCGCGCTGCTCTAAGCCCGAGTCGGCATGAGCTCGGATTGATGCAGCATCAGGCGGCCTCATGTCTTGGCCTCCTTATCGAGGAGCGCACGTTTGCGCTCGACGCCCCAGCGGTAGCCCGACAGACTGCCATCGCTCCGCACCACACGGTGGCAAGGGATCGCCACGGCGAGGCGGTTGGAGGCGCAAGCCCGCGCCACGGCGCGCACCGCTGTCGGCGCGCCGATGCTTGCCGCGATCTCGGCATAGGTCGCGGTGGCGCCGGCAGGGATGCGGCGGAGCGCGTCCCAGACGCGGTGCTGAAAGGCCGTGCCCTGCACGTCCAAGGGAAGGTCGAGCCCAATGCCCGGGGCCTCGGCGAAGCCGATCACCTTGGCGGTCCATTGCTCGAACGCCTCATCGCCGCCAACCAGGTGAGCGCGGGGAAACTGGTCTTGCAGATCGCGCAAGAGCGCCTCCGGGTCGTCGCCGAGCAGGATGGCGCAGATGCCCTTGGGGCTTGCCGCCACCAGAATCGAACCCAGCGAGCACTCGCCGACGGCAAAGCGCATCGTCTGACCCGCGCCACCGGCGCGAAAGTCACTGGGCGTCATGCCGAGCGCCTGCGAGGAGGACGCATAGAAGCGGCCATTCGAGTTGAAGCCCGCATCATAAATCGCCGCCGTGACCGTCCCACTCCGGCCAAGCTCGTCGCGCACGCGCTTGTGTCGATGCGCCATGGCGTAGGCCTTAGGCGTGACGCCAACGGCCTCTTTGAAGATCCGATGGAAATGATAGGGGCTCAGGCTCACCGCCTCGGCCAAAACGTCGAGCGTGGGTGCGGTCTCTGCCGTCTCGATCAGGCGGCAAGCCTCGGCCACCTTCTCCGCGTGGCGCCGGTCGAGCGGCGGCTGGTCCGGCTTGCAGCGCTTGCAGGGGCGGAAGCCTGCTCGTTCGGCGTCGGCGCAGCTGGCGTGAAAGCGGACATTGGAACGCTTGGC
>JBAUEK010000108.1:0-3550 GCA_049678565.1 Methyloceanibacter sp. | reverse complement strand
CCATCCCCGGCGTGGCCCACATCATCGCCGTTGCCTCGGGTAAGGGCGGCGTCGGCAAATCGACCACGGCGGTCAATCTGGCGTTGGCGCTCAAGGCGCGCGGCCTCAAGGTCGGCATTCTCGACGCCGATATTTACGGCCCCTCGATGCCACGCCTCCTGGGCATCCATGGTCGTCCGCAGCAGCTCGAGGAAGACAAGCTCCAGCCGATGGAAGCCTACGGGCTGAAGGTGATGTCGATGGGCTTCCTCGTCGATGAGGAGACCCCGATGATCTGGCGCGGCCCGATGGTGATGTCGGCGCTGTCGCAAATGCTGAAGGATGTCGCCTGGGGCGAACTCGACGTGCTTGTCGTCGACATGCCGCCCGGGACGGGAGATGCGCAGCTCACCATGGCGCAGCAAGTTCCGCTCGCCGGCGCCGTGATCGTCTCCACCCCGCAGGACCTCGCGCTGATCGACGCTCGCAAGGGTCTCAATATGTTTCGCAAGGTCGACGTGCCGGTGCTCGGTATCGTCGAGAATATGAGCACCTTCGTCTGCCCTCATTGCGGCGGTCGGTCGGACATCTTCGCCCATGGCGGCGCCAAATCGGAAGCCGCGCGGTTGGGCGTTCCCTTCCTCGGGGAGGTGCCGCTCATCCTCGCCATCCGCGAAACATCCGACGCGGGCAAGCCGGTGGTGGTGAGCGAGCCGGCGTCGGCCGCGGCGGACGCCTATCGCGAGATTGCAAGCAACACCTGGGCGGAGCTTGAACGTCACAAGGGGGTCGCGCGGGCGGCGCCACGCATCGTGATGGAAGGCTAAGGGTTGGCGTAAGGCGCCGACTCAGTTATGCGGATTCAGTAGGGCGAACGCGTGCGCGAGCGCGCCCTGAAAAAGCCGCACCTTGACAGATCGACGTTCAATCACCCTTCCACTTTGCGTGCTCGCCGCCGGAGCCGTGCACGCAGTCTGTGTCGCGGCCCTGCTGCCGATGCTGATCACTTTGCCCGGCCCCGGTGCCACGCGACAGCCCGTGCCGCAGGCCATCGACGTCGAAGTGGTGTCCACCACCGCCGTGGCCTCGGGAAATTCCGCGCCAGACGAGCCCGAGACGACCGCGTCGATTCCCGACGCCACGGTTGGCCCGGTGTCGCTTGAACCGCCCGAGCCTGACGCAGTCGCCGAGCCTCAGTCAGCCGACGACGAAGCCAAAGCCGGCGCCGCGGAGCCTTGGCCGGCCGAGCCTGACGCTGTCGCCGAGGAGCCTGCGACTGGCGAGCCTGCGGCTGGCGAGCCTCCGACTCACGAGCCTCCGGCTGATGCCGTCACCGAGGGTCGTGCCGCCGAGCCTGAAGGCACGGATCCCGCCACCGAGGTCCGAATGGCGGGCCCGAGCGGCCCGACCCGGTCGCCGAGCTTCCCAGCAGCGCACCCGGGAGCATGCAGGCAGACATGCCCGCCACGCCGATTGCGGCGACGGAACCTCCGGATGAGTCCGCCATCGAGGATGCAGCCCCCGACACCAGCGACCAGCCGCCGCCAGTCGCGGTCGAGCCCGAGGAGGCCCCACCACCGGTTGCCCGGGCGGAGCCCCCGAAATTGAGCTCAGAGGCGGTCGAGGATCGAGAGCCAGCGCCTGCGCCCAAGGCCAAGGCAGCCGAAGAGATCGAGCCCATGGTGCCAAAAAAGTCAACCGCCACCACGGCCAAGCGAGCCGTGTCCCGGACGCGCCGGGCGGCGAGGGCGCAGGCGCCCGTGGCTCAGACCGGCCTCTTCCAATCGCTGTTCGGTGGCGCGCCGCAGGCCCCTGCCGCCGAGCCGCCGGCGCGTGCAACCTCGAGGCGGTCCACGATCCAGCGTTGATGCGAGGGCTCAGGCGGCGCTGGTTCTCGACTTGATTGACCTCACCTTGCCCGAGCCGTCGCCCTCCAGCTCGGGCGAGCCGGGATGGCCGTAGAGAAAGCCCTGCACCTGCGGGCAACCGAATTCGCGCAACATCGCCGCCTGCTCCTGCGTCTCGACACCTTCGGCGGTGACGCTCACGCCCAGAGACTGGCCGAGGGCGATGATGGTCTTGACGATAGCCCGCATCGCCGAATCGCGCGTCATGTTGCGCACGAATTGCCGGTCGATCTTGATCTTGTCGAAGGGGAAGCGGGCAAGATAGCTGAGGCTCGAATAGCCGGTGCCAAAATCGTCCATGGCAATCCTGACCCCGTGCTGGCGCAGCCGATTGAGCTTGCCGAGCACCTCCTCCGTGTCGCTGAGCAGCAGGCTTTCGGTGATTTCGAGCTCTAGTCTCTGAGCCGGAAGCCCCGTCTCGGCGAGCACGGTCGCGATCGTTCCGGCAATATCGCCGTGTTGGAATTGCGCCGGCGAGAGATTGACCGCCACGCTGATGTGTTCGGGCCAGGCTACGGCATCGCTACAGGCGCGGCGCAGCACCCATTCCCCGAGCGGCACGATCAGCCCGGTTTCCTCCGCCACGGAGATGAAATGGGCCGGTGCGATCTTGCCGTGCACGGGGTGGTGCCAGCGGACCAGCGCTTCGACGCCGACGCGCGCGCCGGTGGCGAGATCATATTGCGACTGATAGGCGACCTCGAACTCCTCACGTGCCAGCGCGCGCCGAAGCTCGTGCTCGATCATGCGGCGCCGTTGCAGGGCCTTCTCCATGCTCGGCTCGAAAAAGCACACGCGCTGACCGCCGTCGCTCTTAGCGCGGGCCAGTGCGATGTCGGCATGACGAAGAATCGCAGCCGCCGTATCGCCATCACTCGGCGCGAACGCGATGCCGACGCTCGTCGTGCATAGGAACTCCTTGTCGGCGACGCGAAACGAGGGGCGAAGTGTGTCCATCAGTCGGTTGGTGAACGCCATCACCTCGGCGAGATTATTGATGTCAACGAGCGCGATAGCGAACTCGTCGCCAGAGCGCCGCGCCACGAAATCGCCGCTGCGAAGGATAGACCGAATACGGGCGCCCATTTCGCGCAGCACCGCGTCGCCTGTGGCGATATCAGATGCGTCGTTGATGTCCTTGAATTTGTCCACGTCGAGACAAAGCACCGCGATGTGTTTGCGATTGCGGTTCATGGTCGGGAGCGCGTCGGCCAAACTATCGCTGAACGCCTGACGGTTTGGGAGCCCCGTAAGCGGGTCGTGGTCTCGGAGATAGCGCATCCGCGCTTCAGCTATCTCGCGCTCCTGGCTCCCACGAAGGCGGCAAAGGAGATCAGTGCGCACAGCACCACCACTCCCACCCAGAGCCAGTTTCTCTTAAGCAACGCCAACCCAGTCATGAAACATCGTCGGGTTTGTCAGTATACTAGAGGAGCTCTAGGGCGCGTCGGTTAATAACGGCGTAAGCGGCGTGCTTAACAAAATCAAGCAGTTGGAGCCGCCATTGACCGGCAGTCCTTATCGCGCGTGGCGCGAATTGTTAAAATCTGCGTCAATGCGTTAAGCGAGGCGCGCGGAGTGCTCAGCCGCCCGTCGTCGACATGGTACGGGAAACGGCCGGTTTGCCGCCCCGCTCGATGACGAAATCGTGGCCCTTGGGCTTG
>JBAUEK010000107.1:0-6970 GCA_049678565.1 Methyloceanibacter sp. | reverse complement strand
CTTCTTCCCCTCGGGCCTGCTCGGACGGCCAGAGGTCGAGAAGGTCTAGGCCCTTGGGCGAGCCGGCCAAACCGCCGGGGCACCGGCTCAAATCCGCTCTCATCGACGCGACCCTTGCGGCGTTGATTGCTTTCGCCCTGTTCTGTCTGACCCTTGGGGTCAAAAGCGTCGACAGCGCCGGCGGGCTCACGCTCAAACCCCGTCCAATGCTGCTTGCGGTCACGGTGGGCATCGTCTTTGTCGGCCGGCTGCTGCTTAATCTGTTCTGGTGGAACGGCAATTGGACGCTGCCGCGGTTCCGGCTCCCTTGGCGGCCGGCGTGGCCCATTCCCAATGTCAGCCATTACGGCACGCATTATGGAGGCATGGCGCTCGTCGTGGCCGCGGTGCTGTTTCCAATCGTCGCCTATCTCTTGGATGCGGCCTTCAACCTCAATCTACCGCTTCGATACCTGTTCGATCTTTCCATCCTCGTCCTGACCTATGTGATGCTCGGCTTCGGCCTCAATATCGTGGTCGGCCTCGCCGGGCTCCTCGACCTCGGTTATGTCGCCTTCTACGCCGTCGGCGCTTACACCTTCGCGCTGCTCGCGGCGCATTTCGGCCTCGGCTTTTGGCTGTGCCTGCCGCTGGCGGGGCTGCTCGCGGCGCTGTGGGGCATCATGCTCGGCTTCCCCGTGCTTAGGCTTCGTGGCGACTATCTCGCCATCGTCACCCTCGCCTTCGGCGAGATCGTCCGCATCGTGTTGTTGAACTGGACCGAGGTGACCAACGGCCCGAACGGCATCTCCGACATCCCCAAGGCCACCTTTTTCGGTCTCGCCTTCTCGCCCCGGGGCGAGCACACCTTCTCGAACTTCTTCGGCATCAGCTACGACCCGCTCCAGGGAATCATCTTTCTCTATTATGTGATCCTCGGGCTTGCCCTCGTCACCAGTCTCGTGACCATCCGCTTGCGGCGCCTGCCGATCGGGCGCGCTTGGGAGGCGATGCGCGAGGACGAGATCGCCTGCCGCTCGCTCGGCATCAACACCACGGTGGCCAAGCTCACCGCCTTTGCCACCGGCGCCCTGTTCGGCGGCATCGCCGGCTCCTTCTTCGCCACGCGCCAAGGCTTCATCAGCCCCGAATCCTTCACCTTCATCGAATCCGCCATCATCCTCGCCATCGTCGTGCTTGGCGGCATGGGCAGCCAGATCGGCGTGGTGCTCGCGGCGATTGTCATGATCGGGGGCTTCGAGCTGCTGCGAAACATGGAGTGGCTTCAGATCGTGTTCGGCCAGGGCTTCGACCCCTCGCAATACCGCATGCTGCTATTCGGCCTCGCCATGGTGGCGATCATGCTGTGGCGGCCGCGCGGCATCATCTCCTCGCGCGAGCCGTCGATCCTGCTCAATGAGCGCCAGGGCGTGGGCGGCCAGCTTGTCAAAGAAGGACGCGCATGAGGCCGTGGCAGAAGGATCCGCTGCTCAAGGTCGAGCACCTCACCATGCGCTTCGGCGGGCTCGTCGCCGTCGATGACGTGTCCTTCAAGGTCGGCAGGCAGGACATTACCGCCCTGATCGGACCGAACGGCGCCGGCAAGACCACCGTGTTCAACTGCATCACCGGCTTCTACAAGCCCAGCGAAGGCACCCTCGAGCTCGACCATCCGGACGGCCAAAGCTACCGCCTGGAGCGGCTCGACGATCACGACATCAATGCCCGCGCCCGCGTCGCCCGCACCTTCCAGAATATCAGGCTGTTCGGCGGCATGACCGTGCTTGAAAATCTGATGGTGGCGCAGCACAAGGCGCTGATCGGCACGTCGCGCTTTCCTCTGGCCACCATTCTGGGGTTCGGCTCGTTCAACCGCATGGAGCGGGCGGCCGTCGAGTTCTCCCGCCATTGGCTCGACCGCGTGGGGCTCATCGACCGCGCCGACATGGCGGCGGCCGAGCTGCCTTATGGCGATCAGAGAAAGCTCGAGATCGCGCGCGCGATGTGCACACAACCGCTTTTGCTCTGCCTCGACGAGCCGGCGGCCGGCCTCAATGCACGCGAGAGCGAGGGACTGAACGAGCTGCTCTATTCGATCCGGGCCAAGGAAGGGATCGGCCTCCTCCTGATCGAGCACGACATGAGCGTGGTCATGCAGATTTCAGACCACATCGTGGTGCTCGATCATGGCAAGACCATCGCCGACGGCACCGCCGAAGAGGTGCGCAACGATCCGCATGTGATCGCGGCCTATCTCGGCCTACCCGAGGAGCGCATGGCCGAAATCGAGCACCAGGTGGAACGATGACCGAGCCCCTGCTGCGAATCGAGAACGTCACCGCCCGCTACGGCAAGCTTGCGGTGCTGCATGGGGTGAGCGTGGACATCCACCCGCGCGAAATCGTGGCGCTGATCGGGGCCAACGGCGCGGGCAAGACCAGCCTGATGATGACCGTCTTCGGCCGGCCCCGCGCGAGCGAGGGCCGGATCGTATTCGAGGACCGCGACATCACCGAGCTTCCGGTCCACACCATCGCGCGGCTCGGCATCGCGCAGTCACCGGAAGGCCGGCATATCTTCCCGCGCATGACCGTGTTCGAGAATCTGCAGATGGGCGCCCTCATCGCCAACGACCCTGGCGTGTTCGACGAGGATATCGCCCGGGTCTGCACCCTGTTCCCGGTGCTGAAATCCCGGCGCGACCAGCGCGGCGGCACGCTGTCGGGGGGCGAGCAGCAAATGCTCGCGATCGCCCGCGCCCTGATGGGGCGGCCGAAGCTCCTGCTGTTGGACGAGCCCTCGCTGGGCCTGGCTCCCCTCATCGTCACCCACATCTTCGAGGTGATCAAAGAGCTCAACCGTCAAGGCCTCACCCTCTTCATCGTCGAACAGAACGCCTATCACGCGCTGAGGCTCGCCGATCGCGGCTATGTCATGGTCAATGGCAGGATCACGCTTTGCGGCAGTGGCACCGAGCTGTTGAACAGCGAGGAGGTGCAAATGGCCTATTTGGAGGGCGGGCGCCGCAAGGAGCCACAAGGAGCCGCAAATTGATCTATCTGTCCGACGACGGGCCCTGGGTGTTCATCGTCCTGACCCTCATCATTGGCGGCGGCGCGGCCTTCCTGTCCGGCCGTGGACTCGCGCGGAGCTGGAAGCCGTTTTCGCGCCTGTTCTTCTACATGGTGCTGCTCGCCGGCGCGGTGCGCTTCTTCCATTACGCGCTGTTCGACGGCGACTTGACCTCCGTCTATTATTATCTCGTGACCTATGTCTGGCTGGCCTTCGCCGCTGGCCTCGGGTTCCGCGCCATGCGGACGACACAGATGGTCACGCAATATCGGTGGCTGTATGAGCGCACCAGCCCCCTGACCTGGCGCGATCGAGCTGACCAATCCTAACGCTTGCGCTTTCTCCGGATGCCGTAGAATGTGCGCCAAATCCATTAGGGAGGTGAAAATGCAACGCATTGCCGGGTTGTTCATCGCTGTGGCCGCGCTTGGCGCCATCTCGGGATGCGGCGGCGGCGATGACGCCAACACCATTCCGGTCGCGGTGGTTGGACCGGTGACGGGCCAATACGCCTCCTTCGGCGCCCAGATGAAGAACGGCGGCGAAATGGCGGTCGAGGACATCAATGCCGCAGGCGGTGTGCTCGGCAAGAAGCTCGACCTTTCGATCGGCGACGATGCCTGCGATCCGAAGCAGGCCGTGGCCGTCGCCAACCAGATGGCCGGCGCCGACGTAAAGTTCATCGCAGGGCATTATTGCTCTGGCTCTTCGATCCCGGCATCGAAGGTTTATGCCGAGAGCGACCTCGTGCAGATCTCGCCTGCCTCCACCAACCCCACTTTCACCGATGAGCGCGCCGGACCCAACATCTACCGGGTCTGCGGCCGCGACGACCAGCAAGGCGGGATCGCCGGCAGATATCTCGCCGCCAATTTTGCCGACAAGAACGTCGCCTTCATCGACGACAAGACCGCCTATGGCAAAGGCCTGGCCGAGGAAACCAAGAAAGCGATGAACGAGGCCGGCAAGAAAGAGACGATGGAGGAGTCAATTACCGCCGGCGAGAAGGACTACTCCGCGCTCGTCTCCAAGCTCAAGCAAGCCAATATCGATGTCGTCTATTTCGGCGGCTATCACACCGAGGCCGGGCTGATCATCCGGCAGATGCGCGACCAGGGCCTGAATACGATTCTGATGGGCGGCGACGCCCTCATCACCCAGGAGTTTTGGTCGATCACCGGCGATGCCGGCGAAAACACGCTGATGACCTTCTCGCCCGACCCGCGCAAGAACCCGGCCGCGGCTGAGGTGGTGAAGCGGTTCAAGGACAAGGGCATCGAGCCGGAGGGCTATGTGCTCTACACCTATGCCGCGGTGCAGGTGTGGAAAGAGGCCGCCGAGAAGGCCAAATCCACCAAGTCCGAGGACGTCGTCAAGGCCCTGAACGACACCGAGTTCGACACTGTCGTCGGCAAGTTCAAGTTCAACGCCAAGGGCGATCCCAACCTGCCGCCTTACGCGGTCTATCGCTGGTCGAATGGGACCTACGAGCAGATCGATCCGGCAGCGCCGTCCGGATAGCAGCGGTCGCCTTAATCCTTCTTGGCCGCGCGCCCTGTCGCCGCGAACTGGGCTCCCAGTTCCTTTTCAAACGCGACCAAATCCTCCGGCAGCGGCATGCCAAAGGCGCGCATCTCGTTCAGCCTTTCGCGGATCTGCAGATAAAGCTCATGCGGATCCTCCGGCTGGTTCTCCATCTGGTTGATCAAGAGAGCAAGTTCAGCCTTCAGATCGTCGAATGCCATTGGCGGGGGCTCCTAGGGGCTTGCGGGTGCCGGATCGGACCACAAACGGATCGATGCGGCAAGCTGCTAGCGGCCCCTCAAGCTGGATCTCAAGCTCGCAATCATTGCCGACCGGCCAATTCCCTTGCATAGTTGCCGCCGGGGACGGGTCCTGAGGGGAGGCTACAGTGGATAGATTGACCTTTGACAACGTGGTCGGCTTCGTGCTGGCGGTGGCGTTCGCGATCGTCATGTTCATCTGCACCAAGGCGCTTTTGGTTGGCGACTACATGCAACCGAACAGCGTGATGAACGAGCAGACCCGGCACACCCTACAGATCGTCGGTTATGCCGGTGGTCTCGCCGCCCTCGTCGCTTGGTGGGTGCAGCAATTCGCTGCCGGCCGGGGGGCCTTCATCCGCTTTGTGTTCGGGCTGTTCATTTTCCTGGTGGCGTTCTGCAGCTTCGGCGGTCTGCTCAGGATCATCTATTCCCATTTCGCCTACCCCAATCAGCAGGACTGGTCGTTCTCGGGCCTCTATTGGGCCTCGCTCAGCGATTTCTATTCCTTCGTCCTGTTCATGCTGGTGCCGCCGCGCGCGTCCTATGCGGGACTGCTCGTCGCCGCGGGCCTCTTCCTCGCCTATTTCGGTCCGCGCGGTCCGCGAACCATTTCTGCTTGAACCGGGCGCGCGATTTGAGCCCGCAAGCGGGCTCTGCTAGACAGGCGCTTGCCTGCGCCTTGCAGGAAAGGACGCGCTCCTCGACATGATTCCCCGCTACAGCCGCCCCGAAATGGCCCGCCTCTGGGAACCGGAGGCCAAATTCCGCATTTGGCTCGAGATCGAGACCTTGGCCGCCGAGGCCATGGCGGAGCTCGGTTTGATCCCGAAGCAGGCGGCGAAGGCGGCGAGGTCGCGGGGAGGTTTCGACATCGCCCGCATCGACGCGATCGAAAAGCAGGTGAAACACGACGTCATCGCCTTCCTCACCTCGGTCGCCGAGAAGGTCGGCCCCGAGGCGCGCTTCCTGCACCGCGGCTTGACGTCGTCGGACGTGCTCGACACCTGCTTCAACATTCAGCTGGTGCAGGCCGCCGATCTGCTCATCGCCGATGTCGATGCGCTGCTCGAGGCGCTCAAGGCTCGTGCCTTCGAGCACAAGACCACGCCGACCGTCGGCCGCAGCCACGGCGTGCATGCCGAGCCCACCACCTTCGGGCTCAAGCTTGCCGTCGCCTATGCCGAGTTCGCCCGCGCCCGCGCCAGACTCGTCGCCGCGCGCGAGGAGGTCGCAACCTGCGCCATCTCCGGCGCGGTCGGGACCTTCGCCCATGTGGATCCGCGGGTGGAAGCCTATGTGGCGGAGAAGCTCGGTCTCACGCCGGAGCCGATCTCCACCCAAATCATCCCGCGCGACCGGCATGCCGCATATTTTGCCACGCTCGCCGTGGTGGCAGGCTCGATCGAACGGCTGTCGACCGAGATCCGCCATTTGCAGCGGACCGAGCTCCTGGAGGCCGAAGAGCATTTCGCCAAGGGGCAGAAGGGCTCCTCGGCCATGCCGCATAAGCGGAACCCGGTCCTGTCGGAGAATCTTACCGGACTCGCGCGCCTCGTCCGCGCCTATGCGCTGCCCGCGCTTGAGGACGTGGCGCTGTGGCATGAGCGCGACATCTCGCACTCTTCGGTTGAGCGCGTGATCGGTCCGGACGCCACTATCGCCCTCGATTTTGCCCTCACCCGCATGACCGAGATCATTGCCGGGCTGGTCATCTATCCGGAGCGAATGCGCGTCAATCTCGACCAGCTCGGCGGCTTGATCCATTCCCAGCGGGTATTGCTGGCTTTGACCGAGGCCGGCCTCTCGCGTGAGCAGGCCTATGGCCTCGTCCAGCGGAACGCCATGAAGGTTTGGGAGAAGGGCAGCAATTTCCTGTCGGAGCTGCTGGCCGACAAGGAGGTCATGGCCGCGATTCCGGAGAAGACGCTCCGCGCCCAATTCGACCTCGATTATCACACGAAGCATGTCGACATGATCTTCGAGCGCGTGTTCGGCAAGGACGGGGCTAATACCAAATCCCTGAGTGTGTGACTCACGAGGGTGATTCACGAATCGGCGGCGATCTGATTCAACATGGCAAACGGAGGAGGTTTGCCATGGCTGCTGCAATAGCGTTGCGGGAAGACTTTGAC
>JBAUEK010000106.1:0-9494 GCA_049678565.1 Methyloceanibacter sp. | reverse complement strand
GATCCGCTGCGCTTCGGGCTTCTATTCGAGCGCTTTCTCAACCCCGAACGCGTCTCGATGCCCGACTTCGACATCGATTTCTGCCAGGACCGGCGCGACGAGGTGATTGCCTATGTGCTCGAGCGCTACGGCACCGACCGCGTCGCTCACATCATCACCTTCGGCAAGCTCCAAGCCCGCGCCGTGCTGCGTGACGTCGGCCGCGTGCTGCAGATGCCCTACGGCCAGGTCGATCGCCTGTGCAAGCTGGTGCCCAACAATCCCGCGAACCCGGTGACCCTGCCGCAAGCCATCGCCGGCGAGCCCCGTTTGCAGGAGGCGCGCGACTCCGAGCCGATCGTGGCCAAGCTGCTCGATATCGGTCAGCGCCTGGAGGGGCTTTACCGCCACGCCTCGACCCACGCCGCGGGCGTCGTAATCGCCGACAGGCCGCTGATCGAGCTCGTGCCGCTCTACCGCGATTCCCGCGCGCAGCTCCCAGCGACCCAATACAACATGAAATGGGCCGAAGCCGCGGGGCTGGTGAAGTTCGACTTCCTCGGCCTCAAGACGCTGACCGTGATCGAGACTGCGCGCGCGCTGCTCGCCCGCAGGGGCATCTCGATCGATCCGGCCAGGCTTCCGCTGGGTGACGCGGCCAGCTACGAGCTGCTCGCGCGTGGCGATACGGTCGGCGTGTTTCAGTTGGAAGGTGCCGGCATGCGCGACGCCTTGCGCAAGCTCAAGCCCGACCGCTTCGAGGACATCATCGCTATCGTGGCACTGTATCGCCCGGGCCCGATGGACAACATCGACAGCTATGTGAACCGCAAGCACGGCCGCGAGGATCCGGACTATCTCCACCCTTTGATCCAGCCGATCCTGGAAGAGACCTACGGCGTCATCATCTACCAGGAACAGGTGATGCAGATCGCGCAGACGCTCTCCGGCTTCTCGTTAGGGGAGGCCGACCTGCTCCGCCGCGCCATGGGCAAGAAGATCAAGAAGGAAATGGACAGGCAGCGGACCCGCTTCGTCGAGGGCGCCGTCGCCAATGGGGTCGATCGCGGGCGGGCGGAATTCATCTTCGAGCTGGTGGCCAAATTCGCGGGCTACGGCTTCAACAAGTCTCATGCCGCCGCCTACGCGCTGATCGCCTACCAGACGGCCTATCTCAAGGCCAACTACCCGATCGAGTTCCTGGCGGCGTCCATGACCCTCGACCTGGGCAACACCGACAAGCTTAATATCTTCGCCCAGGAAGCCCGCCGCATGGGCATTCCGATCGAGCCGCCATCCGTCAATCGCTCGGAGGCCGGCTTCATCCCAAGTGACGGCGCCATCCGCTACTCGCTTGCGGCGCTGAAAAATGTGGGGCGCCAAGCGGTCGATCATATTTGCGCCGAACGGGAGGCTCGTGGCGGGGCGTTCCGCGACGTCTCCGATTTCGCCCGGGCGATCAATCCGCGGCTCGTCAATAAGCGCGCGCTCGAAACCCTCGCCGCCGCGGGCGCGCTCGACCAGCTTGGCATCGACCGGGCCACGGCCTTTGCCAATGTCGATCGGATCATGGCCGTCGGCAACCGGTCGCTCGAGGAGGAAATCGCCGGCCAGAACGATCTGTTCGCCGGCGTCTCCAGCGATCCGCTGCCGATCGAGCTCCGCGCCGCCAGGCCTTGGGTTCCGACCGATTTATTGGCGCGCGAATTCGACGCGGTCGGCTTTTTTCTGACCGGGCATCCTCTCGACGACTATCAGGAGGTGCTGCAAGCGCTTGGGGCCGAGACCTGGGTGGAATTCTCGGCCAAGGCCCAGACGCGCCGCACGGTGGGGACGCTTGCCGGCACCGTGCTCTCCGCGCGCGAGCGCAACGGCAAGAGCGGCAATGCCTATGCCTTCGTCGCCTTCTCCGATCCCACCGGTCAATTTGAGGCGGTGTTGTTCTCCGAGATTTTGGTGGCGTCGCGCGCTCTGCTCCAGCCGGGCACCGCGGTCCTGATCGACGTCGAGGCGGAGGCCGATGGCGAGAACGTCAAGGTCCGCGTCCAGCGCATGATGTCGCTTGAGAGAGCCGCGGAAGGCCGCCACACCGGCATCAAGATCTATCTGGAAGAGACGCGCTCGCTCGATTCCGTGGCCGAGCAGATCGGGGCCAAGGGAGGGCAGGGGGAACTCCGGCTCGTGCTCCGTCTCGACGACACCGCGCGCGAGGTCGAATTCGTGCTGCCGCAGGGTATCGACGCCACCCCGAAGCAAAGGAGCGCGCTCAAGCTCGTGGAGGGGGTGGCCGAGGTCCGCCCGCTCTGAAAAAGCGGCGCGCGGGAGGGCCTTCGCACCCTTGCCAAGAAGCGGTTGCGACCCTATAAACCGCCCCATCTCACACGCGGGACCTTCAGCGTCGCGAGGCTGTTTATCGCTCTCGCGCTCGCTCCGGTGACCGGAATTCGATCCGGTCTTCCTTCCCGCGGCGGCCGAACCGGAAAAAGGAGTTTGCAGTCCCATGGCACTGCCCAATGTCACCATGCGTCAGCTGCTTGAAGCTGGCGTGCATTTTGGTCATCAGACCCACCGCTGGAACCCGAAAATGGCGCCGTTCATTTACGGCTCCCGCAACAACATCCACATCATCGATCTCACCCAGACCGTGCCGCTGCTGCACCAGGCGCTCCTCGCGGTAGCCGACACCGTGGCCAAAGGCGGCCGCGTGCTTTTCGTCGGCACCAAGCGCCAGGCCTCTGAGGCCGTCGCCGACGCCGCGCGCTCCTGCGCGCAATATTACGTCAATCACCGCTGGCTCGGCGGCACGCTGACCAATTGGCGTACGATCTCCAACTCGATTCGCCGGCTTAAGCAGCTCGAGGAGCTGTTGGGCGGCGAGACCCAGGGTCTGACCAAGAAGGAGCTTTTGCAGCTCACGCGCGAGAAGGACAAGCTCGAGCGCTCCCTCGGCGGCATCAAGGACATGGGGGCGCCGCCGGACCTGATGTTCGTCATCGACACCAACAAGGAGTCGATCGCCATCGCCGAGGCGCGCAAATTGAACATGCCGATCGTCGCCGTGATCGACTCAAATTGCGATCCGGTCGGGATCAGCCATCCCATTCCGGGCAACGACGATGCGGGGCGGGCGATCACGCTCTATTGCGACCTGATCGCGCGCGCGGCCATTGACGGCATCGAGCGCGCTCAAGGCGCGACCGGCGCCGACCTCGGCGCTGCCGAAGAGCCTGCGACCGAGCCCGGACTCGACGAAAGCGAGGCGGGTGCCAGCGAGGCCGCGGCCCCGGCGGGCGAGCGCAAGGCCCGGTCCAAGGGCGGCCGGAACGAAGCCAAGTCCGCGGGCAATGGCAAAGCCAAGCCGGAGCAAACGCCCACGTCGGAGCCGTCCGAGCCCGAGGCAAAAGCCGAGACACCTGAACTGGTTGAGGATAACGGCTAGGACGGGCAGACGAGGTGCCGTCCTAAGAGGAAAAGTATGACAGCGATTACGGCAACGATGGTCAAGGACCTGCGCGATAAGACCGGCGCGGGGATGATGGATTGCAAGGCGGCCCTGAACGAGACCGGCGGCGACATGGAGGCGGCCGTCGATTGGCTGCGCGCCAAGGGCTTGGCCAAAGCCGCCAAGAAGGCGGGCAGGGTGGCCGCGGAAGGGCTGATCGGGCTCGCCACCGACGCCAAGCAGGCGGCCCTGGTCGAGGTCAACTCCGAGACCGATTTCGTCGCCCGCAATGACAGCTTCCAAGACATGGTGAGCACGATCGCGGCGGACGCGCTGAAAGCCAAAGGCGATGTCGAGGCGCTGGCCAAAGCCAAATATGGCGCCGGCAAAACCACCGTCGCCGATCATCTGAAGGAGATGATCGGGTCGATCGGCGAGAACATGACGCTTCGGCGCAGCGCCTATCTCACGGTGAAGGACGGCGCGATCGCCAACTACATGCACAACAGCGTGGGGCCGGGACTCGGCAAGATCGGCGTCATCGTGGCGCTCGAATCGAAGGGCGATGCGGAGAAGCTGCAAAGCTTCGGCAAGCAGGTCGCCATGCACATCGCCGCAGCCAATCCGCAGGCGATCGACACTGGCAGCCTCGATCCCGCCCTGGTCGAACGCGAGCGCGCGGTCCTGACCGAGCAGGCGAAGGAGTCCGGCAAGCCCGAACCCGTGATCGAAAAGATGGTCGAGGGTCGCTTGCGCAAATTCTACGAGGAGGTCGTCCTCCTGTCGCAGGCCTTTATCCATGATCCGGATACCACGGTCGCCAAGGCGCTTGCCGCGACGGAGCAGGACGCAGGCGCGCCGATCAAGATCGTCGGCTTCCATCGTTTTGCCCTCGGGGAGGGGATCGACCGGCCCGAGAGCGATTTCGCCGCGGAAGTCGCCGCCGCGGCATCGGGGTCATAGAGGCGGAGCGAGAGAACCGGGTGTCCCGGTCGCCGATCTTCGGGACGGCGACCGCTCGATCCGCAAGGAGGCTGGGCTAATGGCAGCACCGCGCACTGGCCGCTCGCTCCGTTACAATCGGATCCTGGTCAAGCTCTCGGGCGAGGCACTGATGGGGAAGAACGGCTACGGCATCGATCTGGCCGTGCTGAACCGCGTCGCATCCGACATCAGCGAAGCTTCGGATCTTGGCATCAAGCTCTGCATCGTGGTCGGCGGCGGCAACATCTATCGTGGCGTCGCCGGCGCGGCCGACGGCATGGACCGGGTCAGCGGCGACTATATGGGCATGCTGGCGACGGTCATGAACGGCCTTGCCCTCGCTCAGGCGCTTGAATCCCGAGGACAGCCCGCAAGGGTCATGTCCGCCATCCCCATGCCCAGCATTTGCGAGACTTTCATCCGACCTCGCGCTCTTGCGCATCTCGAAGACGGCCGGCTGGTGATCTTCGTCGGGGGCACTGGCAATCCCTTTTTCACCACCGACACGACCGCAGCCCTTCGCGCGGCCGAGATGGGTTGCGACGCGATTTTCAAGGCGACCCAGGTCGACGGCGTCTACGATGCCGACCCGGAGAAGAACCCCAGGGCAAAGCGTTACGATGCTCTGAGCTATGACGCGGTATTGGGGCAGGACCTGCGCATCATGGACGGCGCCGCGGTCGCACTTGCCCGGGACAACCAGATTCCGATAATTGTGTTCTCCATCAAGGGTGAAGGCGGCTTGGCTGCGGTGTTGCAAGGGAAGGGCTCCTCGACCACGATAGCCTAGTGGACGGTGCCCGGACGCCGGCGGCAGCCGCTGCAAGGCGTGAATGATAAGCTTACCCAAGCGCGCAGAGCGACCGCGCGAGGAGGAGAGACGACATGGCTGGCTTCGACCTAGCGGAGATCGAGCGGCGCATGCGCGGCGCCCTCACGGTGCTCAAGCAGGAATTCGGCGGATTGCGGACTGGACGGGCCAATATGAGCTTGCTCGACCCGATCATGGTCAATGCCTATGGCAACCAGATGCCACTCAATCAGCTTGCAACCGTCAACGTCCCCGAATCCCGCCTGATCACGGTGCAGGTTTGGGACAAGACCCAAGTCGGCGCGGTCGAGCGCGCCATCCGGGAATCGGATCTGGGGTTGAACCCCGTGGTGGAAGGCCAGCTTCTCCGGCTGCCGATCCCCGAGCTCAACGAGGAGCGGCGCCACGAGCTGGCGAAGGTTGCGCATAAATACTCCGAGCAGGCGCGCGTGGCCGTACGCAACGTCCGCCGCGACGGCATGGAGCACCTGAAGCGCATGGAGAAGGACGGAGACATCGGCAAGGACGACCACCACGGGCTCGCCACCAAGGTGCAAGACTTGACCGACAAGGTGATCAAGGAAATCGACGAGGCGCTAGCCGGCAAGGAAGCTGAGATCATGCAGGTCTAGCCGCCGGACCGGCGCGGGCCTGATCTCTTAGGGCATTGGAGCACCGAAACGTGACGCTCGCAGCAGAGGAGCTTGCCTGGTCGGGCGCCGACATACCGGCCCCTCGGCATATTGCCATCATTATGGACGGCAACGGCCGGTGGGCCGCCGAGCGAGGCCTCCCGCGCGCCGAAGGTCACCGCCAAGGCGTGGAGAGCGTCCGGCAAGCGGTCAAGACCGCGCTCGATCTTGGCATCACCCACCTCACTTTGTTCAGCTTCTCGTCGGAGAACTGGTCGCGCCCGCACCAGGAAATCCGCGACCTGTTCGGCCTCATGCGCCGCTTCATCCGGCGAGACCTCGCCGACCTGCACAAGAATGGCGTCAAGATCAGGATCATCGGCACGCGCCAGGGCCTCGATGACGATGTCTTGCGCATGATCGACGACGCGGTCCTCCTCACCAAGGACAATACGACACTCAATCTCACCATCGCCTTCAACTACGGCGCCCGGGATGAGATCGCCCGTGCCGCCGCCCGCATCGCCGAGGACGTCAAGCGCGGGTCGCTCGCCACGGCCGACATTACGCCTGAGCGCTTCTCCTCTTACCTCGACACCGCCGACTTGCCGGATCCGGACCTGCTCATTCGCACGAGCGGGGAGATGCGCTTGAGCAATTTTCTCCTGTGGCAGCTCGCCTATGGCGAGTTTGTGTTCATCGACGCCTATTGGCCCGATTTCTCGCGTGAGACATTCGAAGCCGCGATCGCCGAATATCAGCAGCGAGCCCGCCGCTTCGGTGGCCTCAAGGCGAGATCGACCGCGTGACGCCGCTTGAGATGCCGCCGGGCAGCGCCAGTCCCAAGGCGCAAAAGTCGGAGACGGCGACGCGGATCGCCTCCGCTCTGGTGCTCGGGGCGCTCGCGCTCGCGGCCGTCATCGTCAGCCCCTGGACATTCGCCGCGCTCGTGATCGTGGCGGGCGTCGCCGTCGCCTGGGAGTGGGGACGGCTGGTGCGGGGCGCGAGCTTCGATGCCATCGCGCTCATTCAAGCCGCCGCCATCGCGGCCATCGCCGTGCTGGTGACAATATCCCGTCCCGAACTTGCCCTCGTCGCGGCGGCCGCCGCCTTCGCCGGAACCGGGTTTCTTGGACTTTCCTCCGGCACGCTGGGCTGGTCGCTGCTCGGGCTCGCTTATTCGGTGCTGCCGGCCTGGTCGATGGTTTGGCTCCGCAGCGACCCAGCCTGGGGTACCATGGCCCTGCTCTTTGTCTTCGCCGTGGCCTGGACCACGGATACCGCATCCTATGCCGGCGGCCGGCTGCTTGGCGGGCCAAAGCTTGCTCCCCGGATCTCGCCGCAGAAGACCTGGAGCGGGCTCATCGTGGGCACGCTGGCACCGGCACTTGTCGGCTACGCCTTCGCCCTCATGCTGAAAGGAACCTCGGCGCCGCGCCTGGCGCTTGTCAGCGTTGCGATTGCGGCAGCGTGCCAAATCGGTGATTTGAGCGAGAGCGCCGTGAAGCGCCGCTTTGGCGCCAAGGACATGAGCGATCTCATCCCGGGCCATGGGGGGTTGCTCGACCGCATCGACGGCCTTCTCATAGCCGCAATCGCGGCGGCTTTGATTGCATTGCGGGATCCGTCCAATCCCGGCCATGGCTTGCTGTTTTGGTGAGGCGTTACGTATGACCCTACTGGCCCCTGGTGCCGCCTCCTTCAGGTCCAAGCCGACCGAGGCAAAACCTCGGCGGATCTCGATCCTCGGCGCCACGGGTTCGATCGGCGAGAGCACGCTCGACCTCGTAGGCCGCAATCCGACCGCCTACCAGGTCGTGGCGCTAACCGGCGGCAGGAATGCCAAACGCCTGGCCGAGCTTGCGATCACGCACAAGGCCGAAATTGCGGTCGTCGCCGACGAGACTTGCCTTGAGGCGCTTCGCGCCCATCTCTCCGGTAGCGGCATCGAAGTGGCGGCGGGCGACGTGGCCCTGATCGAGGCCGCAAGCCGCCCGGCCGATTGGGTCATGGCGGCGATCGTCGGCGCTGCCGGTCTCCGGCCAACGCTCGCAGCCGTCCGGCAAGGCACTTGCACGGCGCTTGCCAACAAGGAATGCCTGGTCTCCGCCGGTCGGATCTTCATGCGCGAGGTGGCGCGCCACGAGACCACGCTTCTGCCCGTCGACTCCGAGCACTCCGCCGCGATGCAAGTGATGGGGGGCGTGTCGGCCGAGAAGGTCGAGCGCATCTGTCTCACGGCCTCGGGCGGACCGTTCAGATCGTGGAGCCTCGCCGACATGGCGGGCGTGACCCCGGAGCAGGCGCTCGCCCATCCCAACTGGACGATGGGTCCGAAGGTCACCATCGATTCGGCGACCCTCATGAACAAAGCGCTCGAACTCATCGAGGCGCATCACCTCTTCGCGGTCGAGGCCGACCGGCTCGAGGTGCTGATCCATCCGCAATCCATCGTGCATTGCCTGGTTTATTACCGCGACGGCTCGGTGCTGGCGCAGATGAGTTGCCCCGACATGCGCACGCCGATCGCTTACAGCCTCGCCTGGCCCAACCGCATGGAGGCACCGACCGAGCGGCTCGACCTCGCCAGCATCGGCGATCTCTCCTTCGAACCCCCGGACGAGGCGCAATTCCCGGCGCTGCGCCTGGTGCGAGAAGTGCTCGCCGCCGGCGGCAGCGCCAGCACCATCTTGAACGCCGCCAACGAGGTGGCCGTCGAGGCCTTTCTCGACGGTAGAATCGGCTTCCTGGCGATCGCCGATCTGGTCGAGGCGACACTCGATCGGGCGAGCGACCTCGTCGGCTTGGACCCGGATAGCGTTGAGGACATTCTTGCCCTCGATGACGAGGCAAGGGCTGTCGCCCGGTCGCTTTTGCTCCGATTTGCGCAACCCAATCGGGCACGCTAGGAAGTCGCCTAGCATCTGGGATAACCTACCTCATGGACACGATTCTCCAGCTTTCAAGCTTCGGCGACACGCTGCTCTCCTACCTGCTCCCCTTCTTGTTCGTGCTCACCGTCGTGGTGTTTTTCCACGAGCTCGGCCACTTTCTCGTGGCGCGCTGGTTCGGGGTTGCGGTCAGGACCTTCTCGATCGGCTTCGGCCCCGAGATTGTCGGCTTTACCGACAAATTGGGCACGCGCTGGCGCCTCTCATGGATCCCGCTCGGCGGCTATGTGAAATTCATCGACGACGACAATGTCGCGAGCGCCCAAAGCGGCGGCAAGGCTCTCGAGGGCCTGTCGGCGGAGGAGCGGAAACGGAGTTTTCAGGGCAAATCCTTGCCGGCCCGCGCCGCGATCGTGGCTGCCGGCCCGATCGCCAATTTCATCCTGGCTATCGTCATCTTCACCGCAATTTTCACGTTTTTCGGCGAGCGAACCACGGCGGCCAAGGTCGATGTCGTCAATCCGGGCAGCGCGGCGGAAAAGGCCGGATTCGTTTCGGGTGACCTCGTCGTCAATATCGACGGCCAGGCCATCGACAGCTTCAGTCAGATGCAGCGCATTGTCGCCACGAGCCCCAATCAGACGCTCCATTTCGGGGTCGAGCGTGACAAGAAGACCATTGAGATCGTGGCGACGCCGGAGTTGAAGGAAATCACCGACAATTTCGGCAATACCATGCGAATCGGCCTGCTCGGC